>CAKVOK010000118.1 GCA_934792465.1 uncultured Clostridia bacterium | reverse complement strand
ATGGGCTGGGCGCTTCCAAATCCGGCAACTCGTTTAAATGAGGACCGTACCGGTTGTGCATTTGCTTATCTGGAGCCAGGAACACCGACACCAACTCAGAAAGTTACCTTCACAGTAACCGATGGAGCTGCGGAAAGCCCGAAACCACGTAAGGGAGCTCGTATCAATGTAGAGGGAGCAATCCTCACAACTGATGATAATGGTAAGGCAGAGTTCAACTTGCGTTCAGGAACCTATACGGCGAAGATCTCTCTGAAGGGATGCGTATCGGTAACAGAAACTGTTGTTGTAGACGCAGCTGCCGTCAATAAGACGATTACACTTGCAACACAGTCCTGATCAGGAGGAGATTATGTACGCAGATTATGAATTTTACACATCTGGATACCTGCTGGGGAAATCCCCAGTAGTACCAGAAGAATCCTTCCTGTACTGGGAGCGTGAGGCCAGAGCGCAGGTTGATCTGTATACTTTTGGAAGAGTCAAATCTATGCCGGAGCCACCGGAAGAGGTTAAGCTGTGTACCTGCGCCGTGGCAGAGGTACTGTATCAGGCAGACAAGGCTAAGGCCGAGCAGCAGGAAAGCGGTCTGGCAGGTCCATTGGTATCCTGGTCAAATGATGGTCAGAGTGGAACTGTAGATCTGTCAAATTCAACGCTGACTGAAACAGGCAAAATGAAGGAGGTGCGGCGCCTGATTGCGCAGTACCTCTGTAACACGGGATTGATGTACAGGGGGCTAAAATGAATCCGAACTATGTCCACACGATTACGTTGTATAACCGGATTCGTGCGTCAGATACGAAAGACAGAAAAGAAAAGTGGATTCGAACTGTAATTTCTGGATGCTTCTATAAGGCGCAGGTTAATACTGTTTTGACTACACAAGCTACAGTGTCAAATACATATACCGTTCGCATCCCAAAAGATTCCAGATATCTGCCATATCCAGAATTTTTGAAAAATCCGGCAGGTCATTTTACTGTGTCTATGGATGATATTGTGGTAGTAGGTATTTGTCAGGAAGAAATAACCGGAACGGACGGACACACAGCAACGCAGCTTTTAACTCGTAACAAACCGAATGCTTTTAAGGTTACAGCGTTTTCAGACAATACAAATCATTTGACAAATAAGCACTATCGGTTAGGAGGCTGACATGAAAGTTGAATTTGAATGGAAAAAAGATTTTTCAACTTTAGTGAGTGAGAAAACAGGAGGATCAGATGGCCTCCTGTTTTTGGCAAATGAAGCAGCACGACTGATGGATCCATATGTGCCAGCATCACAGGCAGAAATGTTGGCACAAAACTTAACAGTTTATCAGGAAGACGATCATGCTGTGATTCATTACTTATCGCCATATGCGCATTATCAGTGGGAAGGTAAGTTATATGTTGATCCCGTCACTGGAAAGGGCGCATTTACCAATGGTGAAGGGCTTTTCTGGTCTCGGCCGGGTGTGGCAAAGAAGCCTACAGATCGGCCTCTGAAGCATAAAAAGACATTTCATCCATTGGCAACTTCGCATTGGGATAAAGCAATGATGACTGC
>CAKVOK010000117.1 GCA_934792465.1 uncultured Clostridia bacterium | reverse complement strand
GGACGATAATGTTATCGACACCGAAATTTCGGACGATGACGCTCCGATTAAAAAACGGGAATATGCTATGGAAAGATAGAAAGGAATGATTTTTATGGAACAGAGAAATGAACTCAAAGACCTATTATATGAAAAAATGAGCAAGGAACAGGATAATTTCATAGAAAAGCTGAAACATTCATCGCCGGAGGAAATTATAGAAGAGGCATACCGAATTACACTTCGTGAGGATATATTATCCGTTATTGACAGTGATGTTCTTAATGCAAAACAAATGAGCGCACTAATTAAAACAGAATGTCCACTTGCAGTTTGTTACGATGTTTGGCTGAAAACGGATTATTCGCATATGGATGATTTGCGCTGCGTTATTAGCGACTATGCAGATGAAATTATTAAGGAAAATGAAAAGGCAAAAAAGAAAAAACGATCCGAGCCGGAACGGTAATACACGCAAATCAGTCTGCCCCATATGGCAGGCTTTTTTGATACAAAAATTTATGAAAGATGAGGTAATCAAAAATGAACACCAATTACAACAGAGAATTGTTTGTGCGCTCGCTTGAAAAGCTGTGTCTGCTGCACCTCGGTGCAAGCTCCTTTGCACAGGATGTGGTTTATGATGCGGAAAGAATTGTGCCAAAAGGTTTTGATCCGCTTATGCATTTTCCCTTTAATCCCGTTTATGTATTTGAAGCATACGGAAACGGCGGAAAATATTTTGAAAATGGATACGGCGAAAAAACGGTATTCGGAAAAAACGCATATCTGCTCGACAGAACCGTAACGAAAGATACGGCTGAATTGTGCGAGATGTCGGAAGGTTACGAACTGTGGCTGCTTGACGATATGACGCTTGCGGCAACATATTATCACAGAATGATAGTCCGTTCCGATGATAAATTTGAAGCCGTGATATATCGCCGATATATGAAAGACGGGTTATATAAGTACGGAGAGGAATTTGAAGCCGCCGCATTTTGGGAGTTAATTCAATATCTCATTGCCAAGTATCTCTGCGGCTATGAAGAATGCGATCATAAGTGCAGCTTTTGTGAATACGGCGAGGTTATATCGGAATACGAAAACAAAATCAAAGCTGATGATGAGGACGATTGCGCTGATTTTGAGTATGAGTGCAGCGAGGACGAGTGCAAAAACTGCCCCTGCAAGGACGAATGCGGAATGTAAAGGAGGCTTTCCCAGCGGAAAGAACAGTGCCGAAGGCGGACGGGACAAATGCGTGAGCATTTGTATTAGCAAGCACGGCATTTTGACGGCAAAACGCCCGCTTGTTAGTGGCAATGCCCCTAATACCCCGCCGCACGGCTAAAAGAAATGAGGTGATTTTAACAATGGATAAAATCAAAATATCGGTACGGCTCACCGAACAGGAACACAAGAGGCTGAAAACAAATGCCGCCGCTTGTGCCTTAAAAATGGAGCCATATATCCGTAAACTGATTATGGGGAAAGAAATTCGCCCCTGTCCGCCCGATGAATATGTAAGACTGCTTCGTGAGATAAACGCTATCGGAAATAACATAAATCAGATAGCACATATCGCAAATGCAGAGCATCGTATCTCGGAGGATAAAATTGAAACCGTGCTGCAAAT
>CAKVOK010000116.1 GCA_934792465.1 uncultured Clostridia bacterium | reverse complement strand
AAAACCTATCTTGTTGAAAAAAATGTTTACATAGTTTCAAGCAGAGAAGATGACGTTGACAGACCTGTTGTACTCGGAAAAAGATATGACGATTATTACAATGCGCATCTGATCGAATACAAAAAAGTATATGATTCCGTAAATATGGAAATCGACGGCGATGTCCGTGCAGATACAGGAGTGAGATTTGCAAATTATCATTCAATAATTTCAGCGGCACGAAACGACAGCATACACAGTATTGCCGCAAAAGGGCTTACAGGCGAAAGATATAACGATTTTGTATGGTGGGACTGCGAAGTATATCAGCTTCCGATTTTCATATATACAAATCCCGATACCGCAAAAAAAGCTCTTATGTATCGTTACAACTGCCTTGAAAAATCAAAACAGAATGCCAAAGAAGCAGGACTTTGCGGCGCAAAATATGCTTTTTGCTCATCCGTCGAGGGTGACGAACGTGTTTGGATATACGCACGTCATCCGTTCATGCAGATACATATAAACGCCGATATAGCCTGGGGCATTATTCATTATGTAACGGTATCGGGCGATACGGAATTTTTAAATAATTATGGAATAAAAATGCTCTGTGAGCTTTGCGAGTACTGGAAGAGCCGAGTTGAAAAAATAAACGGGAAATATGAAATACGTCGCGTTACCGGTACGGATGAGCATCACCCATATGTAAACAATGACGCATATACAAATTATCTTGTAAAATTCGTACTTGAAAAAACAACCGAATATTGCAAAGAACTCGGTCTTGAAAATGATTACTCGGAAATAGCCGAAAATCTCTATCTGCCAATGGACAAATGCGGAATGATACCGCAGTTTGACGGATATTTCAATCTGAGCCGCACGCTTGAGGAAACCGGCGGAAGCAGTGCCACGGGATTCCAAATGAAAAAATCCGGTCTTTACAACAAGAGCCAGATAATAAAACAACCCGATGTAATGCTTATTTACAGCTACCTCAATATAAATCCCGAAAATTCGGATTATGCCGCAAACTGGGATTATTACGAACATATGTGCGAGTCGTCGTCATCACTGTCGTTTGCTCCGCATTCCGTTTGCGCCGCAGATAACGGAAGAATGCTTTCGGCTTATAATTATCTCATAGACACCGCATATATAGATATTTACGATATTCACAACTGTGCATGGCAGGGTGTTCATTCCGGCTGTCTTGTCGGAGCATGGTATGCGGTATTCCGCGGCATCGCAGGTATTGTTTGCCGCAGCGGCAAAATAGAAATAAATCCACATATAATGCCTTGGTGGAACAGCGTAAAATTTAATTTTATGTATCAAAAGCAGAAAATATATATTGAAATGACAACAAACGAATATATAATCAAAAACGTCGGCAATCGTGATATAAAGATTGTATTTAAAGGGGAACCCGTAATTTTGAATAAAAATTCCGAGTATAAATTCGAGGTGTGAACTTATGATAAAAGCTGTAATATTTGATTTGGACGGTGTTCTTGTAACTACCGACTCTATGCACTACGAAGCATGGAAAAAGCTCGGCGAAGAAATCGGTATAACTAATTTCACAAAAGAAGATAACATACGCCAGCGCGGAATAAGCCGCATGGCATCACTGGAAATTCTGCTTGAAAAGACAGATAAAAAATATACCGATGCCGAAAAGGAGGAACTTGCGGAACGCAAAAACGCATATTACAAAGAAATGCTCGAAACATTGAGCGAAAAAGACGTTTTAAGCGGTGCAAAAG
>CAKVOK010000115.1 GCA_934792465.1 uncultured Clostridia bacterium | reverse complement strand
CGAGCCGAAAGCCTGCTGCGCCGATCCGCAGAGCAAGGAAACAAATATGCGGCGTACACCCTCGGCAAGGCATATCTTGACGGAGATATTCTCGCTCAAAACATTAACGAAGCCGTGCGCCTGCCGAACCTGTCGGCATCAAAAGGCTTTGCTCCGGCGCAGTTTATCCTCGGCAGGCTGTTATACAAGGGCGAGGTCATACCGAAAGATAGAAAGAAAGCCGTAGAATGGCTTGACCGTGCCGCCGCACAGAAAAATCCCTATGCTGCGTACCTTGCAGGCAAAATTTATCTGACCGAGGATGAGGTCAAGGACATTCAAAAAGCCATCCGCAGTTTTAAGATAGCCGCCGAAAACGGCAATGACTATGCCGAATACCAGCTCAGGAAAATCTATCTCTACGGTAAAGACATACCGAGAGATACAGATAAGGAGATGTATTATGGTGCTGTCCCACATTCAACAAAAGCACATCGATGCCGTCCGCATCAGCGGCAAGTATATCATCTCCAAAGCCGCCATCGTTGACTTCCTCGTCAGCGACGTCGCCTTCGAGATCGTCAACAAATCCGCGTGGCATTTGAATGCGATCCTTATGTTCTCAAATAAGGAATAAGAAAAGGCACAGCCCTGCCATGAAGGAGGGGCTGTGTCTTTTATTGTTTAGAATAATGATTACGAATGTCAGTTTTTCATTTCAAAATTCTCGGTACTCCGTTTTTCGTATTGTTCGCAAAGTAAAATGTAATCTGCCTCAATTTTATCTAAAACATTGATGCCGAAAACATCTCTTTCCTCTGCATAATCTTCACAAAACATCTCATATACAGATGGAATAACGCTACTTAACATTAAAGATATCTCGAAATAATGAAGCAATGGATATCGTGATTCAACAACACCGCCATGCACGTATACATGACACATTTTATGAAGACGTTCCATCATCTCAAATGCAATGGGGGTTTCATTTTCACAGTTTGCTTTAAGATAATTTAAAACGCCTATAAAAGTATATGGCTTTTGCTTTACAATATCGTGATAGTTCGGAATTTTATCAACAAAACCATAATGCATATATTCAACCTTGTTGCGTTCATTTTTATTTTTGCGGTTTGCGAACAATTTATTAAATTCATCGGGAAATACTTGGTTGCAGCACGTTTGAAGTGTTTCAAAATAAGAGAATTTTTCGTCCTCGGCAAACAGTTCGGGATAAACACGCATAACAAGAAGTTTTGCATACAGTTCAAGTACGGTTCGGCAAGGTAAATATGCTGTTCCAAGGAAGTTATCTTCAATGAGCGATAATGCAGACAATGCTTTGTTTGTGATTTTTGCAAAATAAAAAACTGATTTGTTTTTTGCTCCGTTCAAATAAATCATATGATTCATTTTCATACATAAAACAAACAACTCATACGGCACGGGGTAGTAGTTGAATCGTTCTCCCAACATAATGGGCTTGTGTCTAAAGTATGCACTACCATACTCCCGAAGAAAAATTTGTTCAGAAACTTGTTTTGTGAGTTTATTTTTGTAATTTTCGTCTTTCTCTATCCTTGATTTATCTTCCGTGGTGAGAAAAATCGTATTTGCTTTATGTACTCCAACGATATGTTTACAGATGTCATATTCCGGTTCTGGACCAATTCCGGTTACCATTCTTTCATCAGACCAGCGAAGATCATACAACTCAAAAAACTTTTCTGCAATTGCATTAAAAACTCGATATTTTATATCAATAAGAAAAGAACCTCTAATATCGTTTTTAAACAACTCTTTTAATGAGCGATTGTTTTGTCTTTGTATTCGCTCGGCAATTTGCGAAAAATTGTTAGGCAACATATTTTCAGAAATCCTCCTTATATTGTCGAAAAAAGTCCCGAAAAATCGGGGCTTATGGCGGAGAGGAAGGGATTCGAACCCTTGTGGGGTTGCCCCCAAACGGTTTTCAAGACCGCCTCGTTATGACC
>CAKVOK010000114.1 GCA_934792465.1 uncultured Clostridia bacterium | reverse complement strand
TTTCCGAAAAATCCCACCGGAGCGTTCGCACTTGCTCCGCATACCGATATATCGGCAAGAGGTATATACTTTTCGTTATTTTTATTGATTTCCAATACGGCGACAGTATATGCGTCCGTGATTTTGTTTCTCGAATTAAGCACAAACGGCGTATATTCCTCATCGCAGCGCACTTCCGCAAGCGGAGCGTTTGCCGACATAACCGCCGGAGCATACTGCTCTATCGTTTCATCTCCGAGATACGGCCATTCATTCGGATTGGCGTTGAATTTGTAGCTGTCGCAAATCAGCTCGCCGCTGTATTTGAAATTGTTCGGTTCAAACCTGAACGGCGGTGCAATTCTCTGCCATATCAGCGAATTTACAACGTCATCATATCTCGGCTTGTTTTTGTGGCGCATTATTCCCATTGTCATGCCGAGCGCCGCCGCTATAATCGGATTGTCCTCAACGTTTATAATCCCCTTATATTCCTCGTCCGCTTCGGCTTTTATGTCAATCAGCTTTGCGATACGCATGAGTGTCGTCGCCTCGGACAGCTCCTCCAACACATCGTATGTACGGTAAAAATCCGAGATTTTGACGGTATCTTTCGCAAGCTCCATGAATTTTAAAAATTCTTCGCCTTTCTGCACGTCAAGGCTTGGGTCATACGGCCGGTCAAATATCCCGATAACGTGTTCTATCATCGTATTCGGTGAAAATTCACGCATTTTATCCGTTATTATTTTGCGGTACTCAACATCTCTGCCGTGGTAGCCCCAGTCTACCTTAAGGTATTTCACATCGGCATATGCGCACATTTTCGCACGTTCCGTCCAGAACGCTTCCGCATCTTTCATATATTTTTCTCTTGCTTCGCCGTATTCCTCGCCGTAGTGGTTTGCCGGAATCCAAAGCGCAAGTCCGGCATACCCAATAGATTTTATTTTTTCGGAAAGCGACTTCAATCTGTCATACGGATTAAGTTCCGCAAATTCGGGGAATTTCTCGCCGTCAACAATCATAGAACCGAAAAGTCCGCAGTTTTTCTCGGTATGCTCAATCCCCGGCGGAACGTCCCAGCCGTCGTCAAGCAAAACAAGAATATCTTTTCGTATTATCTCATCGTGTGCCTCAAGCACGCCGCCTTTCCCGAAAAGAAATTCGGAATTGATTCTGTTCCGTATTTCCACAATCGACGCTATCTTTCTATCAACGCCCCATACACCCTGTGAACTAAATGTGCAATAATAGTTATATGTCAAACCATTTGATTCTTTCGGTATTAAATTCATAGTTTTTTCTCCTTTTTCGTGCCTTAGGCACTTATTCTAAGCACCATTACACAATGAGGCCCGATATTGTAATTCAGTGAATTTCCCTCCGACAAATCCTCTTTTGTCCATACGTCACGTATTTTTACGTTTTTGCCGAAATCCAGTGTATCCGAAGTTTCCGTATCACCTGCATTGAATATCGCCCATGCTTCGTCGCCGTTTTCAAGCTGCCGTTTATACACCTTACATTCGCCGTTTTCAAAGATAAACTGCGGATATTTCGCAAGCGAATCCTGATGTATCGCTATGATTTCATCGTTGCAATACAGATTATATTCAAAATCCGTAAGCTTTGACAAATCGCAGCTCAGCTGTATCGGCGACATAAAAAACGCACGCAGCGTATACGCAAAGACGGCTTCATCTTCCGTAATTCCGCTTTTTCCGCCGTTCGTATGCAAAGTGCCTGTTTCGAGCATATCCAGGTCGTAGAAATGCCCCGGAACAACGTATTTGTCCCATACATCAACCGTATAAAAGCTTTCCTTTATATTTTCCCATGTGTCAATCGAATCGGTGTTGCTTCGCCATGAATTGCAGTATTTTTTCCAGTAGTTGCCGTAGAATGGACTTGCCTGTACCGTAACGCAGAAAGCAAATTCACGTTTCAGCTTCATGAGTGCCTGTTTCATGTAATCGGCATTTGTGGGGTCTGTCGGGT
>CAKVOK010000113.1 GCA_934792465.1 uncultured Clostridia bacterium | reverse complement strand
GGATACAGCGATTTTTTCTTCAAGATTATGTCGATAGCACCGAATACAACGTTTACGTTTTCGAAAAATCAAAGCGATGACGCTGCCAATGTTGCTTTTACGTTAAGGCAGTTGGACGAAAACAGAGCGCTTATCGGGACGGAAATAACTCTTATACCGACTGTTGCGACACATACGTTTACTACCGCTGAAAATGCAAGATATATCCAAATAGCTTGTAAAAGGTACGCAAATGCCGAGTGCAAAGGGACATATAAGCCAATGCTCGAGCTTGGTGATACGGCTACGGAATATGAGAAATATACCGTATACGGTGTAGGTGATAAAACGAAAAATCTCATACCTTATCCGTATGCCAATACCACAAAGACCGTAAACGGTGTCACTTTTACGGACAACGGTGACGGAAGTATTACTGTAAACGGAACAGCTACAGCAAATGCAACATTTTATATCAAGACCACTGACAAGAATTTTAAGCCGAGCTCTACGACACTATACATCAGCGGTTGTCCTGCCGGAGGAAGTTTAAGCACATACAGAATGACAGTTAGTGCCTTTAAACAAACAGAATCAGATTACACATATGTTGTCGGTGCTTCTGATATAGGGAACGGTGCTTTGTTGAACCTAACCAATAAAGATTATAGCCAGTTAGAATTATCAATCAACATATTCAGCGGAACGACAGTCAACAATCTCGTATTTAAACCTATGCTGGAAATCGGCAATACCGCCACGGATTATGAGCCATACGGATATAAAATTCCGCTTGTAAATAGGGGTAAGAATTTATTGAATATCACGTATATGTCTGCAACACAAACTAATAACTTCTATGCTGCAGGGACATATACAGACTTTCAAAAATATTTTCCCGGGATTAGATACTGCAACGGGGAACGAATAAGCTTTAGTGCAGAATCCTCAAACAACGCTTTTGTACCTGAAATCATATTTTATTTTTCTGACGCAACTACTATAGTCTTACAGAATAATAGCGAAATTTTTCCTGAAAATAAAATGTTAATGAAAATTGAAATCAGGGGGCGTACTAATTCGGCTGATTATAATGGAGTTACTGTAACTTTGACAAATATTCAATTAGAAATCGGCGATACGGCTACAGACTACGAACCGTACCGAGCACCCGACACAACGAATGTGTATCATACAGCACCGCTCAAAGACGGCGAAAGCATAAGCTACAAGGCTGACGGTTTACCCGAATTGCAGCTGTACAAGGGAGAGAACAACATAACGGCAGATACGGCGGTCGCACCGTCCGCAATTGACATAAAATATTTAAATTAGGAGATGAAATTATGTATTTATTTATAAACGAAAACGAAATACAGGGATATAACGGGGAAATACTCAAACGATACATAGGAAATAAGCTCGTTAAGGTTATAAGCAACCCTACGGACGAACAGCTGAAAGAATTCGGATACAAGCCTCTTGATGACACGGCAGTAATGCCCGAATATGACGAAGCAACACAATATATCGCCGTTAAATACACCGACACTCCGGAAAAGATTATCAAAGGATACACAGTATATGATATTGAAATCCCGGAGGAAATTGAAAATGTTTAATATAGACACCTCATACCGTGCAAGGCATTACGGAGGGAAAAACGTTCCGAAATATATCGTTGTTCATTACACAGCAAATGACGGAACTACGGCAACGGCGCAAAGCAATGCGAACTACTTTGCAAAAACCGACAGGGAAGCAAGCGCACACTATATTGTTGACGAGGGGGACACGGTATACTGCTGTGTTCCTCCGTCCAATGCGGCATGGGCTGTGGGCGACAGCGGAAAAGGACGGCTCAAGGGGATTGTTACAAACTTCAACAGCATATCGGTTGAAATGGTGAGCCACAGCAACAAAGACGGATATTATATCCCGAGCAAAACCGTATCAAATGCGATTGAGCTGATTCGGCAGCTGATGAGCGAATACAAAATACCGATAAGCAAC
>CAKVOK010000112.1 GCA_934792465.1 uncultured Clostridia bacterium | reverse complement strand
AGAGATCAAGCCGTAACCGACAAGGGCGAGCTTTTGATAAACGGTGTAAGCGTAAAGCTTAAGGGTGTCAATCATCACGATACGCACCCATACGAGGGCTATGCAATGTCTTATGAATTTATGCGAAATGAGCTTTTGAAGATGAAAGAGCTTAACATAAATGCAATAAGAACTTCACATTATCCTCCGCAGCCGGCATTCATTGAGCTTTGCGACGAGCTCGGATTTTATGTTATTGATGAAGCGGATATTGAAACGCACGGCATCGCAAATCGCAGCTGTAACTGGCAATATGACAAATCCGAGATGTGGCCCTGCCAGAATCCGGCATGGAAAAATGCATTTCTCGACAGAGCCGAGCGCCTATTCGAACGTGATAAAAACCACACCTGCGTTGTTATGTGGAGTCTCGGAAACGAATCCAACTACGGCGAAAACTTTGCTGCAATGAGTGATTTTCTTCATGGCAGACAATCGGAAATAAAGGGCATAAACCGTCTTGTGCATTACGAAAACGTATATTGCGGAACTAACGGTGTCGTAAAAGACCCGGATACCGTAGATGTTGTAAGCCGTATGTATGCAACACCGGACGATATTGCAAAATATTATTATCAGACAGGCGACAAACGTCCGTTCATATGGTGTGAATACTGCCATGCAATGGGCAACGGCCCCGGAGATTTGGCTGATTATTGGGAAGTAATTGACCGTACTCCGTACATGGTAGGAGCATTTATCTGGGAATGGGCAGACCATGTTGCGCCGAATGAAAAAGGCGAACTTTGCTACGGCGGAGATTTCGGCGAAGAAACGCATGACGGAAACTTCTGCTGCGACGGTCTTGTATTCAGCGACAGAAGCTTCAAAGCAGGTTCTCTCGAAGCGAAAGCCGTTTATCAGCCGCTTGAAACAGTGCTTGACAAAAATGTGCTGACACTGCACAATAAATTCGACTTTACAAGCTTTTCGGATTATACATTCGAATGGAACATAACGGCAGACGGCGAAGCTGTGCAAAACGGCATATTAAAGCTTGATACAGCACCGCATACGACAGAATCGGCTGCGCTTGACTTTAAGATTCCCGAATGTAAGTTCGGAGCATATCTGAATATTTCGATGAAAGATAAAAACGGCAGAGAAATTGCGTTTACGCAGCACAAGCTTGCAGATACCGCAGCATTGCCGAACGGCAGCGGAAAAGCCGAAATAAAAGCCTGCGGAGAATATGCGACAATATCAGGCGGCGGATTTGAATATAAATTCAATATGCACTACGGCTATCTCGAAAGCATGAACGGACTTATCACTTCGCCGCTCAAACTCAGCGTATGGCGTGCGCCTACGGATAATGACAGAAAAATACGTGTAAAATGGCAAGATGCAAATTATGATAAAACGCATACAAAGGTATATTCCGTTGAAATAAACGACAACGTAATAACAGTTCGGGCAGGACTTGCCGCCGTTGCACGTTCGGAATTTTTTAAGTACACGGTTTCGTATACTTTCTTTGCGGACGGCAGAATTGATGTTTCGCTCAGCGGAAAGTTTGATAAAGACAGAGTTTTCCTGCCGAGGCTCGGTTTTGAATTTACAACAGGCGAGCGCAATTTCAAATATTTCGGTTACGGACCGAATGAAGCATATCGGGATATGCACCACGGTTCAAAAATCGGTATGTATGAAAGCACAGCGGAGAAAGAATACGTTGATTACATAAAGCCGCAGGAACACGGAAATCATTATGATTCACGCTATCTGAAACTCGGAAAGCTTGAAGTCGTTTCTTCAAACGGTATGGAAATAAGCGTTTCGGAATATACCTCAAAAGAACTTACTTCCAAAATGCACAATTTCGAGCTTAAAAAGAGCGATGATGTAAACGTTCGCATAGACTACAAAGTAAGCGGATTGGGTTCCGGCAGCTGCGGACCTTTGGTTGCCGAACAATACAGAGTAAATGATGAAAATATCAAATTTGATTTCTCTTTATTATTAAGTAAATAATGTCTACTGAACAAATGGTTTTGCGAAACCATTTGTGTGAAACCTTCGGTTTCACACCTAAAAACAGCA
>CAKVOK010000111.1 GCA_934792465.1 uncultured Clostridia bacterium | reverse complement strand
CACTTGAACAATTACAAAATGCCGAAAAAATTAGTATATGAGTGCATTTTGTAATTGTTCAGCAGTCATTAAAATAAAGCTTGTTTGAATAAAATCTCGGAATACGTATATCCCTTTTCATGGCGCAATCTCGAAATAACAGTTCCCGTCTTTGCACAATCCATGCGTAATCACCTCCCGTATTACAGTATACCGCATTTCGGGCAATAAGTCAACAAACGCTCCGTAGATATTCTACGTAGCCGATTTTATATAAAAAATAGCCGAATTTGTATATACATAAATTTTTATTTATATTACAATAAAAGCAACGATAATACACAGCAAAGGAGAAAAACATGAATAAAATATTTTTGAAACAGGTTTCGTCACTCGAAAAAATCTTTTTGGACGACGGAAGAAACAAACCCGAATTCAACTCATTTTCGGCACTCGGCGGAGAACGTTTCTCATATCAGATTATGTATATGTATGAATCCGCATGTAAAACTGACGTTGCGATTTCGCTCGAATCCCCGATAAAGGAGCTTGTTTCCTTTTACAAAGTCGGTCATGTGCCGTCGCAGCTGCCGTGCAGAATCGGCGATTATGACGATGATTACATAACGACAAAACCGGGACTTTTCCCCGATGTGCTTTTCCCTGCAAGCGAGGGCACTACAGACATATCGCCCGTCATGAACACGCTTTGGGTGACGGCGGACGTACCGAAAGGCTTCAAAGCCGGAACGTACCCGATAACGTTCAAATTTGAAACAAGCGAAGATATAAAATCGGTTACATTTGAGCTTAAAATAATCGCCGCCGACCTGCCGGAACAGGAAACGATATACACGCAGTGGTTTCACTCGGACTGTATCGCAGATTATTTCAACGTTCCCGTGTTTTCCGAGGAGCATTGGCAGCTTATCGAAAGCTTCGTAAAGACCGCTGCGGAATGCGGAATAAACATGATTTTAACTCCGCTTTTCACACCTCCGCTCGACACGAAAGTCGGTGCGGAACGCCCGACCGTGCAGCTTGTTGACGTAAAAATTTCCGACGGAAAATATTCTTTCGGATTTGAAAAGCTGGAACGCTGGGTAAATATGTGCCGTAAAAACGGCATGAAATATTTTGAAATGTCGCATTTGTTCACGCAATGGGGAGCGGAATTCACTCCAAAGATAATCGCAGAGGAAAACGGCGAAGAAAAAAGAATATTCGGCTGGGACGTGAGAGCGGACGGCGGCGAATACGAAAAGTTTCTGGACGCATTTCTGCCGGAGCTTAAGCTCGAAACAGAAAGACTCGGCATAAAAGACGTAACATATTTCCATGTATCGGACGAGCCTTCGGCAGAGCATCTCAAAAGCTACGAATACGACAAAAATATGCTGATGAAGCATTTGGGTGATTATGCAATCATGGATGCTTTGTCCGATTTTGATTTCTACGGCAAGGGCGTAAGCCGTCACCCGGTTGTGTCGCTTCAGCATCTGGAAACGTTTATAGAAAACAACGTGCCGGATTTATGGACATACACCTGCTGCGCACCCGGAACAACGTACAGCAACAGATTCTTTGCAATGCCCTCCGGCAGAAACAGAATCTTGGGTATTCAGATGTATAAATATGACGTGAAAGGATTTTTGCACTGGGGGTATAACTTCTACAACACGCAGCTTTCCGTAGAGAAAATCGACCCGTACAAGGTTACGGACGCCGGCTGTGCGTTCCAGTCCGGAGATTCGTTTTCCGTTTATCCGTATGATAACGGTGCTATTCATTCTATACGAAGCCGTGTATTCTACGACGCATTGCAGGATATGCGTGCGCTGAAGCTTCTCGAATCGAAGATTGGCAAAGATGGGGTTGAAAAACTGATTGATTCGGACGGCGAGCTGACCCTGAAGGATTATCCGAAAGACTATACATATATACTTAAACTGAGAGATAAGATAAACAATATGCTGTAATACGGTTCGTATATTTTGATGTGATTAATGCATCCGAATAATATTAAAGTTATACCTCGGATTTAAATAATGTCTACTGAACAAATGGTTTTGCGAAACCATTTGTGTGAAACCTTCGGTTTCACACCTAAAAACAGC
>CAKVOK010000110.1 GCA_934792465.1 uncultured Clostridia bacterium | reverse complement strand
AACCTTTTAAGGAAAGCGCAAGCTTTCCGTTATTTAATTATATACTTTTATTTAACCAGGAAGTAAAAATGCTTGCTCGCAAGGGCATTTTTACGACGCCGTCAATAATGCAGCCGTACGTCAGTACGGTTAGGGCGTTAGCCCGTGTGGCTTGTATCACAAGACACCTGCATATATTATACCATATATATCCCATATTGTAAAGTAAAAAATAAATTTTTACAAATATATTTTTAAGTATACCCTTTCGGGTGCGGTAATAAACTAATAACCGACACTTTCCTCAACAAATATAATCTTTATCCTGCCGGGAACTCTTTGCCTGCCGGAAATAACGTAATTGGCACATATTCTGTCTTTGCCGGCGCAGCCGCCGAAGCTGCTTTTCTCCGACACACAATGCCCTTTTTCGGCGCAATACGTCTTGCACGAAAGGCGCTTTGCATTTTTCGGCGCTGCCGTATTTTTCACACGCAGTATAGCTTCGTCCGCATCCTTAACAATCTTGTTTATTCCCACAACCATTATTACGGACTTCGGACCGTAGCAGATTGCCGCAACCCTGTTGCTGTTGCCGTCAACGTTATACAAAAGGCCGTCCTCCGTAACGGCATTGCAGCTGCAAAAATACGTATCCGCTCCGAACGAATCGAGATATACCTGTCTTACGTCAATTCCGTCCTTATATCTGTCTATGAAATTATATTTCCCGTTTCTCAAAAAATCAATCACGCCGCATTCAAAAAGCGACATCGAGCCGCCGAGTGCGACCGTTTCGCCGGGTCTTATCAATGTTTCTATCAAAGGCACGACATCGGCTTTTGTTTTCACACAATATGCCGTCATATTATTTTTTTCAAGATTTTCAATAACTTTTTTTATATCCATATCACACACTCCCATATATACAGCTGTTGTTATATTCACAAATTCAATTATATCACAATCAAACGAAAAAAGCAATAATAAAAACAAAAATAATTTCATAGAATAATTACAGGAAGAAAAATTTGAAAGGGTTTAATGGTCACAAGCATGAAAAAATACATATTTCTATATGCCGTATGCATACTTTCCGTTATAATAATTCCGCTGATTTCCGGCAGCCGAAGCCTCATATCCGAAGATATGCGCTACACGCACGGCAGACATACCTCAGACAGAAAAATAACCGCTTATATAAAATCCGAGGACAAGGTTATCGAGACAAATCTTGAAGAATATCTTTACGGCGTTGTCAGTGCCGAAATGCCGGCTTCGTTCCCTCTCGAAGCACTGAAAGCGCAGGCCGTTGCCGCACGCACATTCGCCGTAAACCGCATAGAAAACGGTACGGAAAAAGAAACAAAGCACAAGGGTGCGGACGTATGCACCGACCCTGCGCATTGCAAGGCATGGATTTCCATGGAAAACCGCCTTGCAAGGTGGGACGAAAAAGACAGAGAAACCTACAAGAAAAAAATAATCGCCGCAGTCGACGATACGCAAGGCATTATCATGACCTACGGCGGAAAACCGATTACCGCTGTTTTTTATGCCATATCAAGCGGAAAAACCGAAAATTCAAAAGACGTATGGGGCGGAGATTTGCCGTACCTGAAAAGCGTTTCCAGCCCATACGACAAAAACGCCCCCGGATATGCTTCTTCTGCCGAATTTTCGCTTAACGAATTTAAAAGCCGCATATTTTCCGAATACAAGAATGCCGATTTTTCCGGCAGTCCGTCCGCCTGGTATAAAAACGAAAAGCGTTCCGAGGGCGGCGCAGTCATATCCTGCGAAGTCGGCGGCGTAGAGATAAAAGGAACGAAAATGCGCACGCTTTTCAATCTGCGTTCACACAACTACACGCTTTCGCTGACCGACAAAGCCGTATTCAGCGTAAAAGGCTACGGTCACGGAGTGGGCATGAGCCAATGGGGCGCCAAATTCTATGCCGAAGAAGGCAAAAACTACCGTGATATATTGAGAATTTATTACAGCGGAATCGATTTCGATTCATATTAAAATCATCTTTTCCGCATATCTACGGAAAACAAGCCGTGTTCGGAACACATAAAATAATGTCTACTGAACAAATGGTTTTGCGAAACCATTTGTGTGAAACCTTCGGTTTCACACCTAAAAACAGC
>CAKVOK010000109.1 GCA_934792465.1 uncultured Clostridia bacterium | reverse complement strand
CACTTGAACAATTACAAAATGCCGAAAAAATTAGTATATGAGTGCATTTTGTAATTGTTCAGCAGTCATTATATAACTAAATTAAGATATCCTCCGCCTCTGCGGGCGGCGGGTTCCGCTTAATTTTTTTCAGCGGCGGGATACAATCTCCCGCTGAAAACGTTGAATGACGGGGCTAAAGCCCCTTATTGAAACAACGGACGAGATGGTGTTGTAAAACGTGATTGTTTTGCTGCACCATCTCTTTTTTTGCGCAAACTTTTTTGCGCAAACTTTTACACATGACAAGACAGGTGCTTGACAAACGGCAAAAAATGTGATATACTATATTTCAAGTATAACTAAATTAAGATGTTTTCCGCCTCTCTCGGCGGCGGGTGACATCTTAATTTTTTCAGCGGCGGATACAATCTCCCGCTGAAAACGTTGAATGACGGGGCTAAAGCCCCTTATTGAAAAAAGAGGTGGTACATATTGAAAGGGATTGAACGGCGCAGAAGCATTGCGGAAGCGCTGCTGAAATCGGACGCACCCATTTCAGGCAGCACTCTTGCGAAGATGTTCGGCGTAAGCCGGCAGGTAATAGTTCAGGATATGGCATTGCTGCGTGCGGAGGATAAAAACATCATTTCCACAAGCAGCGGATACATGATATTTTCGTCGCTGAGCGGATTCGGCAAGGTGCGCAGGTGCATTAAAATAAAGCATTCGGACGAGGATATACGCCGTGAAATGGAGATAATCACGGACGGCGGAGGGAAAATGCTCGACATCATACTCGAACACCCGATTTACGGGCAGATAAGCGTTGATTTGTTCATATCCTCGAAAAAGGATATTGACGAATTTTTGAGTAAATCTCCCGAAGGAAAAACATTGATGAGTCTAACGGGCGGTGTGCATTTTCATACGATAGAAGCAGACAGCGAAGAAACGCTTGATAAAATCGAAAACAGGCTCAGCCGTGAATTTGGTTCCGGCTCACTTGAGAAAGCGGAGGAAACGACAAAATGATAAAAGAATTTTTAAAAAGAAAAAACATTGTATTTTCGGCAAAACGGTACGGCATAGACGCACTCGGCGCAATGGCGCAGGGTCTTTTTGCATCGCTGCTTATAGGAACAATTATAAGCACACTCGGCACACAGCTGAATATAGAAATACTGACGAAAATAGGCGAATACGCAAGTGCCGTAAAAGGTCCGGCTATGGCTATAGCTATCGCAATAGCACTCGGAGCGCCGAGGCTTGTAATGTTTTCGCTCTGTGCCGTAGGCTATGCCGCAGATTCTCTCGGCGGTGCCGGAGGCCCTCTTGCGGTGCTGATTGTTTCGGTTATAGCCGTCGAATTCGGAAAAGCCGTCAGCGGAGAAACAAAGATAGATATTCTCGTAACACCTTTTGTAACGATATGTATAGGCGTAATTCTCTCCATGCTCACCGCTCCGTATATCGGACGTGCCGCAAGCGCAGTCGGCGGTGCGATAATGTGGGCGACGGAATTGCAGCCGTTCCTCATGGGAATTATTGTATCGGTAGTAGTCGGCGTAGCACTGACTCTGCCGATAAGCTCTGCCGCAATATGCGCAGCGCTTTCGCTCACCGGACTCGCCGGCGGTGCGGCTGTTGCCGGCTGCTGTGCGCAGATGGTAGGCTTTGCGGTTATGAGTTTCAGAGAAAACAAATGGGGCGGACTTGCCGCCCAGGGACTCGGCACGAGCATGCTCCAAATGGGCAATATCGTGAAAAACCCGAAAATATGGCTTCCGCCGACAATATGTTCGGCAATAACAGGTCCTCTTGCGACGTGTCTGTTTAAGCTGAAAATGAACGGTGCAGCCGTATCGTCCGGCATGGGAACGTGCGGACTCGTAGGGCAAATCGGCGTGTATACCGGTTGGATTAACGATATTTCGGCAGGACTGAAAACGGCGATAACCTTTTCCGACGTTGCCGCACTCATACTTATTTCGTTTATTCTCCCCGGCGTTATAACATGGCTTATATCGATTCCGTTCCGCCGCATGGGTTGGATAAAGGAAAACGATTTAAAGCTTGATATTTAATGACTGCTGAACAATTACAAAATGCACTCATATACTAATTTTTTCGGCATTTTGTAATTGTTCAAG
>CAKVOK010000108.1 GCA_934792465.1 uncultured Clostridia bacterium | reverse complement strand
GATGTTATGTCTGTATTTAACGCTCTACACGCTGAAATAACGATTGCCATAGCCAGAAAATCACCGCGCTTATTTGGTTGCAAGTATCTGATTGCTTTTTCTTCAAGCTGCCTTACTCTTTCGTGAGAAATACCCATATCTGCGGCGGTTTCACGCAATGTAGACTTAGCATAGCCGAATAGCCCGTATCTTTTGCGGATTATTTGATAAAGCCGTATCCTGTTTGAATTGCTTACAAACTTGCATTGCAATGCAAAATTGATGTTTTCAAGTAAATTTTCGATGGCTTCCTTTTTCAAAAGCTCAATTTCAGTTTTGGAAAAAGAATACCTTAATAAAATATCACTTAATCTCGTTTGTTTGTCATAAACGGCACTTGCAAAATCATTAAATTTCAGTAATTCAGATTTTATATCCATAATATATTATCACCCCAAAAGCCAATCTATCACATTTATCTGCCGTATTCCCTCATAATTTGCCCCATTGCCTATATCGTCAAGCGTCAAAAGTATTTTTGGGTAATTATCTTTTATTTCTTTAAGCGGTGCGAGCTCTCGTTCCAATGTATTTTCGTCAAGCACACTTGCACAAACTTGATAATACTCAACTTCATTCATATCGGTTGCCACAAAATCAACCTCTTTTTCCGCCAGTTTTCCGATATTTACTTTGTTCTTTCTTCTGAGCAGTTCCAGATAAACCACATTTTCGAGCAAATGTCCCAAATCTTTGGCGGACTGACTTATAATATGATTTCTGATTCCGGTATCGACAAAATAATACTTGCCGAGCGTTTTCAAAAACTGTCTGCCTTTAATGTCATACCGTGCGGCATTATAAAGAATATAACTATCCGTCAATGCCCTCAGATAACTTTCAACCGTATTCGGAGAAATTTTTCTGCCGCCTGACACAAGGGTATCACTTATTTTCTTTGTTGAAATCGGACTGCCTATGCTTGATGCAACTGTTTTCAAAATATTCTCCAAAACAGTAATATCATTGATTTTTTCTCTTGTTGCGACATCTTTTATTAAAATTGTATTGTAAACGCCTTCAATATACTGACTTATAATTTTTTCGTCATTTTCAAGATATGCCACATATGGGAATGAGCCATATCTCAAATAAGCGTCAAATAACTCTTGTTTGCTTTTGCCGACTTCCTTTGTTGCCTCGTAATACTCCTTAAAAGAAAACGGGAGCATATCAATCCGGATATACCTGCCCGAAAGAAGCGTCGCAAGTTCACCCGATAACAAATAGGCATTTGACCCGGTAATATAAACATCACAGTTTTTCTTTATAAACAAGCTGTCAACCGATTTTTCAAAACCGACACATTTTTGAACTTCATCTATGAAAATATAATTCATTTTGTCCGGAACGAGTTTTTCTTTTATATAGCTGTATAATGCCTTATAATCAAGTAAATCAGCATTTTCAAGGTCTTCAAGGTTAATTGATATAATCTGCCTGTCCTCTGTTCCCATTTTCTTTAAACAGTCAATATATAATTCAAATAATGTAGATTTACCGCATCTTCTGACGCCGGCGATTACCTTAATAACCTGTTTATTTTTAAGTGCTTTTAAATTATCTAAATATTCGGTTCGCTGAATCATTTGCCGCACCTCTTTTCTATATAAATATTATAACACAAAACTTTGAAAAAATCAATAGTTTTTTCTGATTTGAGAAAAAACTATTAAAAATAGTATAATTTGTATTGGAATTACACATATTCGAGCAAATCCTCAACCTTACAGGACAGTGCTTTTGAGAGCATCACAAGATATTCCGCTTGTGCCTTGTTAATATTCTTTTGCTGTTGCTCATATTGCTGTATGGTACGCACGGGAACACCGGATAACTCCGAAAGTGCTTTTTGTGTAAGTTTTAGTTTAGATCTTATAATTTTTAGGTTTGTATCGGGTTTTGCCGATTTATAAAGTTCTTTCATCTTATCCGTAAATTGCCTTATATCCATTTCGTGATACGGATTATATAGCGAGAGAATATCTTTAATCGGAATGTATTTAATTATTTCGGCAAAAGAAAGTCCGCTTTCCCATTGAAAATAGGCAAGCGCCCACCCGGTCCAGTATTCCTCACTCCTGTTGGCGGTAAAACGTGGTTTTATATCTCTTTTATCGTCGCCCGAAATCTCCGCAACATCATACGCAAGCTCTATACCCGACTTTCCGGCAATAATCCGGAAATCGCCT
The DNA here is from genome assembly GCA_934792465.1 of uncultured Clostridia bacterium. Taxonomy (GTDB): domain Bacteria; phylum Bacillota; class Clostridia; order RUG12999; family RUG12999; genus CAKVOK01. The sequence goes on along the minus strand of CAKVOK010000108.1, from coordinate 194 downwards.
TTTTCAAATCTTGCGGCAATACCCGAGTTTATAAACATATCAAAAAATACCTTTATATCATAATGCAAATCATAAACCGCAAAGTCAAGCATTCGTGCAAGCGAAGTTCTTGCCTTCTCCAGATAAACCTTATCGTAAGCGTGTATCATCGGCTTTCATCTCCTCATCAATAATTTGAGCAATATAAATATCTC
>CAKVOK010000107.1 GCA_934792465.1 uncultured Clostridia bacterium | reverse complement strand
GCCCCTTTTCGGGACAGGGGTATTCAGTCCCTATAAGAATCGGACAGGCATATTCCGTGAAGGGGTAATCCGGAAAAATTCAGCCTGTGCCGTAATCTTACTCACCGAAATAAGACATATTCATCAATTTGTCGTCGATTGCCTTTATCTGCGTTTTCATAAGTGCCGGAGAATAGAGTCCCCGTTTTTCCGCAATGTTTCCGTTTTTCATGGCAAGCTCGATATATTCGTTTGCTTTGTACATATCGTCAAGGCTTTCGCGAACGTTGAACCGTCCCGGACTTGTCGGTGCGGGCGGCCAGCGTGAATCCGAAACCCACGCGCTGGCAAGCGCCATCATTGCGTTGTTTAAATCGCTGTTCAGATTATCAATTGTCATGCCGAGTTTTTCGGCAACGGCTTTTATACCGTTCAATATAGAAAGGCATACGGGGTCCATGATACGGGAATATTCGGTATTCGCCCATGCTTTCGCCGTGCCGCCGTGCCATGCAACGCCGTTTTCGATGTTGTCGACATACGGATTTTCAAGAAGCTTTCCGCTTTCGAGAATCTCGCTCGGAGTTGCAAATTCGTAGCCTGCCGCAGCGGCTGCGTCAAGAATTTCTTTGAATCTTGCAACGCTGTCCGGCTCTGCTTCGAAGAATCTCGCCTGGTTAAACTGCTTTACATAAAAATATGCGCTCGAGCCTATGTATTCTGCATCCTCGGCATACGGCATTATGAAAGAACCTGTTTCCTTGATTCTTTCCTGCCAGTTTGCAAGCATGGTTTTAATCTCGTTCATGTTAATCGGTTCTTCGCGAAGTCCTTCCGTTGCACCCATGAGATACCACAAAAGCAGATTTGCCATGCAGTCCGAACGGAAAATCAATTTAAGACCGTTCGGAGCGACGGACGGATTCGTTATGTATTTCAAGAAGTCCGGTTTGTCCTTTATATATTCTTCTATTTTGAAAAGATGGTTTTTGTTTGAATGTCCCTGAACATCAAATTCAAGTCCCGTAGCCTTTCTTATTTCGTCAAAGGAAAGCATGAGCGAATCTGCGTCCATTACAAGCGCTTCCATGCCGGCTTCTTTGTATACATCGGGAATGTAGCTTGCCCAGCCGCATTCCGGATTCCAGCCGATTTTCGGACGCTTGCCCACATATTTTTCCCATACGTCGAGCGAATGTTTCAGCGAATGAACGCAAACCTCTTTCGGTATGTTCGCAAGCATGAAATGAATGTACGGGCTGGATACCGGTTCTATTTTTCCCTCGGCAACCAAATTTTTCAGTTTTTCGAGTACCTCCGGCGCTTGCTTTGCCATTTCCTCGATTGTGATTCCGCTTGCTTCAAAGGCTATTTTGTAGTCGCCGCCGGCGATTACGTCAAACAGCTTTTCGTAGCAGTTTTTCATAACCCAGTATCTTTTTTCGGGTGCCAGCTGCGAATATTGTATATTTGCATGCGGCATAAAAATAATTTTTGACATATTGTTCCTCCGTTCTGTATGATAGCGTTATTTAATTATATTTTCAATGTATTCAAGGCATCTTTTCGAGCCTTCTTCTATATCCTCGGTGTTTTCGTATTCAAAAAGTGCCGGTCCGCTGAAATCCGCTAATGCGTTCATCACGTTTTTCCAGTTAATATCGCCGTCGCCGCAGGCGGACGGTTTCAGATGTCCCGACGGCAGCACGGCAAAATCCTTTAGATGTACGACAGCGACTCTGTCTTTGATTTTTTCGTAAACCGTTTCGGGATTTTTTATGCCGACGGCGGCAAGGTTTGCCGGGTCGAAGTTTACTTTTACGTATTCCGGCAGCTCGCCGAGCATTTTGCAGAGAAGCTCCGGCTTCGCCGAAACGGAATAAAAATGTTCAACGCCGTCCTCAAATGCGTTTACGCCGCCGTGAGTTTCCACGGTCATTACAATGCCCTTTTCTCTGCCGTATGCCGATACTTCGCAAAGACATTCTATCATGCTGTCCCAGCGGCTGCCCGTCACCTCTTCGGCAGGAGAAAATCCTGCGAAAATTCTTAAATATTCAACTCCGAGATATGCACATATATCGGTTACTTTTTTTATCTTTCCCACGTCCGATTTGCCGCCTGTGGAAAAGTCGTTGCCCGTTGCCGCACAAAGAAGCTGTATTTTGTATTTTTTATACAGTTCTTTCACGGTGTCAAGCACTTTTTCGTCCGCATCGAGAGGAATGTCTTTCGGTGCGTTGGCTATGCCGAGTTCCAGTATATCAAGACCCATGTTTCGGGTTATTTCAAGCTGCTTTTCAAGGGGTGTTTCGCGGAATCCCCATGCCGCATTTCCAAAATTCATATGTATTATCTCCTTTCCGTGTGTTTGTTGTGTTGCTCACCCCATATAGGCTCCCCTGTGTAAGGGCACCTACTTGGGTCTGCACTCACTCCATATAGGCTCCATCGGTGAGGG
>CAKVOK010000106.1 GCA_934792465.1 uncultured Clostridia bacterium | reverse complement strand
GCTGTTTTTAGGTGTGAAACCGAAGGTTTCACACAAATGGTTTCGCAAAACCATTTGTTCAGTAGACATTATTTATGACTCCGATCGAACCGGAAATTAAGTTTGCTGAATAAATGCCTATTTAGTCTTTCTTTCCTTCAAGCAAAACCTTTTTCTCATTTTCTGCCGTATACTTATACATTTTTACCTCTGAGAAATCGCCCGAAAATTCAAATATCATAGTTTGTATATGCGGATTATCGATGTATCTTACGGTTGCTTTAATCGCATTATCCGCAAATGTGCAGCAGCAAGCCGTTTTTATATTTTCATCTTTTTCCGGCAGCATTAATGCGTCTATCATAGGTTTGAAATACGGCAGATGTATATTGTTTATCGTAAATTCACCTTTGCCGAAATTGATTTTTTGCCATTCTTCGCCGTTGCTGAATACCGCCGAGACACATTCATCATTATTTTCAAAATACAGTCTTGTTATGCCCATGCTGTTTGCATTGCAGCCGTAGACATCGCCGAATACGTCTGTGTTCGGTTCGGAATAGCCGCATATCGGATTAAATCCGTCAAGCAGCGAAACAAGCTCCGTTTCCGAAATATCGTCTGCGGAATGAATATTATCACACAAACGGTTTACGGCGTCAATCTCCTGCTGCATTGCTTCAGCATACGCCTGCACCGCAATAATCATATTTCTTTCGGGATATACCATACAGAGCTGTCCCCATGCGCCGTCGCCTCTGAAACCCTCGCCCGCATTGTTCCAAAACTGAAATCCGTATCCTGCCGTCCAATCGGGAGTGCCGTTTTCGCTGTTGTCCGAATGTACGGACGAAGCCATATTCACCCAGTTCTCCGATAATATTCTCTGCCCGTTCCAAACACCCTTGTTCAGATACAGCAGTCCGAGTTTTGCAATATCGTCTATGCCGGCATGAAGTCCGACTGCTCCCTGGGAATTGCCGCAGGCAAAGGCGTCCCACTTCACACCGATTATGCCGAGCGGCTTAAAGAGCTTTTTCGATAGGTAATCGAAAACCGACATACCCGTATATTTTCTCACAACCTCCGAAAGCATATACGTTGCGGAATTATTATATGTAAAATGTGTTCCCGGTTCAAACTCAACATTCGTTTTGAACCATTCTCTTGCAGGGTCATCACTGTGTTTAATCAAATGCAGTATACATTCTTTATGCCCCGTATTCATGGAGAGTACGTGTTTCAGCTGTACTTTCTTCATATTATCGCACGGTTCGCCGTCAATTCTGTCGGCGAAAATATCAATCATATAATCTTCGACCGATACTTTTCCCTCGTCAACAAGAAAGCCTATTGCCGTTGATGTAAAGCTTTTGCTCAAAGAATAAAGCTGCTGCTTATCTTCAAGCGAATACGGTCTTGGGGCAATTTTCGCTTTAATCTCTCCGTTTTCTATAATTTCCAATCTATGCACATCGGCTTTGATTTTCTTGCATTCTTTAAAAAAATCTGCGATTGCGGCTTTGTTTACCCCGTTTATAAAGCATTCACTGTTGTTTATCATACATACCATTCCTTTTTATAATATAATAAGATTATAACATTTTCCGCAGACAAAGTCAATAGCAAAATCACTCAAAGTTTTTTCGATATAAAATTAAAACTTTCCTCTAAGTTCTACAACTTTTCCGATAACCGTAACCGGCAGACTGCGTATTTCCGAATTTGTAAAGTTCGTTACTTTATAAGAATGGTTGAACGGAATCAGCGCTATTCCGCTTTTGTTCTTTAAAACCTCTTTTATGGTTACCACATCGTTTCCTACGCACACGATAGCTATATCACCGCTTGAGATATCCGGCTGCATTCGCACGATAACAACGTCACCTGCTCTTATTCGGGGTTCCATGCTGTCACCTTTAACTTTCAATCCGAAAAAATCGCCGTTTTTCGCCATATCCTCCGAAATTTCTTCATAATCTACAACCTCTTCAATTCTGTCTATGGGTATTCCGGCTTTTACATATCCCAAAACAGGGATTCGAACGCCTTTTTTCGACGGTTGTTCCACATCCGATATTCCGAGAAGGTAATCCGTAGTGCATTTAAAAAGCTGTGCAAGCTTCGAAAGGTTCGGAAAATCCGCATTTCGCTTGCCGCTTTCCCAGTTTGATATAGTGTTCTGATTCACCCCTATTTCTTTTCCGAGTTTTGACTGTGTATAACCGTATTTTCGCCGTAACAATTTAAGCCTTTCCATACAGTTCATCCTTTCTTCGGCAGGCATTATATATAATTTATGCCTTTCTGTGATTAATTCTGTTTTCATTATATCATATATTGAGATAAATGTAAATAGTTTTTTGTGTTAATTATCGCATTTTGTCGAAAAATACATAAAATACATCGAAAAATTATTAATATTTGACAATTTTGACGTTGCGTTCATAACGGCCCATCTAACGCTCCGAAGCGAAATTGTTTTGTATTTTTTTAACAAAATTCATTATTTTTTAAACAAATTTTAAACAAACTATTGACATTTCGGCAAAATAATTATACAATTATATATACGACTATATCAGAGTGTTATTTAATGACTGCTGAACAATTACAAAATGCACTCATATACTAATTTTTTCGGCATTTTGTAATTGTTCAAGT
>CAKVOK010000105.1 GCA_934792465.1 uncultured Clostridia bacterium | reverse complement strand
ACGGTTGCCGCATACGGCTTGCACAAAAATCAATTACAAAAGTATATTACCACAATATATTGTGGTTGTCAAGGCTTATATTTGCTTTATTTTGTTTTCGTGAAGAATAATACCATTCTGTTGCAAATTTATTTGTAACCTATTTATATCAATATTATTAAAATCGTCTGTCATTGCAGCAGCCGTTCCCGCTGCTTGACCAGAAACAGCACAAACCGGAATTACTCTGGTTATGTCCCACATTGCGTCTGTCACCGAAATACAGCGCCCGGCAACCAATAAATTATTGATTTTTCTGCCGAAAAGCGTTCCGAAAGGCAACTCATACACAGGTCCCGGTTTTCTCCAATCCGAAAAAAGTCCAACGCTGTCCGTGTACTCTTTATGCGTTTCAGTATCGTCCTGTGCATATTTTCCGTCAATCCTGCGGGTCATACGAATCTGTGGTATTGTGGCTATGGAAGACAACGAATATTTTGTCGTATCCTTTCCTTTTTTCAGAAAATCGCTGAGCAATACCGAATGGGAATACAGAGTCAATCGGGAAAGTTCCTCTGCGTCAAGCCCGGCAAACCTAAGCGAAGATTTCGCAGATTCCAACTGCTCAGCGGTTTTTTGTGAATCCGGAATATCACTGAATCCAAGCATTTTCAGTTTATTTTCCCCGTTTTCAACATAATAGTACCAGGACGCCGGTACATTACCTTGAGAAAAGGTAATCGTATTTTCTCCTGCAAGTATGCATACATCAGCATCCCCCGAACAGTCTATAGCATTTTTCAAAGACACAGCCGTTCTGCCATCTTTATTTTCTGTTATAATATACCGAATTTTCGCATCCGACACGGAAACGGCACAAACTGTAGTTCCGAAAAGAATGTCAACGCCTGTATTTTTGAGCAATTTTTCGACCTCAATAGCAAAAATATAAGGGTTATACTGAACCTCAAATCGTTGGTCAGTCCTTTCCTCGGCAGAGCCGTTTGCAAGCCATGCTGACGGATACTTTCCCTCATACCCGTTCTGTATTGAAAGCCGCAGCAGTTCCTCGGCAATGCCGAAGGTTACTTGCCTGCCCATACCGTCGCAAAGCGGCAAATATATCGTTACAAGCCCCGCTGTTGCAAGTCCGCCTAACATATATTGCCTTTCAACCAATAGAACTCTTGCTCCGCCGCGTGCCGCAGCAAGAGCCGCTGCGATTCCGGCAATTCCACCGCCTACAATAACCGTGTCGTACTCGGCTTTGACAGGAATTTTCCTTTCGGGTTCGATAACATAATTCATTAAAGTAACCTCTTTCACGCACAAAGCAATAAATTTAATTATTATTATATAATACAAAATTATATTTTTCAAATCTTTTTTACCATATCTACTTCCTCATACCCCAAAAAGCAATCTGCCGATTGCAGCAGCTCCGTAATGTCTTTGCCGAAGCAGATTTTCTGCGTTGCCTTAAAATAAAATCTGTATTCTCTGCCGACAGATATTTTTGAGAGTCTGTCTAATATAAAATACCGTTCGTTCCCATCCTCGGTCGCAATTTTTATTTTCTTTTGCTTACGAATGAGAACGGAAGAAACTTCGGTACATCTGCCCTCGACAATTTCGTATTTATTCGCGGATACGGTTTTGTATAGAGATACCGCCCGTATAAGGTTAAATACGCAAAGCAAAAGGCTTAGTATAAGCATTATTATATCCTTAAAGACGACGGCGGCGACGCTTCCTGCAAGCAGAATAAACGCCGCTATAAATATAACAGTTACCAGCTTTTCCCTTAAAGGCACGGGAAAATTCTTAAATGTCGCCATACCGTCACATCCTCTCAAACAATATCTGCCGCCGCAAATACAAATTGGAAACTGCGGTTAAAACCGTGCGGACGGATGAAAGCCCGCGAACGCTCTCCGCTATATTCTCGCTTGTTGTGAATTTATCGTCATACAAAAATTCCATAACATCGTCTTCGTTTAAAATAAAATCAATGTTTTTATCCATACATTTCACTATTTCGGCAGTAGACATAGGGGCTGAAAAGGCAAGCTTCATTATCCGCCTTTCGTTTTTATTCTTCTTATCCCGCTCAAAGAGCACCTTTGCCTTTTCATACGGCAATTTAAAAATAAATACCATTCTTAAAAACGAAACTATGCGAATAAACGGGCTTTGGTAAAGCGGAATTATGTAAAGCTCGGATATAAGATCATATAAGGCTTCTTCGCTGTTTTCACCGCAGCCGCTTGCCACAAGCCCGCGTACAATAAGTCTGTTTAATGTATCGGTATAGCTGCGGCTGAATACAACGCCGGACTTTTTCTTCTGCTCGGAATAATATGTATGTAATTGTTTGTCGTCGGTAATTCTCCAATTAAGCGCCGACCAGATCATCATTTCCTGAACATCCAATCTGCACTCCTTTCCCGACAGAATAACGGTGGGATAAACATTGTTTTTCCCTTGATTTTTAAGTTTAAAAATTCCTACGGCAGTATAAAGCATTTTCATTTTATGATACCTTTCTTTCATTCTTCTCATTAAATTCTTCCATATATGAATTAAATACGGAATTTTGTTTTAATTTCTTCAATGCGCGTGAGATCCATGCGCCCACAAGATTCGTTTTTACCCCGTAAAGCCGTGCTATTTCACCGCCCGACAAACCTTTGACCTTGAGTGACAGCGCCTCGATTCCGAGCCTTACAGTTCCCGAATATTGCGTTTTAATATTATCTAAAAAGTCGATTATATTTGTTTCCACCATCCTTTCGTATGGCGTGCTGTTTTGCAGTGAAAAGCTTTC
>CAKVOK010000104.1 GCA_934792465.1 uncultured Clostridia bacterium | reverse complement strand
TCCGCCGGAGCTTCCCGTTATCAGCTTATTTCCGTTCATGCTAAGTACTCCGACATCGCCGAAACAGCCTGTCTGCGCTCCTTTATATGTAGCACAGAATGATTCTGCCGCATCTTCCACTATCATTGCATTATGCTTATCCGCTATCGCACGTATCTGCTCTATCTTTCCCGGCGTACCGTACAGATGAGCCACAACTATAAGCTTCACCGTGGGATATATTTCAAATGCCTTTTCCAACGCTACGGGATCCATATTCCATGTATCGTATTCGGTATCTATGAATATCGCTTCGCCGCCCTCATATGCAACAGGATTTACCGTTGCATCGAAAGTCGTGTCCGAGCAAAAAACTTTATGCCCCTTAAGCGAACCCGAACCGACCTTAGGCTGACCGTACAGCTTTTCTCCACAAAGCTTCACGGCAAGATGCAGTGCTGCCGTTCCCGATGCCAATGCTACTGCATACTTACAGCCAACTTTTTCCGCAACAACTTTTTCAATTGCATCGATATTTGCCCCAACTGTAGATACCCAGTTAGTCTGTATCGCTTCATCAACCCATTTTTGCTCTTCCCCGTGCATCGTGGGCGATGACAGCCAAACTTTAGATTCAAACGGTTTAAATTCATCTTTTTTTACAAACATTATTTTTCCCCTTCCTTTAACATAACAGTCTGCCTCATTTCATCTTTCGAAATGTAGTTAATTATTATTAAACAAGCACTTTAACTTTGCTTAGCTCATTTACTTCCTCCGGTCTTTTAAATGTCGGAACAACACTACGGAGTGCTTCTTTTGCAATCTGATCATCGCCTGTATCACATGCATCTCTTAAAATCCGAATCCGCTGATAGATTTCTTCCCTACTCAATGCATTATCTCTTTCAATAAAAATCATGCTATTGTCCGTTTTATCAAGTTCTTCCGTCTTAACCAACAACTCTTCATACAACTTTTCCCCGGGTCTTAATCCGGTTTCTACGATTTCAATTCCCTGCACGCCTGATAAACGAATCATATTTTTTGCCAAATCCATAATTTTAACCGGCTGACCCATATCCAAAACAAACAACTCGCCGTTCTTCGCAATCGCACCGCTCTGCAAAACAAGCTGCGATGCCTCCGGAATCGTCATAAAATATCTAATGATTCTCTTATCCGTAACCGTAACCGGACCGCCGTTCGCAATCTGACGCTTAAACAGCGGGATTACCGAGCCTGCACTGCCAAGTACATTTCCAAACCTCGTAGCACTGTATTTTACATTCCCGTGCGTACTTGCACTCTGCACAATCATTTCGCACATTCGTTTTGTCGCACCCATAACATTTGTCGGATTAACAGCTTTATCCGTGGATACCATCATAAATCGCTCCGCACCGTATTCTTCACAAAGCTCTACAAGATTTTGTGTGCCGAACACATTGTTATAAATAGCTTCAACACAGTTATATTCCATTAACGGGACATGTTTATGTGCCGCAGCATTAATAACAATCCGAGGATGATGCTTTTCAAATACTCTTTCCAGTGCTCTTTTATTTGTAATGGAACAGATTTCAACCTGCAAATCCAATTGTTTTCCGTAAGCAATCTTCAAGCTTTGCTCAATGTCATATGCACCGTTTTCATAAATATCTAAAATAATAATCTTCTTGGGGCACATTTTAGCCAGCTGCCGGCAAAGCTCCGAACCGATAGAACCACCACCGCCGGTAATAAGTACCGTTTTATCTTTATAGTAATCATTAGTTCTGTCATCAGATACCGTTAATGGTTTTCTAAACAGAAGTTCTTCAATATCAAACTCTCTGAGATGCCTTTTCCCTCCTGCAATGTACACCGTCGGATAATCATAAACTTTCAACTTATATCCCGCATTTTTGTAATACTCATAAAGAGCTTTTTTCTTGCCGGCATCCATTGACGGAATCGCAAATATAATTTCCTGTACTTCAAGTTCTTCCAATTTGCTGAATGTCGCCTCATCTTCCGAGTAAACAGAAATCCCGTGAATCTCACGCCCCACCTTTTCCTTGCTGATATCTATAAAACATCTGGGAATATAAGCTGTTTCCGCATTGTTTAAGAGTTCCTCCGCCAAACTTACACCAACACGTCCGGCACCGATAATTGCAACTTTGATTTTCCGGACTTCCTTTTCATCTCTTGCTCTTATACCTGAAAATATATGTAATAACGCAGCAAAAATCTTTCCGCAAATCGTTTCCTTGTTTCCGCATTTGTATGCGTAGCGATACATCATACGAATTGCCAACGCTCCTAGGAGATTTAAACTAACAAGCAGCAGCATTTCGGCAAACATAATCTTTTGAACCGGCAGCAACAGTTCAAGCCAAAGATATGCTATAAAGGCAACAGAATCGGCAAGCATAAGACGAATATAGCATTGTATTCCACCATATCTCCATACCTGCTCATATACTTTACCAACAAGGCGTGCCGCAAAAATGCACGGCACCGAAAGGCATACTTGCTGGAACAGAATTGTAAATGATACCGCGCCACTGCCTATATGCAGAATTGTTAAGATAGCTGCCGCTATCGCATATACTGCCAAATCATACACAATCAGCATCCACCTTATATTCGGTACTCCGCTATGTTTTGTATAATTTTCTTCTGCATTATTTTCACTCTTTTTAGTCATTGTTTCACCTCTGCGAAAATTAAAGAATTTTATTCTTCTTTCTCCTCACAGCTCATTTAAGCTATATATAAACAATCTCTCTCCGGCAAATTTTCTCGCCGCAGTTTCCTTTGCCTTCCCCATTCTGCACGGCCGTGACGTCGTATTGTGCATATCGCACGCAACTACAAAT
>CAKVOK010000103.1 GCA_934792465.1 uncultured Clostridia bacterium | reverse complement strand
CCGTTCGGACAAGGCTTTAAGGATATGTCACCGCCTACAAAGGAACTGATGAAGCTTGTGCTTGAAGAACGCATTGCCCACGGCGGGCACCCGGTTCTTCGTTGGATGATGGATAATATTTATGTTCGTACCGACCCGGCGGGAAACATTAAGCCGGATAAGGAAAAGTCCACCGAGAAGATTGACGGAGCCGTTGCAACCGTTATGGCGCTTGACCGGGCAATACGCTGCGGAAACGATATGAGCGAGAGCGTGTATGATGAACGCGGGATTTTGTTTATATAATTTTTATGTATTGACATCGTGGTATATTTGTGGTATAATAAAGACACAATAAAACAAGGAGATGATATTATGCCGCAAATAATACCCATTCGTGATTTGAAAAATACAAGTCAAATATCTGAAATTTGCCATTCCTCAAACGAGCCTGTTTTTGTAACAAAAAACGGTTACGGGGATATGGTAATTATGAGTATAGAGGTATATGAAAAACTTGCAAAAGCTGAAAAGTCGGTAACAAACGGTAATGTTTCGGATGCTATAGAATCAATTAAGAGCATTCGGGGAAAATATGAGTTATAAACTGATTGCACCAAACACGCAAAAATTGCGTAAAATATTTTTACAAAACACGCAAAAATTGCGTATTTTCGTAATGAAGATATATAAAATCATGTACAATTAAAGACTTTAGCATCTGTTTTAAGTGTAGGTGCTTTTTTCATGCTTGCATAAGAGTGTGTACATAATGATTGAGAAATTTTATTTATATAAAATAAAGAGGAACAGAAATTCTGCTCCTCATCAGACCGCCCACGATATTGCGCCTATTAATAGGCTTGTGGGAGATGTCCTTAGTAGTATATGTTTTACGAAAAATATTATTACAAAACATCTAACCAATCATTTCTAAATCCATAGTACTTCATGTTGACGAACGGATATTTAGCTGTAAGTGATGCAATTTCAGATTTCATTTCGTTAAAATCGGTTTCAGATAATAGCCTTTTTATAACAAATATAAAACTATATAAATGTGCATCATCTACTTTACCGTTTTTAAGTACTCTGAGAAGTGAACGCTCTTTTTTATTAAGCTTGGGCTTTTGCTCAAACAAGCGGTTATATAGTCTGTTACCATGAGCACAAAGATTCCTAAGAATGGTCATTGAATGCATAAATTTCCCCATGATTTTATTTGGAATGTTTAGTTGTGCGGCAACGGAGGCTTGAATATTTGTTTCACTTATTGAATAGAAAAAAGATATGTCAGCAATTGTCAGCAAGTCTACATATGCCCATAAAGGTAAAGGCTGTTTTAAATCTTCAATAAAGTGCTTTAGATAGGCTTCGTGTTGCAAACGCTTATTCTTTTGGTCTTCAGCTTTATCTAAAATTCTTTGGTAAACATCTGGGTTTATAAAATTATTCGCATCCAAATAACCGGTGGAACCATTTACTTTTGTAAATTCATACGCATACACTGATTTGAGCTGAACTTCAATAATTTCAAGATATTTTAGAAGAATATGTCTCAACTCATGATCAAAAGAGTATATATCAATTATATTCTGAAATGTAGCAGATTTAGAGAATACATCGTGGTTCCTTAGTGTAAGAGAGTATCCGCTTACTCTATAATAATTATTGCGCATAAGGAAATCAGCAGCTTTTTCCTCGTTATCTACTGTTAGACCTCGAGATTTCAGTATATTTAGTTGTTCATTAATTGTTTTAAACTCTTTATCGGCCATAATATATTTCTCCTAAAAACAGAACACCCTCAAGTGTGCATACGTTACCGCAGAGGCCTGAGGGAGATGTTGATAATATTATACTATACTTTTTGCATTTTGTCAATCAAAGTGAAAAAATAAAATTAATTTCAGCAATTTCAACAAATCGAAGGGAGGTTTATAAATGAGATTGTTTACAAGTATTTTTAAGGCTCGGGATAAACCTCAAAACAGAACCGCAGGCTCCGGTTACAGTTTCTTCTTCGGAGGAACAACCTCCGGCAAAGCGGTAACCGAGCGGAGCGCCATGCAGATGACGGCAGTGTATGCTTGTGTAAGAATATTATCAGAGGCGATTGCGGGACTTCCGCTGCACCTATACCGACACAAAGAGGACGGCGGCAAGGAAAAAGCCGTAGACCATCCGCTGTACCTGCTTTTGCATGATGAGCCAAACCCCGAGATGAGTTCATTTGTGTTTCGCGAAACGCTTATGACTCATCTTTTGTTATGGGGAAATGCTTATGCGCAGATTATCCGAAACGGCAAAGGCGAGGTGATAGCGCTCTATCCGCTTATGCCGAATAAAATGACCGTTGACCGTGATTCGGACGGACACCTTTACTACAAATACATGAAATCCACCGATGAAGCGCCGACCATGCCGAACTCAACCGTTATACTCCCACCGTCCGATGTTTTGCACATACCCGGACTCGGTTTTGACGGACTTGTCGGATATTCGCCCATTGCAATGGCAAAGAACTCAATCGGTATGGCAATAGCCTGTGAGGAGTACGGTGCAAGGTTTTTCTCAAACGGAGCCGCACCGGGCGGTGTTTTGGAACATCCCGGCACGGTAAAGGAACCGCAGAAAATCCGTGACAGCTGGAACCAATCATTTATGGGGACACAAAACTCGCACCGCATTGCCGTTTTGGAAGAAGGTATGAAATATACTCCGATCGGTATATCACCGAACGAGGCACAGTTTCTTGAAACACGAAAGTTTCAGATTAACGAAATAGCTCGAATTTTCAGAGTACCGCCGCATATGGTCGGTGACCTTGAAAAATCGAGCTTTTCCAATATAGAACAGCAGTCGCTTGAATTTGTTAAATA
>CAKVOK010000102.1 GCA_934792465.1 uncultured Clostridia bacterium | reverse complement strand
CCCTTGACGGTAACGGACGTCTGATTGCCCAGAGCATCATAACTGTAAAGCGTGGTAATGCCGTCTCTTACGGTATGGCTTACCCGCTTAAATTCATCATAAGCATAGGTGGTCGTAACACCATCCCGGTCGGTTTCTTCTGAAACTCCGCAACAGCCATAGGTGCGGGTTACAGAAGTGATCTGCGGAGCGTCGGCATCTTGAGTAAGAATATTTTTTGCTCTGTAATGTCGCATTCCAAAAATTCTCCTGTCGGGTGACTAATTACCATCTTCTGTAACCAATAGCACGGACAGTCCGGTTTTTCAAGCGAGATTACTCAAATATATGTAATTTATGGAATGTCATTATGTTTACAAAAACGGTAAATTGACGAAGGAGCAATAATCCGTCAGAAACAAATGTGCGCAAAAATCCGGACACTACCCTCATCGGATTGCTTTTTCCCCTCGGATTCGTCACAATTAAGCAGTATCAACGCATCCAATACCTGGCGGGCATTGCGCTTCCCGCTCGACACCATCTGGTTCAGTTCCCGCTTCTCATCGTCCGTTAAACAAAAACGATATTTTGCATCCGCTATATCCAACCTCCATTAATGAATCCATTGGAAATTAAGATAACATAATTTCTTATCTTTTCAAATTTGACTGGACACTAGGGTGTTTCTTCAAAGCCACGTCCTCTGGCGTGGTTATTTACTTGTTCTATAAACTTTTGCAATTTAAAGTGTAACCTATATGTTGGATTTAAGTTCCATTTTTTAATAAATCTTTCAAGAGCCAAATATTCACCTGTTCCGTTACCCCAGTCAGGGTCTTTTTTTATCCATTCAGAAAAATGTTTTACAAGACTTGTATATATATCAAATGTATTTAAACGATAGCATGCCAAAAACAACCCATCTCTAAAATCTTCTTCACATAAATCAATACAACTCAAACAATATTTTTCCCATTTTATATCTGTAGCTAAATATGATAAATGAAGAGAAACTTTTCTAAAATGATTAGTTTTGTCAGGAAAAATAAAATTCTCTGCAATTCGCGAAATTAGTTTTCCTTTTTTTGCAAGCAATTTGCTTAATTCACAGCAAACCTGCCAAGAAAACAAATAGCTGTATAGTGGCGAGCAAAAAGCCAGCAACAATTTAACCATTTCATTCTCAGTGCAATCATCAAAAAGACATTTGTCTGTATAATAATCTAGTTCATTATAGAAATATACCACTTGAACTGCTTTATTTTTTAAATAATTTATTTCTATATCACTATCAATCTTTTCTTTTTTTAATTGACGTAAAATTATGCAGTTTAAATCGTTCATGCTACACCTCGTATCAATCAATTGGATATGCATGCAGGCCTTTGCCATCCGGATTGATGTGAATTTTTATTTTGGTTACTTTTTTGCCATTAGAGGCGCCGATAACTCGTCCTGTGTCAAACACAAAGCCGTCTAACTCCTGCGGTTTAAATTTCCCTTGTTTTGCTGCCGATTCAAAAGCTTCAGATATCAATCCTCTTACGCTTTCATGGCTTGTTCCTGGAGCAAATTGCGATGGAGCTTTATTAGCTGTAGTTTTCCACCAAGCTCCTTTTATATTTTTGTTTAATTTTAAATGTTTTACATATTGATATGAATACTCGTAAGAAACGGTCATTCGTTTCGCGGTTTCACAAATGTCAATAACATCATCTGCCTTAGCTTTACTTACTAAACGTGTTAGTTTTGCAATTTTAGTTGTTCCCGCAGGAACATAAGGTATAAGCAAAGCCGCCGTATCAGCTGCAAGAGACACCGTATCTCCTACAGCTATATCATAGATTATATTTCCTAAATCCCAAATAGTATCAAGAGGAATTTCTCCATTCTCGTCACATGAATTATTTATTGAATTATTCACTATACTATAAAGATTTATACATCCTTCCTCTTCTAAAGGATCTCTATTAATCCATCTTCCTAAATTCGGAATATAATATCTATAGTTGTAATACACCAATCTAGTTTCACTGTCAATAAATTCAGAACTGAAATGAAATGAATTTTCAGAACTTCCGCTGTGAATTACTTTTCCGAATGGATCATAGACATAAGAATCCGTAACACCTCCAGCGACATTGCGAACTTGAATAATATTTTTGTTGCCATCCGCAATTAAATACTCATTGTTTCTCAACAAAACAACATCCAACCCTACCGGCTGCCAAAGATAACTAGCTTTAAAAGAATTGTTGTTAAGAGCGTCAAATTCTGCAATCTGCTTGAATCCATCATAGATGAAGACGGAATGTTTCGTTAAGGTATTGTTGTTATAAACCTTTTTGAATATTCTCCGCCCCATATAGTCATAATCAGCTTCGACACGAACCCCGGTTCCGGAGTTTTCGGCAACAATTAACCGGTTTTCTCCATTGTAAGTATAGGTCCACCCATCATAGCCTGTCATATTACCGTCAAGGTCGTAGACTGGAACGACAGCATTGACGGCAGTATATTGGTTAACCAAGTTGCTGGTATAAGCCGTTGTTACCGCGTTTTCCGTTGCCGAAGTACGATTGCCGATCAAATCATAGAAATAACTCATATCCACCAACGAATTATTCGCAGAATCTTGTTTGACTGCACCGGTTAATTGCCCCATGACATCATAGGTATAATTCCATTTGTTACCATCAGGAAGAGTTGCCGAAGTTCTCTGGTTTTTATCATTCAAGGTATATCCATAAACATTCGAACCATTGACCGCAATATTCGTCAGGCGTTTATACTGGTCATAGGTATTGACGATATTGATTGATGCGTTCTGCCAGACAGAAGAACCTACCATATTCGTACCGGGGATATATGTGTAGGTAAGCGTATCTGTATTATTTCCAACGGCAGCAATGCGCCCTCGCGTATCATAGGTATAGTTCGCCTGTGCAAAGGAAGTTGTATTATTACTCAAGTCCATACCATTTCGTCGTCCGGCATTGTCATAGGTATAAGTAATCATACCATTCATTATACTTGGGGTTGTTTCATTTCCAAGTTGATTATTACCATTATAAGTAAAGTTTCTCGTTCCTGCGGCATCGGCAACGCTGTTCTGCCGATCAAGGAAATCGAGCGTAATGACAACC
>CAKVOK010000101.1 GCA_934792465.1 uncultured Clostridia bacterium | reverse complement strand
AGCACCAAGGTTCCGGGAACCTGTCGCAATCTTTGATTGCGGTAACAGGTCGGGTTCTTATTGCTTTCTGCGACCACTTACGGTCTTGAAAGAATGAAAATATACAAATAAACATATATAAAAGGCAGTATGAAAAATGACTTTTTTTGATATGGCAGGTCAGTCTAAAATCAAGACGCTGCTCGAAAACAGCATAAAAACGGACAGAATTATGAATTCGTATATTATCGAAGGCGATGACGGCATGGGCAAAAAGACTCTTGCGAAGATTTTCGCCGGCTATCTTGTATGCGAAAACGGGACTTCCTGCGGAAAATGCCGCAGCTGTGTGCTTTACGAAGCAGGAAACCACCCGGACGTTATAACCGTGAAAAAGGACGAATCGAAAAAGGCTCTCGACGTCGATTCCCTGCGCAGCCAGGTGATGGAATTTGCTTATGTCAAGCCTTATATCAGCCGCAGAAAAGTCATCATAATACCCGAATACGGCGGAATAGGCGCAGCCTCGCAAAATGCGCTTTTAAAAGTAATCGAAGAGCCGCCGCCGTATCTCACGTTT
The DNA here is from genome assembly GCA_934792465.1 of uncultured Clostridia bacterium. Taxonomy (GTDB): domain Bacteria; phylum Bacillota; class Clostridia; order RUG12999; family RUG12999; genus CAKVOK01. The sequence continues at coordinate 2,671 of CAKVOK010000101.1, read as the reverse complement.
ATAATTCTCGTGAAAAATGCGTCCTCTCTGCTCGATACGGTTCGTTCGAGGAGCATCGTGCTGACCCTCGAAAACTATACCATGCAGGAGATTATGCAGGCAACGGGAATATACAGCGAATTTGAACTCAATCGCCTGATTTGCTGTGCGGACGGCAATATCGGGAAAATAAAGCAGCTTGTTTCCGATTCGGATTTTGCAGAGAAACGGGACAAGGTAATCTCTCTTTGTGCCTGTCTTTTCTCAAAAAGGCATTCCGACATATTCAGGCTGACGGATTTTTTTGAGGAAAACAAGCAGGATGCGGATGCATTGCTGAATATCGTTCTCGAGTTTTTCAGAGATTTATTGTTTATAAAATCCGGAAAAGAAGAACTGATTTTCAACACCGATTACAAAGAAAAGCTTTTCGGTGCGGATTACATTTCCACGATGCAGCAGTGCTTCGACGCCGCAAATATCGTGCTGCGTGCCAAAAGAGATTTGAGCCGCAACGTTAATTATTCGCTGTGCATAACGGCATTCGCAAACGATTGCCGAGAAGCGCTCGTAGGCAATTAAAAGCCTCTTATTACTTCTTCCCTGAAATAAGAGATTTTTCATATATATTTTGTGCCGTGCAGGGACGGCGGAACGGAGATTTCACAGTGATAGAGATAATTGGAGTAAGATTTAAAAGCGTCGGTAAGATATATTATTTCGCACCGAACGGTTTTAAACTCAATGCGGGCGGAAACGTTATCGTTGAAACCGCACGGGGAATTGAATTCGGAACGGTTGTAATTCCGAACAGAATGATTAACGAAAAAGAGGTGTTTTCCCCGCTGAAACCCGTTATAAGAATCGCAACGGAAAAAGATGCCGAGATTCATAACGAAAATGCGGAAAAAGCCAAAGCGGCATTTGCGCTCGCAAACGAAAAGATTGCAAAACACAAGCTTGACATGAAGCTTGTTGATGTTGAATATACCTTTGACGGCGGTAAAATCCTGTTTTATTTCACGGCGGACGGCCGTGTGGATTTCCGTGAGCTTGTCAAAGACCTTGCGGCAATATTCCGCACAAGAATAGAGCTTCGCCAGATAGGCGTGCGAGATGAAGCGAAAATGCTGAGCGGTCTGGGCGTATGCGGCAGACAGCTTTGTTGCAGCAGCTTCCTGGGCGAATTTATCCCGGTATCGATTAAAATGGCAAAAGAACAGGGATTGTCATTAAATCCCGTTAAAATATCCGGCACGTGCGGAAGACTTATGTGCTGCCTTAAATATGAGCAGGACACCTACGAACACATGGGTGTTGGACTTCCGGGCGTCGGAGCTCTTGTAAAAACGCCGGACGGCAACGGAACTGTATTTGCCGTTACAACGCTGAAACGCTGCATCAGTGTAAAATTTGAAGCCGAACACGTTATAAAGGAATACAGCATAAAAGATATAAAAATTCTTAAAAATGTTTCCAGAAACGAAAATGACGATGAAATCGCCATTTTGAAAGAGCTGGAAGAAAATTAGTTATCTGTCGGGGTTTCCCCGAAGAGATATATTGGGATACTCTGCGGAATGTCCGCAAAAGTCCCTGTTTATTACTTCTTGAGGAGGTGTATTTGAAATGGCATACGTTATTACAGATGAGTGTATAAGCTGCGGTGCTTGCGCAGGTGAATGTCCTGTATCATGTATTTCGGAAGGCGATGAGCGTTACGTTATAGACGCAGACGCTTGCGTTGAATGCGGTACATGCGCAGAGGTTTGTCCTGTAGGAGCTCCTACTGCTGAATAATTCACTTATATTAACCAATTCCACATAAAAACGAAATCGGTACAGCGCAGGCTGTGCCGATTTCGTTTTTATCTGCAAATAATGCCGGGGACGGTGCAAAGATATTTTGTAACAGGGTATATCGGCAGTTGTAATTTGTACAAAAGCGAGCGTTCCCCGTTAAAAACCCTTTCATTTATTTTTTCATAGTAATTCCCCTCGGGCGGATTTAAACATCAGCACCCATTTTGTATGCTTCTTTCAATATATCGCTGCCCTCTATATCGCCTACGTCCGTAACGCCGCCGGCAAGGAGCGCACCTTTAAGCTCGCATTTCGGGAAACATTCAATCCAGCCGCCAAGCCCCGTAACAGCCCTGTCCATTGTAGTTTCTTCGTCCTCCGCAGCCGTTGTCAGCAGGTATATCTCACGGAATTTGTAGTCTATGGAATACAGCGGATTCGCACGGTCGAGCAGCGTTTTCATCTGTCCGCTCATTTCGTAGTAATATATCGGCGTGGCAAATACGATTACGTCCGCATTCGGCATTTTTTCGGTAATCGCCGCCGCATCATCGTTTATAACGCATTTCTGCGTTTTTTGACAGGCAAGGCAGCCACGGCAGAAATTTATTGTTTTTCCGGCAAGCGAAACGATTTCCGTGCTGTGTCCGGCACTCTTTGCACCGTCCGCAAATGCACGGGCAAGCGTTTCCGAATTTCCGCCTTTTCTCAGACTTGTGGATATAATCAAAATATTTTTCATTTTATCATTTCCTTTCGATAATCATATATAATATATTTTAATACAAAATCGCAGAAATGTCAAATGCTTTTATTTAATGACTGCTGAACAATTACAAAATGCACTCATATACTAATTTTTCGGCATTTTGTAATTGTTCAAGTGCAA
>CAKVOK010000100.1 GCA_934792465.1 uncultured Clostridia bacterium | reverse complement strand
GCAAAAACAGTGTACTGAACACCGTACTGATGAAATACATCTTCTATGCTGAATTTTCCGCAGTAGGAATCACGGCGGTGGTCAAAATCCATTTTTCCGATTTCATCGGGATATGCCTGAATATAAATCGGCTTGCCGCAATGTTCCAATGCCGCAATCGCACCGTTTTCATCACTGAAATTCGGCAATGACATAATAACTCCGTCATATTCGCCCTCATGCGCTTTCAGCCACTCCGCATACTTCCAGCCCTCCTGACGTGTTTCAACAGCGCCATAACGAGTCAATTCCTCGGGTGCGATTATGTAATCGTAGCCTGCATCTGTAACGGCTTTTACCATTTCTTCTCTTGCTCCGGCAATAAGGCTTGCCGGGAAAAATCCTCTGTTTCCGAAATACAATGCGAATTTCATATAAAATTTCTCCATTCTTAAGATTTTTTTAATTTACCTCTTGATTATATCATAATTTGTGTTATAATTATAGTTAATAATATACGAAAAACTGTAATTTTGTCCGAAAGGTTGAATGTTTATGCCGTCCTTTTTTTATAATAATGATTTGCCTGAACTGATGGAAAATTTTTATACTCTCACCGGAATGCGAATTGTACTGTTTGACAGCGAATTTAACGAAATTCTTTCATTCCCTTCAAATGAAGTTTCGTTTTGTTCTCTTTTACGTACTGATAAAAAATTTGATGCTTTGTGCAAAGAAAGTGATAAATTTTCATTTGAGAAATGCCGCAAAACTCATTCTCTGTGTATTTATAAGTGCCATGCCGGTCTTATAGAAGCTACTGCACCGATTATGCAAAATAACGCTATTATAGGCTACATTATGTTTGGTCAGATTACAGATATTAAGGATAAGGACTCCGTTTATGATTTTGTAAATGAGCTATGCAAAAAATACTATATCTCTGCTCCTGCTCCCAATGAAGCAAGAAAAATTAAATACAAAAATTCAAAACAGATACTTGCTGCCGCAAAAATACTTGATGCTTGTACAAGCTATATAATGCTTAAGGAAATGATACGACCTAAAAATAAACACATAATTGAAATCATTTCCAATTATGTGGATATTCACATAAGCGAACCTATTTGTGTTGATGACATATGCAGTGTTTTAAACATAAACCGTACACAGTTGTACGAAGAAACGAAGCAATACACAAACGGCGGAATTGCTTCGTTTATAAAAACCAAACGACTTGACAAGGCAAGAGAATTACTTATAAATACCGCTATGTCAATTTCGGAAATATCTGACAAAGTCGGATTCTCGGACTATAATTACTTTTTGCGTGTATTTAAAAAGCATTACGGTATTTCTCCGAAAAAAATGCGAAAAGGAATATTATAACCGTCTTCAAGCGCGGCTTCAATCCAAATGCGTTTTGCATCGGCAAGTGCAGCGGCTGTTGCTTTGATTGTTGGGCCGCAAGTGATACATCCTTTTAAATCAGGATAGGATGCAACATAGCCACCCTCTGCGGAGTCTTCTGTAATTTCCATACGATATGAGATTTTCATGTATTCATCAATCGTTTTCATCTTTGTTTGCCTCCTCGTTTTCGATGATTTCTTTGAACGGGATTACATATGCTTTCGTGTTTTGGAATAGTGTTTATGGAGTTTTATACTTAATTACACTCGAAAAACATAATATAATATATCGGCATATAAATGATCTTGCCTTTTCGTTTTACTTCTCGTGAATTGGATAAAACATATCCCTTTTTAATACCATAGTCCTTATTGGAAACAAAATGATTTAATACGCTGTGAACAGTATAATCTTTTCCTGATTTTATTTCCATAGGTACCACAGAAAGATCGTTATAATCGTCGATAAGGAAATCAACTTCGCCCTTGCTTTTGTTATCGTAATAAAAAAGGTTAAATCCGTGTGCCTTCAATTCAGAGGCTATGACCGATTCATAGACAGTACCAAGATTTATACTTTTATTATCATCTAAAACAGCACGTATGTTGTTTCTGTAAAGAATACTTGTAAGCATTCCCACGTCATTCAGATATAATTTAAGCAAATTCTTGCCGCTTGATTCTATCAACGGAAATACCGGTGTCGAAATAGCTTTTACCTCTAATGTAATTCCGGCATGAATCAGATAATCAAATTCATCCTGATAGTCCGAAAAACGTTTTCCTTTTTTATTTTCAATATCTTGTATTACAATCCTCTTTTTCTTATTTTCCAAAGTTGACGGGATTGCATCATAAATGCGTCGGATTTTCAGACGATTATCTTTATCGTATTTAGCTGCGTCAACAGCATAATATTCGTGTATTTCATCCTGAATATTTCTGACCTCCACAATGTTTTTGCTGTTGTTGTATGCGTTTACGGCATCGGGAAGTCCGCCTACAAGCAAATACTTTTTAAATAAATCCAAAAGTTTTTCATGCGTGTTTTCATCAAGACTTTCTTCGTTTTCAAATTTCTTTCTGATACCGGTTATTGCATAGTCGTTGAAACCTTGACTAAACAAAAATTCTTCAAAATCCAACGGATACATTCTCTTGACCTCTATGCTTCCGATAGGAACTGATGTTGTCTTTGCAAGAGTAACACCAAGCAGTGAGCCGCTTGCAATATATGTGAACTTATTGTCCTGTTTTAAAAATTTTAATAATGTCAGCAAATGCGGGTAAGCTTGTATTTCATCAATAAATATGAGCGTTTTTTCTTTATCCTTCATCTTGTCGCCAGCAAGCATACTGACCTGCAAATAAAAGTCGTCAACTGTTTTGACATTCTCAAAAAGCTTATTTCCTAAAAAGTCCTCCACCATGTTGATTTCGATATAGTTTTCAAAAAGCTTTTCACCCGTATATCTGATGATATATGTTTTTCCGATTTGTCTTGCCCCATCAATTATCAGAATTTTGTTTGAATCAGACATCAAATAGTTTTCAATATATTTTTGAATTTTTCTGAATAACATATAGTCGCCTCCATAATAACACACTTTTCTATATTTTTCTAAATGTAGTTTATACACTTTTCTATAATATTATACCATAAAAATTTACACTTGTCAATGTGGAATGGCAAGTTCACTATAAAAATTATTAAGTAATGACCGCTGAATAAATAAAATGACGATAAAAATTCTAAAAAAATATTGACTTTTATGTATTCTTTGTGTATAATATGATTGTAGGAGTGATATAATGAAACAAAGAGATTTGGTGAATAAACTTATATCCGCCGGGTTTTCCTTTGAGCGGCACGGAGGAAATCATGACAT
>CAKVOK010000099.1 GCA_934792465.1 uncultured Clostridia bacterium | reverse complement strand
TTCTTTGCCGATAGATTACCTGGGTAGCATAAAATTACCGACAAGTCAAGGGTAAATGCACGCCCTCTTACGAGGGCGCCCTTGACATGCCGTCAATTTTGTGCTATACTATAATTATGGGCTGTAAGCCTAAATCCGGCTTTCAGCCCATAAAAAACTACATAGATTATATCATCATTTTGGAGCAGAATTTGAGGTTTACACAAAATGTGGGATAGTCCCATACATTTACATATCCAAACTGTTTTCATTAAGCAAAAAGTCAAATATGCCCATAATGGTAATTCCGCTATCATCACGTTTCAGTTTAATATCATCTTTTACAACAATGATTTTCTTAAAGGAATCTTTTGTCTTTAACAGAGATTTCTTTTCTTGTTTTTCTTTTGCTTCATTCGGCATATCAAAAGCTGATTGGATGTAATACTTGTTGTTGCCTTTTGTCGCAATAAAATCTATTTCCAGTCCCTTTTGCACCTTTTTGCCTTCTTCATTGGTTTCGACTATTTCAACCACGCCGACATCTACACGATAGCCTCTTATTTTAAGTTCATTAAATATTATGTTTTCCATAATATGATTTTCTTCTTGTTGTCTGAAATTAAGCTGTGCGTTTCTTATGCCGATGTCGGTAAAATAATACTTTGACGGTGTTTCAATATACTTTTTGCCCTTTACATCGTATCTGACCGCCTTATCCATCAAAAATGCATCTGTAAGATAACCCAAATATTTTTTTATGGTTTTTTCGGTAATTTTACTGTTTTTAACACTTCTGAAAGTTCTGCTGAGTTTGGCGGGATTGGTAAGTGAGCCAACAGATGATGCAAGAATATTAACCAATTCTTCAAGCTCACTTTCATTACGGATTTTGTTTCTGTCAACAATATCACTGATATAAACTTTTTTCAATAAGGACGAAAGATATTCAGCTTTCATTTCATCATCTTCACGAGTCAGAATGAGGGGAAGTCCGCCATAGGTATAATAATCTTTCCAAGCCTGAAACACACTGCCGTCGTACACTGAATTGTATTCAGCAAAAGAAAGAGGATTAACATGTATTTCATCCCCTCTGCCTCTGAATTCAGTAAGAATATCACTCGACAAAAATTTAGAGTTACTTCCCGTTATATATACATCCAAATTTCTAATATGGGATAGTCCGTTTACCAAATCCGAAAAATCTCCGACATATTGTATTTCATCAAGAAAAAGATAGTATTGTTCTTTGTCTTTAATCTGCTCTTTTATATAATTATATAACACTTTCGGCTCTCTGAGTTCTTCGTTCATTATATCATCAAGAGCGATTTCTATGAGGTGGTTATCGCTGATTCCTTTGTTTATCAGATAATCATGATATAAACGAAAAAGCAAATATGATTTGCCGCATCTTCTTATACCGGTTACTACTTTAACCAACCCGTTACACTCTCGTTTTATCAGCTTATTTAAATATAAATCTCGTTTAATTTCCATATTATCCACTCCGTTTTTAGTCAACATCACAAACTTTTCTACCCTCATTATAACATATTATTACCCAATAGTCAATATTTTAAGACAGATTTAGTCGATTTTTCATACAAAAATGTAATACTTATCATCCGCACCGTATAAATATATTATGGAGAGTGATATAATGCCGACACTTAAAAATATGCTTCTTTGCGGACTGACCCCGATAGGAAAATGCTTATATGTATTCGGCGGAGGTTGGAACGACGAAAGCACGGCTGCCGGAACCAAGGCAAAAACAATCGGACTATCAAAAAGCTGGGAAAGCTTCTACAACAAAAACGATTCTTCATATGATTATGAAAAAACAAAATACCGGATTCATGACGGACTTGACTGCACGGGATATTTAGGTTGGCTGATGTATCAAATTTTCGGCGATACATACAGCGATAACGGCTATGTTTTTCCGTCCGCTCAAACTGCGGAAAAATATGCGGAAATATTCGGCGGCAGCGTTATTCCGAAAGAAAAGCTCACGCACAGACAATGCGGAGACATTATGTGCAAAGACGGACACGTATATATCACTGTCGGCGAATGTTCCGACGGCAGCATAGTAATCCTGCACGCTTCACCGCCGTCCGTTTCGCTGTGCGGCACTGCCGCATACGAAAATCACAGCAGCGCAGCAATTCGGCTTGCGAAACAATATATGCAAGCATATTTTCCGAAATGCATTGAAAAATATCCGAACTATGCAAGAAATTCCGCCTACCTTACGGAATATGATGCAGTGAGGTGGAACGGCGACATATTACAAGACCCCGACGGCTACAGAAAAATGTCCGCCGAGGATATTCTCGCAGATTTATTTAAGTATGATTGACAAATTCCTCAATACATGATAAAATATACATAGCGACCGATTTTGTGAAACGGTTTGTTTCACATCTAAACATATGGGATTTTTACACGGAAAGGAAACCAAACGAATGAAGCTTTATTTTGCACCTCTTGAAGGGATATGCACACCGACTTTCAGGCTGTCTCACGCAAGTCTTTTTGAGGGCTGCGACGGATATTATGCGCCGTTCATAACGCCGTCGGAAAACGAGAAAATAACAAACAAAACGCTGCGTACCGTTCTGCCGGAAAACAACCCCGGCATAAAGCTTACGGTACAGGTACTCGCAAACAATTCAAATGCCTTTTTGAACTTTGCGGATAAAGTCAGAAAAATCGGATATGACGAAATAAATATAAATATGGGTTGCCCGTCCGCCACGGTTGTCGGCAAAGGCAGAGGGTCCGGATTTCTGAAATATCCCGAAAAAATAGATAAATTTCTATATGAGATTTTCAGCGGCACAGACATGAAAATATCCGTCAAAACAAGGATAGGCTTTTATTCTGCGGAAGAATTTGAGCCTCTTATGCGTGTTTATAACAAATATCCGCTGTCGCTGCTGATAGTGCATCCGAGAACAAGGCAGCAGTTTTACGGCGGAAAACCCGATATGACCGCATTTGAAACGGCATACGAAATGTCCGAAAATAGGCTCTGCTACAACGGCGATATCTGTACTGCGGAAGATTTCGAATACATAAAGGAGCGATTTCCGAATATCGATTCCGTTATGATAGGCAGAGGAGCTGTCAAAAATCCGGCGGTATTCAGAGAGATAAAAGGCGGTGCTCCGCTATGTTGCGAAGATATACTGCGATTTACCGTGGCACTGATTGAAAACTATTATGCGATTTACAAATGCGATATTTTCACCGTGCAAAAGCTCAAAGAAATATGGATGTATGTTATGCAGAACTGTCCGGACGAGAAAAAGTTGCTCAAAACAATAAAAAAATGCGAGAAAATTGCTGATTTTGAAGCAGCGGCACAAAGGCTGCCGGAAATTACGCTGCACAGGACGCTAATATAATGTCTACTGAACAAATGGTTTTGCGAAACCATTTGTGTGAAACCTTCGGTTTCACACCTAAAAACAGCA
>CAKVOK010000098.1 GCA_934792465.1 uncultured Clostridia bacterium | reverse complement strand
TGAACGGTTTTACCGTCAATCTTTTCGGACTGGTGTACTTCAATTTTTTCAATCAGTTCGTTTAACATTCTCGGAGTAAGTTTTCTTGCTCTGGTATATTTACGGACAGAAGCCGTAAACATATCAGCCGTTACGGCTTTGCTTTTTTCGGTGTTAAGTTCCGTTTCCAATTCCTTAATGCGTGCCGTGACTTCCTTTTGCTCTTGTGCATGACTTTTTATTAGGACATCCTTCGCAGCTTTCACATTCGTAATATGTTATTTCACTTTCAAATCCGGATTTGCTTTTCCTTTTTCCAACATACACTACCCTTAGCTTTTTTTCGTTTTGACAAGTGTATTCATCTTTGATTTCATCGTAAATCATATTTTCTCTGAGAGCCATGTTGTTTTTAAATTTTCGGGTTTTTGAGCGTTCATAATTTTGCGGCTTTATGTAACAGGTTTGATTTTTCTTTTCAAAGTATGTATAATTTTCTTCACTCTCATACCCTGCATCGGCAGTTACATCTATGTAGCTTCTGTTAAGATTTCTCTCCATCTTTTTAATCAGCGGAATCAATGTCAACCGGTCGCTTCGTCCGGATGATATATCTAACCCGGTTATATATTCTCCCTCAACGGCTAACCGCTATTGCCATATCTTTCATCTCCTTTTGTTGAGTTAAGTATACGGTATTAAAATAAGATTAAAATTATTCCGATTTGGCGTATTTCGTGGGCGGCATACCCATACGCATTTTGAAATATCTTGAAAAATAATTCATATCGCCGAAGCCGCAGCAAAGCGCAATTTCCGTCACGGTCATATCCGTATTTTTTATAAGTCCGCACGCCTTGTCTATGCGAATATCGTTTATATATTCTTTCGGAGTCTTTCCCGTAACCTCCTTGAAAAGCCTGCAAAAATGCCATACGCTGATATGCACGGTTTCGCTGAGAAAAGACGTGGAAATGTCCTCGGCATAGTTGTCGTTTATATATTCTATCGCCTTGTTAATCTTATTCAGCTTTTCCGCTCGCTGCATATATGCTTTGTTGTCCAGAATATCGCTTGCGTATTTCCTCGTCAGCACGGTTACAAGCATATATGTATATGCCTGCACAGCGGATTTGTATGCGGTTTCCTTTGCGGTAAATTCCCCGAAAATCTTCCCTGCCAGGTGCTGTACCTCGCTGTCGCGGACAAGATTTTCAAATATGGCATGGCTGCCGTCGAAAAAAGACGGCGGAAGAAGAATACAGCCGTAGGCGCATACACCGTCCATGCAAGCATGGAGCTCGTTTTGATTGACTATAATCAAATCGCCTTTTTTAACGTCAAAAATTTTCCCGCCGCAGGCAACCTTGCCCGTTCCGCTGAAAAAATACAGTATTTCGGTGTGTTCGTGCCAATGCGGCGACACATACAGCTGCCGGTTGCTGAACTTCAAAAGACGTATCGGAAATTCGTTTACCGGAATTTTTTCGTAAAGACTTATATCGTTCATGGAAATCTCCCCTGTGCGGCATGAAAAAATCACCGCAAATTTATGCTAATTTTACGCAAAAAAGTTATAGTAATTTTTATATTATTATTTTATAATAAAAATATAAATTTGTCAAGTACAAAAAGGAGGATTTTTATATGAAACTCGGAGTTATAGTGCCTCTCTCGGCGGAGATTGACAAGGAATTCGAAAAGCTTGCTTCCCTCGGATTTCCAACGTGTCAGCTCAACTGCTGGGACTTAAAGCTCATGACGGAGGAATATGCCGAAAAAGTAAAATCAGCAGCAAAAAAATACAATATTACGATAAGCGCATTCTGGTGCGGCTGGTCCGGCCCGGCAATATGGGATTTTTATTCCGGTCCGCACACTCTCGGTCTTGTTCCGTCCGAATATAGGGAAACAAGAGTGAACGACCTGAAATGCGGTTCGGATTTTGCAAAGATGATAGGCGTGGTAGATGTGGTGACTCATGTCGGATTTTTGCCGGAAGTGCCCTCGACAACGGAATATCATAAGCTCATAATCGCACTTCGCGAGGTTGCGGAATATATGAAAGCGAACGGTCAGTATTTCCTGTTTGAAACAGGTCAGGAAACGCCTGTTACGCTCAAACGTACAATAGAAGATGTCGGAACGGGAAATCTCGGTATAAATCTCGACCCGGCAAATCTCATTCTTTACGGAAAAGCAAATCCCATAGATGCGCTCGACGTGTTCGGCGAATACGTAAGAGGTGTTCACGGCAAAGACGGATTTTATCCGACAAACGGCAAGGAACTCGGCAAAGAAGTTAAAATAGGCGACGGCAAGGTCAATTTTCCCGAATTTATCAAGAAACTCAAGGCTGTGGGATATGACGGAGCAATAACAATAGAACGTGAAATTTCGGGCGACGAACAGACAAAGGATATTATTCATGCCAAGGAACTGCTCGAAAGCCTGATATAAGGGAGGAAAAAATAATGATTAAAGTAGCAATTGTAGGCGTAGGCGGAATGGGTACGTGCCATTTCAACATATATAACGATCTGGAGGACGCAGAACTTATAGCTGCCTGCGATGTCAGACTTGATATGCTCAAAGAAAAAGTCGGCGACAAAAAAATAAACGTATATGCCGATTTTGATGAGATGCTGAAAAACGAAAAGCCGGATATGATAGACATATCAACGCCGAGTTATCTGCATATGGAATATGCAATAAAGGCACTCGAAAGCGGATTCCACGTAATATGCGAAAAACCGATGACGCTAAACGGCGAACAGGCGGACAGAGTTCTTGCGGCTGCAAAGAAAAGCGGCAAGCTTTTCATGGTTGCGCACGTAGTACGTTTCATGAATGATTATAAATACCTTAAAGGCGTTTATGACAGCGGCGAACTCGGAAAACTCATACGCCTTGATATGAAGCGAATTTCTTCAATTCCGAAATGGAGCTATGAAAACTGGATGCAGGACAAGGAAAAAAGCGGTCTTGTTATGCTCGACCTCATGATTCATGATGTCGATTTCATGCAGTATATGCTCGGTATGCCGAAAGATATTCAGGGCGTATACCACGAATTAAAGGGACTTAACGATTTTGCGGCGGTAAATTATATCTATGATGATTGCCTTGTTTCCACAGAGGGTACATGGTACGATGCGGATATCCCGTTCAGTGCGTCATATCTCGCCGTATTTGAAAAAGGCTATGTAAAATGCGAGGACGGAGTTATAACCAAAAACGGCGAAACCGTTGATAAAGAAACGGCTGCCGAACAGGTGGATACCGGAATAAACCTCACGAGCCTGGACGGCTATGCCGGAGAAATCAAATATTTTATCGATTGTATCAACAGCGGAATTGCCCCGCAGATTGTTACACCGGAAAGCTCTGCGGCAAGCGTGAAGCTTATCGACGAAACAAGAAAAAAAGTAGTACATATATAATGTCTACTGAACAAATGGTTTTGCGAAACCATTTGTGTGAAACCTTCGGTTTCACACCTAAAAACAGCA
>CAKVOK010000097.1 GCA_934792465.1 uncultured Clostridia bacterium | reverse complement strand
TGCTGTTTTTAGGTGTGAAACCGAAGGTTTCACACAAATGGTTTCGCAAAACCATTTGTTCAGTAGACATTATATTAATTCCTTTGTTCATAATGTAGAAATTTTTTAAAATGTGTGACATATCATTGACAAACTTACATTTTTTGAATCTTTCCCGAATTTTTTTCGGTTTCTCTGTATTTCTTCGGTGAAGTGCCCGTTAATTTTTTAAACATATTTGAAAAATAATGTTCATCGGCAAAAGAAAGCTCATACGCTATTTCCTTTATCGGCATATTCGTATTCAGCAGCATCATTTTCGCTGTTTCCGTTTTGCCGTTCAATATATATTTATACGGTGTCGTGCCGTATTCCTTTTTGAATATGCGGATTGCCTGGGAACGGCTTCTGTAGATAACAGCAGCGAGGTCCTCCGTCTTTATCGGCTCGCATATATGCGTATCTATATAATCACGGATAATCTCACCCTCCGTTTTCGGTTTTATCCTTTGCAGCTTAATCAAAATCCTATGAAACACAAGCGAACAGCGATTCATTATTTCCTCCGGCGCAAGGCTCTTATCCTTTGCAATATCTATAAATTCCTTAAAATCGTCATACACTTTCGTATTTTCGATGAGAGTTTCTCCGGCAGGATTGTAGATTCTTATAAGCTTATCCGCAAGCGTGCCGGATACATTGAACCATATCTTTGTCCACGGGTCTTTTTTATCGCTGTAATACAGCTGATTTTCGCCTTTCATAAGCATATACACATCACCCTTTTTCGGATAAAACGTTTTCCCCTTTGTTTTCACCGTGCCTGTGCCTGAAATTATATATTCAATGCAGTATATATCGGAATTTTCTCTTGATATTAAATACTCGCCGTCGCAATACGATATTCCGCACAAATGGCAGTAAAACGGCATATCGGGGCTGCTCTGGCATATAAACGTGATGTCCTCCGTATGCGGCGTTACATTCGACCTGTCTTTGTTCATGCGCACAATCCTCACTTTTTCATCAATAAAATCTATTTATTTTATTATATTATAGCATTATAATTAATAAATGTAAAGAGGTATTTTAAATAATTTTTATAAAGAAAGGAACATTGCAATGAACAACATACCGAGAGCGGAGCATCCGAATCCGCAATTTGAGAGAAAAGACTGGGAAACCCTTAACGGCGAATGGGAATTTGAAATCGACAGGAGTGTAAGCGGTGCGGAAAGAAAAATCTACAATGCAGAGCATTTCAGTCAAAAAATCGTTGTGCCGTTCTGTCCCGAAAGCAAGCTTTCCGGCATAGGCGATACGGATTTCTTAAATTCCGTATGGTACAAACGCAGCATCAATATCAATGACAAATCGAAAAGAATTATTCTTCATTTCGGTGCAGTTGATTATCTCACGACCGTATATCTTAACGGCGAAGTAATCGGCACACATTCCGGAGGATACACACCTTTTTCATTCGACATTACGGAAAAGGCATGTATAGGCGAAAACACACTCGTTGTTAATGCCTACGACGACGTCCGGGGCAGACGTCAGCCGAAAGGAAAACAGGCAAATCTCTATTATTCGAGCGGCTGCGACTACACACGCACAACAGGCATATGGCAGACAGTATGGCTCGAATACGTACCGTATGAATACATCAAATCGGCAAAATATTACACAGACATTGAAAACTCATCAATAAGCATCAAAGCGCAGACTGAGGGGAAGGGCACAGTTACGGCAGAAGCGTTATATGACGGAAAATCTGTCGGCAAAGCTTCCGCTTCGTCCAACGGCGGCAGCGTTGATTTAAAAATAGATTTATCCGAACTGCATCTTTGGGAACCGGGGCACGGCAGACTCTATGATTTAAAGCTTACATACGGCGATGACAAGGTATGCAGCTATTTCGGCATGAGAAGCCTGCGCCTTGACGGTATGAAATTCCTTATCAACGAAAAACCCGTATTTCAGCGTCTTGTACTCGACCAGGGATATTACCCGGACGGCATATATACGGCTCCCACGGAGAACGACCTCGAAAAAGACATTAAGCTTTCTTTGGATATGGGATTCAACGGCGCAAGACTTCATCAGAAAGTATTTGAACCGAGATTTTTATATCACTGTGACAAACTCGGATATATAGTATGGGGCGAATACGGAAACTGGGGCATTGATACCTCCGACGCAATGAGCGTGCCGACATTCTTAAGAGAATGGGAAGAAGCCGTGCTGCGTGATTTTAATCACCCGTCAATTGTCGGCTGGTGTCCGTTCAATGAAACATGGGATACGTGCGGAAGACAGCAAATCAATGACCTTTTGGAAATAACGTACAAAACCACAAAAATCATGGACGAAACACGTCCCTGTATAGACACAAGCGGAAACTACCATGTTATCACCGATATTTTCGACCTGCATGATTACGACCAGAATCCCGAGGTATTAAAAGAGCATTATGCCGAGCTGCCGGAAAAGATGTTCGACAATTTCGCAAATCGTCAGACATACAGAGGCGAACCTACATTCGTCAGTGAATACGGCGGAATATATTGGAACGATTCCGACGAAAATGCCGGCTGGGGCTACGGCAATGCACCGAAAACCCGCGAAGAATTTATCGAACGCTACAAAGGACTTACAGACGCACTTTTAGACAACGAATATATGCTCGGTTTCTGCTATACTCAGCTTTATGACATCGAGCAGGAGCAGAACGGATTGTATACATACGACCGCCGTCCGAAATTCGACCCCGAAATCATTAAAAAAATAAACGAACGCACCGCAGCAATTGAAAAATAACTTCTAAAGCGAATTTTTGCGTAATATATATTATCATGAAAGGGTGATAGGTTCATGGTATTTGTATTACGCAAAAAAACTTTTATTGCGGCAGTTTGCTTTACGGTTTTCATTATAACGGCTATTCTTGTTTTTCCGGTTTTCGGCAAGGAAATTTCCCTGCCAGTAATCATGTATCATCATATTTCCGAAAAACCCTCGCTGCTCGGAACTTATGTAATATCGCCGGAGGAATTTGAAAATGACATAAAATATCTGAAAGACAGCGGATACACGTCCGTCAGCGCAAAACAGCTGCTGCATTATATAAAGAAAGGCGGAGCTTTCCCCGAAAAACCGGTTATGATAACCTTTGACGACGGATTCGAGAGTTTTTACACATATGCCATGCCGATACTGAAAAAATACGGTTTCAGTGCCGTAATCGCCGTTGTAGGCTCGTACACGGACAAATTCACCGAAGCCAACGACCACAATGTGGACTATTCGTATCTGACATGGGAAGAAATCGAAGAAATAAGCAAATGCGGATATGTCGAAATTGCAAATCACACGTATGATTTGCATACGACGGCACTCGGCAGAAACGGCTGTTCTGCGGTATGCGGTGAGGATTTTGAATGTTATAAGGAGAAAATGAGCAAAGATATACTGCGGTTTCAGAAAATGCTCGAACGGCATACCGGCAGCAAGACAAGGATTTTCGCTTATCCGTTCGGATTTTGGGGTGAGCAGTCCGACAAAGTATTGAAAGATTTTAAATTCGACATTGCCTTTACCTGTTCGGAGAAAGTAAACGTTATTTCAAGCGGATTTAATATGCGTTGCGTAGGCAGATTCAACAGACCGCACGGCATTCCGACATGGAAATTTTTTGAGCGAATCAAACAAGAATAAGTTAAAAAAAAGGGGGGGTGTAGGAAAACGAAATCGTTTTTCTACACCCCCCTTTTTTTTAATGATTGCTGAACAATTACAAAATGCACTCATATACTAATTTTTTCGGCATTTTGTAATTGTTCAAGTGCAAGGATTTTGT
>CAKVOK010000096.1 GCA_934792465.1 uncultured Clostridia bacterium | reverse complement strand
TTTCTGATATTTTTCATCAAGATAAACGATTTGCTTTTTGTCGTTGAAATCCCAGTGTTTTCCTTTGATACCGTTTTGAGCGGTAAGCTTGTTTTCGTATGAGGTAAAGCCTATTGTTTCGATTATATTAAATACCTTTTTAAGCTTTGCTTCGTTTTTCTCCAGCTGCACTCCGAACGCAAGCATTGTGCCGTTGCCGATTTCGCCGAAACCGCCGATTCCCTTATCGCCGTGCGGTCCTTCTATCGGACGTCCGAGCTTTATGCTGTCCGCAGCGTGCGAATCTATCTTGCGCAATTCCTTAACGTTGTCGCCTTCCCAGTCCGCCGCTTCCGCAGAATTATCGAATTTCGGTTTGAAGTGCCATTCTTCTCCGTTTGATGTGAAACCTATTCTGCCGTTTACAAACGGTGTGGACATATTGCTTGAGGCATTCTGCTTTTCCGTAACGATAAATTCGGGGTCGAGCACACCGTCGGCATACCATTTTCTCAGCACTCCGAGTGCTTCTTTCATTTTCGGCTGAACACCGCCGTAAACAAGCTTTCCGTTCTCATCTTCAAGCCAGTATTCCGGAACAAGTCCGAACGCACCGTATACCGCATATATACCGCTTGAAGAAATTCCGTATGTATCTTTTTCGCCGTTGCCGTCCGGGTCGTCGTTTGCAAATTTATAAAGCAGCTTTTCAAATTCGTCTAGAGTTTCCGGCGTTTCCGTCACTCCCACCTTTTCCATCCAGTCGCCTCTATATGCCAGCGGACGTCTGTGAACTCCGCCGAGCGCCGGTATTCCGTAAATCTTTCCGCCTACCTTGCTGTATGAGAATGCTCTCTCATCTGCTTCCTTATATTCCGCATACATATTCGGTGCATATTCTTTGATTTTTTCTTCCGTAAGCTCTGCCAGCAAGCCGTCTTTCGCATATTTCGTATACAGCGATTCCGACGGCAGATAGAATACATCGGGGATTTCTCCGCCCGAAACCTTAAGCGATATTGCTTCCATATAGTTCGACGCTTCTATGTTCCATACGTCAATATCAACGTCAAACTGTTCGTCCCAGTATTTAATCATTTCCGCATTCTTGTTTACCGGTGCGCCGAGCCATGCCGTCCATGTTATTTTCTCTTTACCGTTACTTCCCGTCTCCTCCTGCTTCTTTCCGCAGCCTCCGAGGAAACACGCCAGACACAGGATAACCGCCGTTGCTCTCATAAATTTTTTCATAAATTTCACTTTCCTTTCATTTTATATATATATTTTTTATCCTTTAAGTGACCCAACCATTATACCCGTTACAAAATATTTCTGCAAAAACGGGTAAATCATAATAATCGGCACGGTTGCCGTGATTATCGTAGCCGCCTTTATATTTTCCGGATTTACAATCTGGTCCGTAAACTCTGCGGCGTTCGGATTCATCATCTGCACGCTGCCTTCCAGCACAACACGTCTTAATACAATCTGAAGAACCTGTTTCGACGGGTCGGTTATATAAATCAGGCAATCGAACCATGCGTTCCAATGTCCTACCATAGACCACAGCGCAATCGTTGCAAGTATCGGTTTCGACATCGGAATAATTATCCTTACCAATATTTTAAAATCGTCTGCGCCGTCTATTCTTGCCGCTTCCTCCAGTGCCGACGGCAGCGACATAAAGAAATTCCTCATTATAATCATGTTATATGTATTTATGGCACTCGGAATTATCATTGCCCACATAGTATTTAAAAGTCCGAGCTGCTTCACAAGCAAATATCCGGGTATCATGCCGCCGCTGAAATACATTGTAAATATTATAAGACCTGTCCAAATATTTCTGTGCGGAAAATATTTCTTCGACAGCGGATATGCCGCAAGTATCGAGAATATCAGATTTACCGCCGTTCCCACAACCGTTCGTATCACGGCGTTTTTAAAGCCTGTGCCTATATCTTCGTTTTTGAACACCCTTATATAATTTTCAAACGTAAATTTCTGCGGTAATATGGTAATCTTAAGAAAGTTTGCGTCCGGCGAGCTGAACGAGCGTGCAATAAGATATAAAAACGGATACAGTGCCGCCGCACAAAACAAAATCATAAAAATCACATTAAATCCCGAAAATATCTGTTCTCCCAAAGTTTTTTTAATCTTCATTTTTATCTCCTTCCCGCCGAATCACCATATTCCGTAGTCGCTGTATCTTTTCGATACCAAATTCGTTATGAATATAAGTATTACGGAAATAACGTTTTTAAACAGTCCCACCGCCGTGGAATAGTCGTATTCGTTATTTATCATACCCATTCTGTAGTTGTATGTACTTATTACGTCGCCGACGGAATAAACCGCTTCGTTATACAGATTGAATATCTGGTCGAAATCGTCGTTTACTATTGCGCCGACATTGAAAATGAACATAATCGTTATAACCGGTATAAGCGACGGCAGCGTTATATTCATTATCTGTCTGAATTTCCCGGCTCCGTCTATCCTCGCCGCCTCATAAAGCTGCGGGTCTATGCCCGTCAATGCCGCAAGGTATATTATACTTCCCCAGCCGATGCCCTTCCAGAGCGACGTAACGACAAGTACGCTTCTGAAATACCTTTTATCTCCGAGAAAGAATATCGTTTTCATTCCCATTTTTTTAAGTACTATATTTATAGGTCCGCTGAGCGACAGCAGCTGCATAAACATACCACCTAGTATAACCCACGAAAGAAAATGCGGCAGATAGCTGACTGTTTGAACGACTTTCTTGAACTTTTGACTTATAAGCTCATTCAGCAGAATAGCAAATACAATAGGTGCCGGAAATCCGGCTATAAGCTTATATATACTTATGAGCAAAGTATTGCGGAACACCTCAAAAAAGCTTTTTGAAGCAAACATACGTCTGAAATGTGCGAACCCCACCCACGGACTTCCGATAATACCTTTCATGAAACTGAAATTTTTAAAAGCTATTATTGCTCCGTACATAGGCCCGTAACAAAATATTAGATAATATGCTATGACCGGCAGCATCATAATCGTAAGGGCGCTGTATTTTTTATAAAGATACAGACCGCTTTTATAATAGAAGCCGTCCTTATTGATTTTGTTTACCTGCATGCAGATACCTCCCCAATTCATTTTTTGTTTATCACAAATTCATTGTATCATATCCGCAGAAAAAGCGCAATAGTAATTTTTTCCGCTGATGAAACAATTTTAATTTGTTTTGTTTTTCCCTTATTTTACTGATGTTTTTAAGATTTTATCATGCACGTTTCACCCATCTTTCAATGCTTCCGAATTTTATGTATAAAAGAGGGGTATCTTCAAAATGAATTTCGTTTTGCTACACTCCTTTTTAGGGCCTTAGAAAAATAGTGAAGAATGGGCAAACTGAGCAAAAGTGAGATAATCATGAATTTTGTGCAAACACTTTACAATACCTCTAAAATGAGTTGAATTATTCGGCCGCCTTTAGAAAATAAATCGAGTAGGGCGAATTTAATCGCCCTCTCTCACCACCGTACGTGCCGTTCGGCATACGGCGGTTCAATTCAAAATTCAATATCTCCTACCTTTTGATAGTAATCCGAAATACTGATTAAGCCTCGCTTGGTCAGTATTTCTTTTGATATTGCTCTTTTGACAACTGATTTTATTGCTACAAATTGATAGTTGTCTCCCCAGTTTGCAACTTTGTGGGCTATCCACTTTTCAACTCCGAGTTTTAAGAGTCCCTATTCTCGTTTACTCGCAGTTTTCCACTGCTTCCAGATTATCACTCTTAATCTGCCGACATAACTCATCAACTTATCTTGCGATACATTGTCAAAGAATTTCTCAAGGTCAATATCCACTATTCACACATATCCGTCATTGAAGTATTCAAGCAATTTAATTATTGCCTGTTCGATTACTCTGTCAATAACCGTGGGGATACCGAGTTTTCGTACTCCGCCATTTGGTTTTGGTATCCAGAGATGAGAACACAATATATTTCTACGATAGTAGTTACGGTTCATTAAGAAAAATTGAACACTTAAGATAAGATAATTTAATGAGATATTAGGAGTTTGCTTCTAATCTCTTATACATATCTTTTATTTTTTTGTCTGATTTTTTAAC
>CAKVOK010000095.1 GCA_934792465.1 uncultured Clostridia bacterium | reverse complement strand
GCTGTTTTTAGGTGTGAAACCGAAGGTTTCACACAAATGGTTTCGCAAAACCATTTGTTCAGTAGACATTATTTATTTTTGCAAAGTAGAATGAATAAATTTTCAAAAGCTAAATTTTGCACTAACGTGCAAAGCTAAATTATCTCATTGTATTCTATAGGTAAATTGTTTCTTCGAAACAGCTAAATTCGCTGTACGAATTTAGCTATTTAATGAAAACGGGCGGATATAATCTGCCCTCATATTCATATATTTAAATCATACCGGAACATATTTTCCGTCCGAACCCTCTTTTATGTCGTTCGACATTTCAAGCATAGTTATCGCTCCGTTTACGGCGCTTATATCAATGCGCAATTCACGTGCAAGCTCGTCCGCCGATTTCGGAAACCCTCTGACAATACCCAAAATCTGCTGTTCAAGCTCTCCCGGCTCTGCCGGCATATCAAATTCTACTTTTTGAGCGGTATACTTTTTCTTTTTTATAAGATGAGGATAAATCCTCTCGTATTCCTGTATTATATCATCCGCACACGTAACCGGTCTTGCACAGGTTTTCAGCAACTGGTTTGTGCCTGCCGACGACGGATTTATAGCATTTCCCGGCACGGCGAACAAATCCCTGTTTTGCTCAAATGCACTTGCCGCAACGGTCAGCGCACCGCTTCTTGCTCCCGCTTCGACGATAATTGTCGCTTTGCAAAGTCCCGTTATAATGCGGTTTCTTTCTCTGAAAAACGTTGCAAACGTCCTGCCGTCGAAATTGTATTCCGATACCACACATCCGTTGTTCATAATATTGAGCATCAAATCTTTGCTTCCCCTCGGATACGCTTTATTAACTCCCGTACCCAAAACGGCGATGGTTTTTCCGCTGCGGCTCATGCAGCCCTGATGTGCGAGAACGTCTATCTCGGACGACATACTGCTGACAACCGTCACGCCAAGCTCCGCAAGACCGCAGGCAATTTCATACGACATCTTTTTGCCGTATTCCGAACATCTTCTCGTCCCCACCATGGCAACGAGAATTTCGTCCTGCGGCTCGAAATGAGTACCCCTGACATACAGCAAAACAGGAGGATAGCTTATTTCTTTCAATGCTTCGGGATACCTGAACGAATCTATCGGTATAAGCGTAACATTGTAATTTTCGGCATACCAAAGCTGCCTGTCCGCATAATCAAGGTCTTTGTCGCAAAGTGCCTTTAAAACAGCTTCGTTCGTTATTCCGAGCCGGCGGTAGTCGCTTTCTTTAAATCTGTATATTATTTCAATATTGCCGATTCTTTTATAAATCTCATAAGCTGCACGGGGCCGTCCGTGAAGAGCGCAGTTATACCATATCCAATATCTTGTATCAGACACGTTCATCCCTCCGAAGTATTTAAATTAAAACGCAAAAGCCCTGCTCCGCCGCCCGACGGCAAAGCGGAGCAAAGCTTGCATTATTTATATCTCGTTTATGTTGTTCTTTCTGAGCATCATGCCGCGAACCTGATACGGAAGTCCGAACAGATTGATAAATCCGGCTGCGTCTTTCTGGTTGTATACTTCGTCCTCGGAGAACGTTGCAATATCCTCGTCATAAAGCGAGAACGGCGAAGTCGTTCCGGCAGGAATACAATTTCCTTTGTAAAGCTTCATTTTAACTTTTCCCGTAACTGTCTGCTGTGTGGAATCCACGAATGCGCTCATAGCTTCGCGAAGCGGCGTATACCAAAGTCCGTCGTAAACCAAATCGGCGAATTTGTTTGCCATTTCCATCTTGTAGTGGAGCGTCTGTTTATCCAGGCAAAGGTATTCAAGCTCTTTGTGAGCGGCATAAAGAAGTGTTCCGCCGGGCGTTTCATAAACGCCTCTCGATTTCATACCTACAAGACGATTTTCGACTATATCGTCAATGCCTATGCCGTTCGCACCGGCAAGCTCGTTAGCCTTTTTGAGCAGCTCAACTGCGCTGTCGTAGTGTTTGCCGTCGATTGCTACAGGTATGCCTTTTTCAAACTCAATCTCAACGTATGTCGGCTTGTCCGGAGCTTTTTCCGGAGATACCATGAGCTTTAAGATTTTTTCGTAATTCGGTTCGTTTGCCGGGTTTTCAAGATCCATTCCCTCATGGCTTAAATGCCATATGTTTCTGTCCATGGAATAGTTGTCCTCTTTCGTAACGGGAACCGGTATTCCGTGTGCAGCCGCATAATCTATTTCTTCTTCACGTGATTTAATATCCCACATTCTCCACGGAGCGATAATCTTCAGCTGCGGAGCGAGCGATTTTATAGTAAGCTCAAAACGAACCTGGTCGTTTCCTTTGCCGGTGCAGCCGTGGCATATTGCCGTCGCACCCTCTTTTATTGCTATTTCAACAAGCTTTTTCGCTATACACGGACGTGCGTGCGAAGTGCCGAGAAGATATTTTCCCTCGTATACGGCACCTGCCTTGAGCGTCGGCCATATAAAGTCTGTTACGTATTCTTCCTGGAGATTTTCTATGTAAAGCTTTGAAGCGCCTGTTTTAAGTGCTTTTTCTTCAAGACCTTCGGTTTCTTTTCCCTGACCTACGTCACCGCATACCGCAATAATCTCGCAACCCTCATAGTTTTCTTTGAGCCAAGGTATTATAATGGACGTATCAAGACCGCCCGAATAAGCAAGTACAATTTTTTCTTTTGCCACTTGAAATTCCTCCTTAAATGTAGTATAATATATATCATGGTTATATTATACTACATTTCGACGAAAATTGCAATATATTTTTACAACAAATATTTATGCATAAAACTAAATTATTTTGTATAAATATACAAGAAAGGTGATTAAATGAGAATACTCGGCATAGACCCCGGATATGCCATAGTGGGATACGGGATTGTGGATTATGAGGGAAACAGGTTTAAAACGGTGGATTTCGGCAGTATTCAGACAAAGGCGCATACCGACCCTGTCGAAAGACTGAAAAAAATATATACGGAAACACGGCTTCTGATATATACATACAAGCCGGATTGCATGGCTATAGAGGAATTGTTTTTCAATAACAATTCAAAGACGGCGATAATGGTTGCGGAGGCGAGAGGAATATTGCTTCTGGCAGCTGCGAACGAGGGACTTAAGATTGCGGAGTATACGCCTTTGCAGGTGAAACAGGCGGTCACGGGATACGGCAGAGCGGACAAAAACCAGGTACAGCAGATGACGAAAGCTATGCTCTCGCTCAAGGCAGTGCCGAAGCCGGACGATACGGCGGACGCTCTCGCAATAGCTATATGCCATGCGCACAGCGCAAATTCGGCGAACAATTTAACCGGAGTGTGAAATCAGTGGATAACAAAGAAAAATTTTTTACAAATACATGGGTGACGGCGATATGCGCCTGCATATGCTGTGCGCTTTGGGGAAGTGCGTTTCCCTTTATAAAGATAGGGTATGAGCTTTTCAAAATAAACGACTCGGGCACACGCATTCTCTTTGCCGGAATAAGATTTTTTCTCGCCGGAACGTTTACAATGACGGCAATGTGTATAAAAAACCGAAAACTCGTATATCCGAAAAAAGAAAATGTACATATTATATTTAAGGTATCTTTGTTTCAGACGTTTTTGCAGTATATGTTTTTCTATATCGGGCTTGCATATACGAGCGGCGTTAAAGGGTCGCTCATAGACGGAGCAAGCGTATTTTTTGCGATAATCATATCAAGTCTGATTTTCCGGCAGGAAAAGCTCACATTTACGAAAGCTGCGGCGTGTATCATAGGTCTTGCCGGAGTTACCGTGATAAACCTGAACGGACTGGAACTCAGCGTGAATTGCGGCGATGTGTGTATTCTTGTATCGTCCGTTGCATATGCTGTTTCGTCCGTGCTGATAAAGAGGTATTCGGAATACGAAAATCCTGTTGTGATAAGCGGCTGCCAGTTCGTGGTCGGCGGCATGGGACTTATTATACTCGGACTTCTGCTTGGCGGCAGGCTCGAAACTGTGTCCGCAGCAGCTGTCGGCGTATTGATATATCTTGCGTTTTTGTCCGCTGCGGCATATTCGCTGTGGGGGATATTGCTGAAATACAATCCCGTATCGAAGATAACGGTGTTCAGCTTTACAATACAGATTTTCGGAATCATACTTTCGAGCGTTATGCTGAAAAATGAGGCTGCGCCGCCGTTTCTCAATTGCATAACGGCACTTGTGCTGATATGTCTGGGAATATATTTGGTAAATCGTGTCGGTGATGAAAAATGACGGCACGGCTCAAGGACTTAATTAATGCCCGAACCGTGCCGTATCACTGTAAAATATATAATGTCTACTGAACAAATGGTTTTGCGAAACCATTTGTGTGAAACCTTCGGTTTCACACCTAAAAACAGC
>CAKVOK010000094.1 GCA_934792465.1 uncultured Clostridia bacterium | reverse complement strand
GGAAGCGAAAGCGATTACCGCATAAATAAAAAATTGCCCTGCATAGGACAAAATTATGCTTTTTGTCGGATATGCCCCGCGGCACGGAGGACACTTTATGAAGCACAGAGCAAAGTGCAAAAAAACATAAGTCCCAAAGGACATCACCGCAAATCTTCGGGAAAACATCACAGAAAAGCTATTGCGGGACAAATCTATGAATATATCAAAAATAGCTTCTGCAATGTGGATTTAACAATAACACATCATTTACAAGAACATTTAAGCAGGCAACAGGGTCTTCACCCAAACAGTACCAAGCTATATACCAAAAAATAAACAAGCAATAATCAACGTGGCAATCCCCGCATTTGTGCAAACCTTAAATTCAGCTCCGAAATGATGATATATTTAAGTGGTTTTTTATGGGTTGAAAGTCGTACTCACGCTTTCATCCCATAGTTATAATATAGCACAAAACTGACGGTATGTCAAGTGCAGGGCTGTAACAAAATGCAAAGTCCCTTCTAAAATCAAACATCGCTTTTATGGGGCGGTTCTTTGTACACTTTTCCTCAATTCCTCAGAAGCTTGCTCCGTTTCTTCGCTGCCAGATACAGTGCCTTAAGCAGTGCTGTATCATTCGGGAATACGGCTCCCGTTTCCGTATCGGCAGACTCTGTTATGTTCCTTACACTTAGACAAAATTTATAAATTGAAGCTGTCAGCAGTCTGCCGCTTTATCGCCGATTTCGCCGGGTTTGTCGGAAAACGAATCTTATTGCTGCTGAATTATATAAAAGCCGCCCGACAATAAAGGCATGCTGCCTCTATGCCCGGCGACTTTTATGCCGTCTGAAGCCCTCGTTTTAAAAAGGCTTTGTTTTACTTTCTTTATTTTATGATTACATACCATAAACCGCCGCAGAATTTTTATGGAATATTTGTGCGAGCGTTATTTTAATATTATTCTCACCTCATATCGGCGGCAATACATTGGTCGATGAGCAATTTCAGCTTCTCCATTTGTGATTTGCCGGTAACGGCTCCGACGATTGGTTCGCCTACGATGCTTCCGCTGCGGTCAACCACATATGTTGTGGGATAGGCATATACATTTTCGACAAACTTTCCCGCTTCACTGTCTGAATCAAAGTATATATTTCTATAGGAAGCGCCTTTCTTTTTCAAAACCGCCTTTGCCTCGGATATTGCCGCCTCATCTCCGTCCAGCGTGAAAGAATTGATTCCGATGATAGAACCGCCTTTCTCCGAAAGCTCCTTATTCAGTGCGTCGAGTTCGGAAAGCTCGCCCACACAAGGAGAGCAGGTAGTGAACCAAAAGTTCACCACGGTGACAGCATTGCCGGAGAACAGCTCATCACTCTTTATTTTGTTCCCGTCAAAATCCTTTCCTTCAAAGGACGGAAAATTTCCAGTGCTGCCGTTAGCGGAAGGCATGCTCATATCATTATCCAACGACTTTTGTCCGGCATCCGGATATTTTTTCTCAATCATAGTCAGCTTACTTTCAATATTTCGGATTTTCTCCGCTTCACTCTTAAGCAATTTAAGCTCGTCCTCCGTAAACCGTTCCTTGACGGTGTCGATGGTTTTGAGCAGAAAATCGCCGTAGTTTTTACCGTCCTCCTGCAAAGTCATTCCTTTGTCCGCCGCAGCAAAAACCTGTTCCCAAAGCTTGGTATTTTCTGCCAGAATCGCATTTTCCCGTGCCATCAGTTCTTGGTGAATAGCTGCCGCTTCCTCGGCGTTCTTCGGCTCATTTTCCATACCGTTCAATTTATTTTTATCCGTTGTTGTGCAGGCTGTCGTAGCCACCATCAGCAACACAAGCGTCAGCACCGCTGATACAATCTTCTTTATACTCATGTTTATCCCTCCTGATTTTGTTATTTTTTACCTGCGGCATTTTCACCGCTTTTATCTTTACCGTTTCCGAAACCATACCGAAAACGAACGGCATTTGTCGGACACGCCCGGATGCACATACCGCAGCGAATACATTCTGTATGATTAGGCGTTTTCGTCACGTCCACAGCCATTTTGCAAGTTTTTGCGCATTTTCCGCAGGTTACGCACTTACTCTTATCCACTTTCATTTGAAACAGCGAAACCTTGTTCAGCAAAGCGTAGAATGCGCCGAGCGGACACAGCCATTTGCAGAACGGGCGGTAAAAGACTATGCTAAGTACAATTACGACAATCAAAATACCTAACTTCCAAGCAAACAATGCTCCGAGTGCCGAGCGAATACCCGAATCGGCAACAGACAGCGGAATTGCTCCCTCCAGCACGCCCTGCGGACAAATATATTTGCAGAAGAAGGGCTCCCCCATTCCGACATCGTTTACTGCCAAAGCCGGCAATAAAAATACCGTTACCAAAAGAACAGCGTATTTAATCCAAGTTAAATACCTCAGCTTCTTTGTGGAAAGCTTTTTGGTCGGGATTTTATGCAGCAGCTCCTGGAACCAGCCGAACGGACACAAAAAGCCGCAGATAAAGCGACCCAGCAATACTCCGAGCAATATGAGAGCACCTGTGATATAATATGAGAAGCCGAACCTTGCAGACCCCGCTACCGTCTGAAGCGCACCGACAGGGCAGGCTCCGGATGCCGCAGGGCAGGAGTAGCAGTTCAGTCCCGGTACACATACGCTTTTCCCTGCTCCCCGATAAATTCCGCCCTTCAGAAAATTTGACAGATGCAGATTGCTCAATAAAGTTGCCGCTGCCTGAATACATCCGCGGAAGCGAGACAATTTTTGCAATATACCCGAAAACTTCTTACCCAATTCCCACACACTCCAGACATAATCTAACAGCCTTACTCAGCACGGTCACCGCCTCACCGCGCAAAACTCCAAAGCACAGCATTGCCATTCCGACAACCAAAAGCGCAGTCTGTGCCGTCGCCTTTTTCCAATGCATTAATTACATCACCCTTTCTTTTTTCGTTCTCAAACAGACTTTATTTTTGCACTCCGGACAGATTCCCTCAAACACGGCCCTGTGCCTGAATACCTTGTAACCGGTCACATCCGCAACCTTTTCATCCGGTTCGGAAAGGTAATCAAACGGAATATCAATTACCTTTCCGCACTTAATACAAATAATATGATAGTGAAGATCTGTTCTTAAATCATACCTTAGTAATTTTCGGCATGAATTTCAAAGTAACTCTGCGGATGATTGCAGGTCGGACATACCTCCGGCGCTTTTTCGCCGACAACAATATGTCCGCAGTTGCGGCATTCCCAAACCTTGACGCTGCTCTTTTTAAATACCTCTGCCGCTTCGATGTTTTTAAGCAGTGTGCGGTAGCGTTCCTCATGGCTCTTTTCGATTGCGGCAACAAGGCGGAACTTTTCCGCAAGCTCCGAAAAACCCTCTTCCTCGGCAACCTTGGCAAAGCCGTCATACATGTCTGTCCATTCGTAGTTTTCGCCCTCTGCGGCGGCCTGCAGATTTTCGGCAGTGTCTCCTATTCCCGACAACTCCTTAAACCAAAGCTTGGCGTGTTCCTTTTCGTTCTCGGCAGTTTTCAAAAACAAAGCCGCAATCTGTTCAAAACCCTGCTTTTTGGCGACAGAGGCAAAATATGTGTATTTGTTTCGTGCCTGCGACTCACCGGCAAATGCCTCCATTAAGTTTTTCTCAGTTTTTGTTCCCGCATATTTATTGTTTTTCATAATCACGACATCCTTTCTGTTTTTTTATGTTATTAGGAGTAGTTCCTAATAACAATTATACAGTAATTTATTTCTCTTGTCAAGACAAATGGCTGAAATCTTTGCGATTCTCCGTAATTTCGTCGTTATGCACCATAAAGCTTTTTGTGAATTTTTCATTTTCTCAAATGCGGAAAGGCTGTTTTTAAAGCCGACAAAAAACACCAATATGTATTGCAAAAAACAATTACATGATAAGAAAGCGTGTTAACCTAAGAAAAATACAATAAAAACAGATAAAGGGCATACAAAAGCAAGCCCTCGCAAAATGTAAAAAAACAGTATTTTTGATTTTAAATCAGAATAATTCAGATTTTTCGGCAAAACTTTGTTTTTGATTGCCAAAGCCGCCATAATACCCGAAGCTTCGCCTGTTGTCATACACGTATTAGCTGTGCCGGAACGACATAGTTCGTGTTATCATCCACGGGCATTCCGTCAATTTCATCTGCATATATTTTGCCTTTGAACGAAAATTTATATTTTCCGCAAATTTCATCGGTTAAATCAGACTTATAAATATATCTGTGCATTGGGTAATTATCGGTTTCTTTTAAAAACGGAACGAGTTCGTCTGTCCGTATGCCTTCAACAGTTTTGCCAAACATACAGCCTCATACCCTGCCCATCCACGCACCGTATATTTTACTTTCGGCATTTTCAATGTTCTTTTTGACCGATTTGGGCAACTTTGATGCGGCAAAGAACAAAGTCTTGTGGAAATTCTGTCCGTGAAATAGCCACCACACCAAATTTCGCCGTGAATTATATTTCCCGTTCCGCACTGTTTCTCTAAAGCTCCAAAAGAGGGTACGGAAAAACGATTTCGTTTTGCTGCACCCTCTTCTGAATTTTCGAAAAAAGCTATACGCTATTTTCATATTTTAATTTTGTAATTGTTCTTATGTTATTTAATGACTGCTGAACAATTACAAAATGCACTCATATACTAATTTTTTCGGCATTTTGTAATTGTTCAAGT
>CAKVOK010000093.1 GCA_934792465.1 uncultured Clostridia bacterium | reverse complement strand
TCGTTCGAGAACGAATTTCTAAAATAAATATTGCTTTATGCTATGAACAAACTTCGCCTCTCGACGTATACACATACACCTTCGGGTACCAAAAGCAAGGACGTTGCCTTGCTTTTGCTCAGTTTGTCCATTCTGCACTATTTTTCTAAAGCCCCAAAAGAGGGTGCTGCAAAACAATTTCGTTTTGCAGCACCCTCTTGTTTATTATATATCATATCCTCCAAATATTTTTTTAATTTCTTTCATATCCGGCGCATAATATTTTTCATTTTCCATACCGAGTGCGTCAACAAAAGAATTTCGCTGTATATCAAACAATTGTCTGCCTGTAAATTAAATTTATTACGGTGATTTTAAATTTTCATGGGATATTTCGACGGCGGAAATCCCGTCAGCTTTTTGAATACCGATGAGAAGTAATACACATTTTCAAATCCGCACAGCTCCGCAATTTCGGAAACGGAATAACGTCCCGAAACAAGCAGCTCTTTTGAATAGTCAATACGCATTTTCGTGACGAATTTCACAGGAGATGTGTGATAAGTTTTTTTGAACAATTCGCTGAAATAAGCATATTCAAGACCTGTGTAAAAGCACAGCTCCTTATAATTAAAATGCGTATCGGTATAGTGCCTTATTATATAATCATGTGCTTTTTTCATATATTGCTTCTGTGAATTCGGCAGATAGCCGTACCGACCCTTTTGCATCACGGATATAATATCATAAAAAATTTTCATGGAGTCGGCATAAAATCCGACTTCTTTCTTTTGCCATACATCGGCAAGCTTCAATATTTTATCCCGGATTTGCCCGTTGTCATAAAGACCCAAAGGGCGTTTCGGCATGGGAGAATCGGTGTCGAAATATATATCGATGCAGGCAGAATAATTTGTAAGGCGATTTACCGTGTACCGACCCTCAGCCCGGCCTTTCGGCATAAATCTGATTGAATTGGGACAGTCATGAATTTTTACACCGCCGACTGTTGTATCATTTTCACCGGATATGAAAAATACAAACTCATGCGAATAGAACAACGTCCCGTATTCCGCCGTTGCCCCGGCACAATTCGTATTAATGTATTTTTCGATATGATGAATCTTTGTCACGGTAATATTATCGTTTTCAAATAAATTCATAATTTCCGCCTCCCCATAAAATATTGTATCATATCACAGAAAAAAAGTCAATAAAAAAGACCGTAATAAATTATAAAACAATAATATTTTGTATTTACTTTTTGTTTTATTATGATAAAATAATTTAAAAGAATAAAATTTTTCGGAGGTAAACGGCATGAATGAGAGAATACAAAAATTAACGGAGCTTACCATGACCGGGCAAATGTATGCAGAGCCTGTGAAAACAGAGTTTGACCGCACGGATTTATTTCTTTCAAAATCGGAAAGAGAGGTGAAACGGCTTTGCGAATATATATTGAATCAAGAACCCAAATTGACGGAATACTCAAGGTTTACGGGATTTTTCAACTGCGACGGAAGCGTTGTAGGCGACGCATTCCGCAGAGGCGGACACAAGGCAACGCAGGAGCTGGTGAATTCGTTTTATCTGAAACCGATTGACAACCTTTCGACAATGGAATGGCAGCACGCAACGGCTGACTATAAAAAAGTGCTTGAAAAGGGTATCGGCGGAATAATCGGGGATATTGAACATTCGCTGCATGAGCATACGAAGCCGGAGGAAACAGAGTTTTTGCTCGGGCTGAAAAAGGTGGCGGAAACGCTGATAAAATGGGCGCACAAATGTTCAAAGACCGCAGCGGATTTTTCAAAAACCGCGGAAAACCCTACGTATAAATCAAATCTCGAAAAGCTTTCCGCTGCGCTTCAAAACGTACCGGAAAACAAACCGTCATGCTTTTATGAAGCCGTGCTTTCGATATATGTATGTTTCAGCGCAGACCCGGACAGCGTAGGCACGCTCGACCGCTATTTGACGCCGTTTTACAGAGCGGATATTCAAAACGGCAGACTTACGAGAGAAGAAGCGAAAGAATATTTGCAGGAGCTGTTTTTGATGATTCAGGCAGCGACTCATCCCAAAAGCGACAGATTTACCCGCGGCGGAGAATCCCATTTTTGCATAGGCGGATATCTGCCGAACGGCGAGGACGGATTTAACGAGGTTTCGCAGCTGATTGTCGAAAGCCTTATGGAGCTGCCGACGTACATACCGCAGATAACGCTGCGGTGGACGAAGAAAACACCGCACGGAGTGCTTCGGTTTATGATGGATTCCGAGAGAAACGATATAAACAAAAGAATTGCGTTTACAAATGATGAAAAGAGAATAAAATGCTATACGGAAATTTGCGGTATTCCGTATGAACGTGCGGTTTCGTATACAATGGTGGGGTGCAACGAACCGGCATTTTTGGGAGCGATTACGGGAAGCACTTCAAAGGGAAATATTTTAAAAACAATCGAAACGCTGTTTCATGAAAAATCGGAGAGCATAATTAACGCAAAAAGCTTTGAGGAATTTTACGGAATTTTCGAAAAAGAATTATTTTCCGATTTAACGAAAATTTACGATTATGACAATAAATATAATCTTCTGCGCGCAAAAGACATAAATTATCTGTCGAGTATCTTTTTCAACGGCTGCATAGAAAATGCAAAAAGCCTTACACAGGGCGGAGGAGATGTTGTTGTGGCATCGCCGATGCTGCTGGGTATAACAAACGTTATAGATTCATTGATTACGGTAAAGCAGTTTGTTTTCGATGAAAAGCTGTTTTCAATGCGTGAGCTTGCCGATGCGCTTAAAGCCGACTGGTGCGGATATGAGGATTTGCGGACTGTGATTGTTAAAAAGGGAATGTTTTTCGGCAACGACGATTCTTTGTCAAATTCGGTGGCGCAGCTGCTGTATAAGAGCTTTTACAATTACATCAGGGATAAACGAAACGTGTTCGGCTATCATTGGCTTATAGGCGATTTGCTGGGATATAACGAGCATCATAAATGGTTCGGTGAAAAAACGAAATCAACTCCGGACGGAAGATTTGCCGGGGATTTGCTGAAATTCGGAATCGGGCAAAGCGAAGGGCGCGACAGAGAAGGCTTGACGGCATTGCTGAATTCAATTTCAAAGCTTGATGAAAACAACATCGCCTGCGGCTCGACGGTCACAAACGTATCGTTAGACGAGCAGCTTATAAAGAACGATGAAAATTTTGAAAAAACGGTCGATATATTTGAAACGTATTTCAAAAACGGCGGCGTCCATTTTCAGCTTACATACGTTTCCGCAGAAGATTTGCGGAATGCAAAGAAAACCCCTGAAAATTATAAAACTCTGCGTGTTCGGGTGACGGGATTTTCCGATTATTTCGTAAACCTGACGGAAAGTATTCAAGACGATATTATAGAAAGAACGGTGCATAAAAAATGATTCACGAATATATTGAAAAAAATAAAACGGAGATTGTAAACACACTGAAAGAGCTTGTGAAAATTCCGTCCGTGCGGTCGGAAGCTGAGGAGGGCGCGCCCTTCGGAAAAGAATGTGCGAGGGTTCTCGAATATTTGCAGGAATTGTATAGGGATAACGGCATAGAAACGGAGCTTGACAGGGAGGGCGGTTATCTGCTCGCACATTTCGGAAGCGGCAAAAAAAGCCTTGGGCTTTTTGCCCATGCGGACGTTGTAGACGCCGGAAACGACTGGATTTATACGCAGCCGTTTAATCCCGTCGAAAAGGACGGCTGTCTTGTCGGCAGAGGGGTCAGCGATAACAAATCGGCGGCGGTTATTTCGCTCTATTGTGCGAAAATGCTGAAAGAGCTTGAAATTCCGTTTAATTCACGCCTCGTTCTCTTTACGGGAGCGAACGAGGAAACCGGTATGCATGATATTGAGAATTATCTGAAAAAGCACACGGCACCGGATTTCGCATTGGTTGCGGATACGGCCTTCCCGTTTTACAGAGGTGATAAGGGCTTTTTGCAGTTCGTTGCGGAATCGGAAACACCGCTTGAAGAAATATGCGACTTCTGCGGCGGCAAAAGTATTAATATCACGCTCGGAAAGGCGAGTGCGAGAATTGGCGGCGAATTGATTGAAAAAACGGGCATTTCGTGCCACGGAGCACTCCCTGATGGGTCTTTGAACGCCGGTTATCTCCTTGCGCAGACGCTTTCCGAAAGAGATGATATATGCGAAAATGACAGAAACCGGATGAAGTTCGTTTCAAAGCTTCTGGAAAAATACTACGGCGAGATATTCGGCATAGAGAGCAGCGACGAGATTTTCGGAAGGCTCACCTGCACAAACGGTACGGCGGAAACTGCGGACGGAAAAATCAAGCTTTCCTTTGACGTGCGGTACGGCATGAATTCGGATATTGAAGATATAAAGAATAAAATAAAAAATTTCTTTGCCGAGAATAATTGGAACGTGAAATTTTTGTGCGAGAAAAAACCGTTTTTGATTTCGGAGGACAATCCGTATGTGAAATGCTGCGTCAAGGCATACGGCGAATTTTGCGGTGTTGCGAATCCGCCGCTGTATATCAACGCCGGCGCAACGTATGCCGGTATGCTGCCGTGCGCCTTGGAAACCGGTACGGATTTAACGTGGCGCAGACCGCAGGGAATCCCGAACGGTCACGGCGGTGCGCATCAGCCGGACGAATGTATCGGCATCGAGGGTATGCTGAAAGCACTTGAGCTTATCATGAATATACTCATGGAATGTGATAAATGCACAGACTGCATAAAGCAAGAAAATGCCTATATACCGGTATAAATGAAAACACCCAAATGCACAAAATGAATTAAAACAGATGTTGAAATTCGTTTGAGAACGAATTTCTAAAATAAATATTGCTTTATGCTATGAACAAACTTCGCCTCTCGATGTAAACGGGCAAGCGAAAATCGAACCCTTAATGGTTTTTATCGGCTGATTTTCCCCAATACTGCACAAACTCATTTGATAAT
>CAKVOK010000092.1 GCA_934792465.1 uncultured Clostridia bacterium | reverse complement strand
TTGCACTTATTATACCACAAATTGCTCAAAAAGCCAATACTTTAGCCAATTTTTATTTATTCAGCAGTCATTAATTATTATTTCAGCAAAATATTTAAAAAGGAAACGGGCGTCACCCCGAGCGAATATAAGCGAACCGCCGAATAAGCTCATCTTTGATAATATGAAGGCAAGAGATGAATTTTTCACATATTATATATGAAATACGGATTTCAGTTTTTGCACCTCTTCTCGTTTGTGTTCCATGAGTGCGTGCGTATATAGATTAGCGGTTATGTCTATACTGCTGTGCCCAAGCAGCTCTTGCGTGGTTTTCAGGTCTACGCCTGCCTCCAATGCCCTTGTGGCAAAGCTATGGCGAAGCGAATGAGGATTGGCTTTCGGTATGCCTGCCGCTTCTATAATTTTATAGAATTTGCGGTTATAATTACCTGGGTCGATATAGCCGCCGCTTTCGCTCGGAAACACCAAATTGCCGTCCGTCTTTCCGGCTCGTTTCTTTTGTTCTTTGAGTATAGGTATAAGCGTATCTATCATAGGTATAACTCTCTTTCCGGATTCTGTTTTCGGTTCACCTATTTCCAGCCGTGTTTTTTCCTTTCTGCCGTCATAGTTCCGTACACGCACCAATGCTTTATTAACATATATTACTGCGTTTTCAAAATCAATATCGTCCCATGTGAGAGCAAGCACCTCTCCGCGGCGCAATCCCGTGAACAATGCAAATATATACATATTTCCAAATGAATCCTCTTTTAACTTTTCAATTAATATGCGCTGTTCATCCTCTGTTAAAACCCTGCGTTCCTTTTTCTTATCACGAGGAAGCTCCACCGCTTCGCATATATTGTGATGAAGATGTCCGCATTTTACGGCCTTTTTCAACGCCGCTCTCAAAACCGTATTTATAACGCCTATGGTTCGTGCCGACAGACCCTCTTCAAAAAGTTGGTTATAATAATTTTGCAATGCGGTAGATTTCAGATTAACCAGCTTGATTTCACCGAACACCGGCGTAAGCCTATAGCGGATTATATATTCATATTGGTCGAATGTCCTTGCTTTAATGCTGTTTTTCTTGTATGAATATAACCATGTATGAAGCCATTGTCCAAGCGTCGGATTTCTTAATGCGTCAATATAATCTCCGTTACTGATTTCGCACATAAGTTCACTGAGCTTTTCGGCAATTTCCTTTCTTGTCTTGCCGTATACATATTTTCGCCGCTGGCTTCCGTCAAGGTTGCGTCCTACTGTTATTCCTCCCTGCCACCTGCCGTCTTTTCTTTTTGTTATACTGCCTTCGCGGTTTCCTCTTTTGCTCATTTATTTTTCCCTCCTATAAACTAATTGTCTTTCCCGATGATGATTTAATCCATTCGTTAAATTCACTGATTGGAATAATTATTCTGCGGTTTACGGTTATCGACGGAAAACCGTCGGAATGTACAAGGTTATACAGATTGCTTGTACCAATCGGAATTATTTCTCCGAGTTCTTTCATAGTATAAAATTGTTTTTCCATATTGAATCATTTCCTTTCTTGATATAAATAATATATTTGCTTAGCTTTTGCCGACAAATCTTATCTATCAGCAAGTATTATTAATTAAATGTTATAGAAACTGCAAAGCCCGTAATTACGCCGTTTTAAGCGCAAAGTGTAGGAATAATCAAGAAATAAACCAAATTTCTACACTTGCGCCCACTATGGTTTACTGCTTATTTCCCTTATTGTATTGAGCTGAGCTAATGCCTAAAATCACTCCGAGAAATGTGTCGACGGCCGTAATTGTACCGACTATTTGCTCGCCAAATGGCAAATTCCAAATGCCCGCAAGAGCAAAATATAAAGTGCCTACTGCCGGCAGTAAATACATTGCAATCCATTTAAGTACATCATAAGTTTTGTTACTCATTACTTGTCGCCTCCGTTCCACTTATAATCAATTTTGCGAATTTCCAGTTTTTCAACCTCTTTCATAATTCGTTTTGCTGAACCGTTACCGCCCATCAGTTCGTACGGTTTATAAAGATACTCATAGAGATTTTCGTATTCATCTTGAGTAAGCCATCCTCTATCGATATAACACATACCCAAATATACAATGCGATCATGCCCCAGACCAATAAGCATTTGTGTTTTTATATCTTTTTTCTCTGCTCTTTTTACTATGTAAGCCCACAGCCCGGAAGACGCTAAAACCGAGCTAAAAACCGTGAGTATTATTTGTACCCAAGATCCCATATGTTATCAGCCTTTCATCAGTTTGTACATTCTGTATATATAACAGATATACTTTAAGTCCTTATCGTCCAGTGCCAGTGTTACGCCGTCACCTTTAACGATACCATTATCAACCGCCCATTTAACGGATTCATGTGCCCACTGCGGCATATTATTATCTATATAACCATAAATCATCGGGTTTGCAAGTTCTTCAACTACTTTAACCATTTCGTTGAATTTTTTTCTTTCGATTTCCGTCATCTCGTCATCTCCCTTTAATGTTTTTATAAACCCCTGCCAGTCTGCATTATTCACATACGGCTTGGGACAAAGCTTTCCTGTAATGTCGTAATGCCGTACAACGTTGCTTATCGGTATTTTGTATTCGCTCATCAGCTGCCGAATCAGCTCAATTGTATTCGATACGGTTTTATCCGGTATATAATCTCCATATTTATTTCTGTGGCTTACCATTTCAACCGATATGCTGTTGAAGTTTGTAACAATACCTTTGAGCCTACCTTTTCCGCTGTCGCCCACAGCCCATGCCGCATTGGACGGAGGAACACAGCAGTATACCGTATTCCCCTCGTCAACAATGTAGTGTGCGCTGGCTTCCCTGTCGGTTTTTGCAAAGTAGTTCGCATTGCTTTTCGCCGTTGCCGTAGTTCCGTCATTCGCCGTGTAATGAACAACGATATATTTCGGAACGTTTTTCCCTCCGTAATGCTTTGCACGGTATGAGGTGTCTATATTAAACATTTTCAATTTCCTCCGGAAGCTCAATATCATATACTGTGTATCCTTTGATAATCTTTTCCGGAGTGTCGGTGTATTTAACGGTTATATACTGCGTTGCTTCGTCATATTCGGGCATTTCCGCCGTATCATCAAGAGGCTTGTATCCGAACTCTTTCAGCTGTTCGTCCGTAGGATTGCTTATAACCTTGACGAGCTTATTCCCCACATATCGTTTAAGTATTTCCCCGTTATATCCCTGTATTTCGTTTTCGTTTACAAATAAGTGCATGGTAACATCTCCTTAATTTAAATATCTAATATCAATTGCGGACGGTGCGACCGCCGTATCTGCCGTTATGTTGTTCTCGCCCTTGTACAGCTGCAATTCGGGTAAACCGTCAGCCTTGTAACTTATGCTTTCGCCGTCTTTGAGCGGTGCTGTATGATACACATTCGTTGTGTCGGGTGCTCGGTAAGGCTCATAATCCGTAGCGGTATTGCCAAGTTCTATCTGCGGTCTGCAAGTGCCATTGTTTATTGTAACCCCTTTAGAAACTATTAAGTCACAATACACAATATAATTCCCGTTTTTATCAGGATTGCCCTCACGTTCATCTAAACCGAGATAAAAATCTTGATAGTCGTGATTTATTGAAATCTGAAAATTACCGGGAGGTAAGGCAAAGTCACCTGTAAAATTAAATTCCACATCTGCCGTAGCCGTTCCGTTTAGCGTTATTAAGCCGCCGCCGTTATCGGTAAAGGTGATCCCGTTTATTATTTTTGTTTTTTCTCCGCCGAATCCACTGTATGGATAAGGAATAAGATTTTTACCGGTATTTACAAGCGGAATTTTATATCCGTATGGTTCATAATCCGTAGCGGTATTGCCGAGTTCCAGCATGGGTTTAAATACAAGATTATTGACTGTTGTTCCGGAGTAAACCATTATCTTGATTGTTATTATATCATAATTTTCGGGGATATTGTTTATAATAACTCCGTTGCCTGTATCACGCTTATACAAAAGCTGTGTATTGCCTTGAGACATAAAAAATTCCATTCGATATGTTGTTAGTGTGCCTCCGCTCGGACAACCGCTCAAAATGTAAGTTGCATTTTTATCAAGCTTAAAATAATCAGAACTAAACCTCAAAAAATATTGCGACGCTCCTGTAGCTGTGCCGTTTGCCGTAATGCTGCCATCTCCGTTGTCAGTGAAAGTAACTCCATTTTCTGTTTTTGTTGTAGTTGCATACAGATAAGGTATGAGATTTTTCGTTTTATCACCTACACCGTATACGGTATACGGTTCATATTCCGTAGCCGTATCACCGAGCTCGAGCATTGGCTTATATGTCCCTTTGCACTCGGCATTTGCGTACCTTTTACAAGCTATTTGGATATATCTTGTATTTTCAGCGGTAGTAAACGTATGTGTCGCAACAGTCGGTATAAGAGATATTTCCGTCCCGATAAGCGCTCTGTTTTCGTCTAATTGCCTCAATGTAAAAGCAACATTGGCAGCGTCGTCGCTTTGATTTTTCGAAAACGTAAACGTTGTATTCGGTGCTATCGACATAATCTTGAAGAAAAAATCGCTGTATCCCGTAGCCGTACCGCTTACGGTAACACTGCCGTCGCCGTTGTCCGTATAAGTTACCCCATTTGTTGTTTTTGTGGTATTGATATACGGATAGGGAATAAGATTTTTACCGATTTGCGTTTTTCCGTGTATCGTATAATTAACGGCTTTTTTCTTGAATTTGCTTATTATTTTAAGAGGATAGCCGCTTGCAAATACGCTTTTAACCAAATGGTGCATTTTGTTTCTTATGTAGTTTGCATAAAGCATGGTTATACCTCCTCGTGAGGATATGCGGCATAGGAGAATCGCCAGCCAGGTACTTGAGCAAGTATATTACCGGATTCATCAAATTCACAATATACCAATCCCCAATCAAAATACAAGCTGTACATCGTATTGGCTTCGGGAATTAAATCAATATCGCTTAAACTACCGCCGGGGCATGTTATTGTAAGATTAGTCGGAATTTTACCCGAATAAAAGTCAACCTGTATAAAATCTCCGTATTGGGCTAAACCGGGCAAATCAAGCGGTAATGTTTGTTGACTACCCAAACTATATATTGTATTAACCGCCGATATATCGGCGTTATATGAGCTTATCACATTCGGACGGACGGAACGCACCGCATAATCAAGATTGGAGGGTATAATAGGATGATATTTCGGTAATCTTTGTGAAATATCAGCATTAGTTGCAGGAATAAGACTTAATTTACCATCCTTTATATTTGTACCATATATTTCACTAACTTTAACAACACCTCCGCTTTCTGC
>CAKVOK010000091.1 GCA_934792465.1 uncultured Clostridia bacterium | reverse complement strand
CGGTCATTCCATTCCGTCATCAGCGTTTCCTGTGATGCGACTGCATTAATAAATATGCTTAATTCTTTATCCCGATTTATGCGCTTCTCTTTTTCCGTGCTCAGCCGTTCCATCTCCGCCGTAGCTTTTTCATACCTTTTTGTTAAGCCTATGTACCTTTTTTCATAATCATCCTGCGATTGCGCATTTTGAGCATTTTCCTGAACACAGGTTTTTACCAGTTCGGCGACAACCGCAATTTCTTCATTTAAGTTTTTAAGCTTATTGTCAATTTCGGAATAATCCGTGAGCTTATTTTTTATAAAATTACAATTTTCAATAACCGCTTCTTTGTCCGGCATCAGCTTATTATAGGCTTCCATAAACTTCTGCTTGATTGTTTCAGTATCAAGCGTTGGCGTACAGCACTTTGACTCGCCCTTGAATTTTGAATTGCAGCGCCATACCTGCTTGCGGTAAGCGTCAGTCGAGTGCCAGACTTTCTGCCCGTAAAATTCTCCGCAGTCACCGCAAATCAGCCTGCTTGCAAATATATTATTTCCGCTGTACCTTCTTCCTAACGTTCTGCGCCTTGCAATCTCTGCCTGAACCATTTCCCATTCTTCGGGATCAATAATTGCCTCATGGCTTCCCTCAACATAATACTGCGGTACTTCCCCCTCGTTTACTTTTGTTTTCTTTTCTAAAAAATCTACCGTAAAGCTTTTTTGAAGAAGCGCATCACCTTTATACTTTTCATTCTGCAAAATACTCATAACCGTTGTCTGACTCCACTTGTTTTTTCCTGATGGTGTGGGGATTTTCATTTTATCAAGGTGTTTGCAAATGCCGGCGGGTGTTTTCCCCTCCATAAATAGCTTATAAATAAGCCGCACAACCACAGCCTCTTTCTCTACAATATGAGGTAGGTTATCCTCTCCCTTTTCATATCCAAGAAAGCATTTATACGGTATTGACACTTTTCCGTCAGCAAAGCGTTTGCGTTGTCCCCAGGTTACATTTTCCGAAATACTTCTGCTTTCTTCCTGCGCCAGGCTCGACATAATTGTCAAAAGCAATTCTCCCTTACCGTCAAAAGTATAAATGTTCTCTTTTTCGAAGTAGCACTCACAACCTACCTCTTTCAGTTTTCGTATGGTTGAAAGGCTGTCCACGGTATTTCTTGCAAATCTGCTTACCGATTTTGTAACTATAAGGTCAATTTTCCCGTCCAGTGCATCTTTTATCATGCGGTTAAATCCGTCTCTTTTTTTCGTGCTTAATGCAGAAATTCCATCATCGGTATAAACCTCGACAAATTCCCATTCCGGATTTCCCTTTATATATTTTGTGTAATAATCCACCTGAGCCTCATAGCTTGTGAACTGCTCGTCGCTGTCTGTTGATACACGTGCATAACCCGCTGTCCTTCTTCTTTTTGGTCTGACCATAGAGGTATGAGTAAACGGATTTATTGTCTGCGGTATAACCGTTACTGTTTTTGCCACTCTTTTTCCCTCCTTTGGAGCGTTTTTTGTCTTGCCGATTCTCTCATTTCCGGAGTCCAGCTTTCTTTTCTTGAACGGTCTTTCCATATACGTTCAATTTCAGTTCCGTTTTTCAGTTTAAATATCAAATGATTAGGCTCCGGCACTACGATTTTCTCAATCCGATTTATAACTTCTTCCTCATCAAAATACGTAAGCTCAAGTACCGCCATTGTTTCTTCTATCAATGTTGTTTCAGGAATTTTCTTTCCATGGCAACATACTTTTCCTTTACTTATATATGTTGAGCAGTTATATCCGCAACTGCCATTGCTCGTAATTCTGCGATAATTTTTACCGCATTTCGGACATTGTATCAAGCCTGAAAACACTGTATGCTTTGCCTGTTTTCTATCAGCAACTGCTTTTTTGCGTCTTTTTTCTGCTATTACCTTAGCTTTTGCAAATGTTTCCTTATCTATTATTGGCTCATGAGTTTCTTCCGCATAAAACATCGGAAGCTCTCCTCGATTTTTGCATTGTTTCTTTTCAATATGATTATTAATAAAGCTTTTTTGAAGCAATGCATCCCCTGCTAATTTTTCATTACTTACCAGGCGTGAAATTCCGCAGCTTCTCCATACTGTTTTATATAGAGTTTGAATCTTACGTTGATTAAAATCTCTTGCAATTGAACCATAACTTTCACCCTCAATCACTCTATCAAATATTTCTCTTACAATTTTAGTTTGCTCCGGATTCGGTATCAATTTCCCTTTCAAAACGTCATATCCAAAAAGTCTACGAATATTTACAGTTTCCCCTTTTTCAAAACATTTTCGTATTCTCCATTTTTGGTTTTCACTTGCCGACAGACTTTCCTCCTGAGCATATGAGGCAAGGATGGTAAGCATCAATTCTCCCTCGGCGCTGATTGTATGTATGTTCTGTTCCTCAAAATACACATCAATTCCCATTGCTTTCAACTCTCTCACTGTTTTCAGAAGCATAACCGTATTCCTTGCGAACCGAGAAATTGACTTTGTAATAATCATATCAATTCTCCCTGCTCTGCAGTCGTTAATAAGGCGCATAAAATTTTCTCTGTTATCTCTTGTGCCCGACTTAGCCTCATCTGCATATACACCGCAAAATTTCCAACCGCTATGACTTTGGATTAAACCGTTGTAATAGCTGATTTGTGCCGACAACGAATGCAGCATTGCATCCTTTCCATTAGAAACGCGTGCGTAAGCTGCAACCTTTTTTAGTTTCTCAAGCTTTGGCAGTGTTTCTATTTTTGTTATATTTCTTGACATAGAGTCACCTCCCTATAGTATTATGTGATATATTACCTCTGATTTCATGATTTATCAAGCTGTTTTCACGATATATACTACACGAAGATAAGCCGCATGTATCCGCTGTAATTGTATCAATTTTAGCGTACTCTTTCTCGGTAATCAGCTTACTGTTCAGCATTTTATCCACCTGCATCATAATAAAATTATACCGATTTATTTTACTGAAATACTCTTGATTCATACGCTCTCTACCCCTTTTCCAAACCGCGTTGCGATATAACAGCCATGCGAACAATACTTTTGCCGCTTGTTTCCGTCACACTCAAACTCCCTGCCGCAAGTTTCACATATTAAATGATAAATTGTTCGTTCCGGCTTTTTTGTTCGTTTCCAGTATGCAATTCGACAAGTGTCACAACAAAATTGACGAGGCTTACATTTATCACGAATAATAATTGTTTTTCCGCAATTTTTACATTGAGCCCGTGATTTATCATTACCGTTTTTTCTATAACAGAATGATTTTACGGTATTCAGTGATATTGATACTTTTCGGGAAATCTCCGCATATGTACACCCTTGTTCACGCAGCGTAAGTATCTGATTTTTTTGCAGTTCTGTCATAATCAGTCCACCTATTTTCTTAAAAAATATTACTCTCACTACAAACCGGACATGAAAATAGCGTCCGGGCGAAAAAGATTCAAAAAAACTTTTAGTGAAAAGACTAAATTTTAGAATTAGTCAAATCTCAAAAGACCGACAAAACAAGGAGTTTTGAGTGTCTCCGTCTACATTTTCATAAAAACCGATTACATTTTGGTTTGGTCTATATTGTAGACATAACCTCTTTTAAGAAAAAAAATAAGACCTGCAAGGAAATAAATCCTCACAGGTCATAGATAAATATTTGGTTATTCACCATAAATCCCGGCACGGTCATTGATTACAAGAATACGGAGCATATTATCATCAAGCATAAGCTTGCCCTCGTTGTCACCTTTGAGATAACCCTT
Organism: uncultured Clostridia bacterium; assembly: GCA_934792465.1. Lineage (GTDB taxonomy): Bacteria > Bacillota > Clostridia > RUG12999 > RUG12999 > CAKVOK01. The sequence continues at coordinate 2,414 of CAKVOK010000091.1, read as the reverse complement.
TCGCATAAGCTTGGTGACGGTAGGCTTTGCCCAGTCGGGCATATTATCGTCCACCCAGGCATAAACCATTTTGTTTTTAAGCTTGTCTACATCGGTTCTGATATTGCCGATTTCCTTTTTCAGTTCATCATACTGTGCCATAGTTAAATCTTCCTCGTTTTCGGTTAATTTATTTTTGAAAGTATTCCATAATGCCCAGCCGTTTTTGCTCATACTTGCCGGGCAGTTTTTGTGGCTTGCATCATAGTGGCGAACCACATGGTCTATATCAATATTTAATTCCTTCATAAGATATTTTGTAAGTTCCACCATTTTGCAGAACGCAACATCATAATTACTATCACTGTTTACACAGATTTCAATTCCGACCGAGTTACGGTTTGTAATCCCGTATTTGCCCTTGCCGTCACCGCAATGCCAAGTGTAGAATTTATTGTAATCATTCACTTGAAGAATCTGCGTATCATCAACAAAGAAATCTGCCGATGCGTTTCTGTTGCCGCCGTTAAAATAATTAAAGTGTGCGTTTGCATTGGCGCCTTTGCCGGTGTTGCCGGTATCGTGAATTACGATATACGCAGGCTTTTGCGTCCTTGGTGTTCTGTTATATGCAATCTGCTTTTTATTTATCTTCATCGGTTGAATCCTCCTTAACATCGCGGTCGTGCAGTTGGTGCAGTACACTCTTTACCTTATCCGGCACGGGAAGTCCCAAGTATGCCGAATTTTCTAAAAGCGAGAGTCCTTCGTTGGATATATAGAAAAAGATAGTTGCCGTTCTCAATACCGAGCCGGTTTTGATAATGTAAACATCAAGAATATTTGCAAGTCCGACATATCCAAAAATAAGCACCTTTTTGCAAATACCTTTGAATCCCACCTCGCTTGACAGCTTTTTATCCACAATCGCACACATTAGTCCCGTTATGTAATCGGCGGTCACAAATCCGATTAATGCGTAAATCAAGCCGTCCACACCTCCCAAAAACCAACCGAGCCATCCTCCGATTGCCGTAAAAATAAATTGAATCGTATTCCATGTCGTTTTCATAAATATCATTCCTCCTTAAAAATCTGCAGAGTGCTTTCGCTTGCGTCTGCGTTGTAATAGTGTGTTACCGATATATAAAAAACAGAGCCTGCGGTAAGCGCAAAACTCTGTGAATAAAAGTATGAATCGATCATTGGATTAAATTCGCTGTCATACAACCGTATTTCGTGGTCGCCGCTTTTTCGGTTTACTTTGATTGTATAATTGCCGTCTGTGGTTGGTATGAACTTATACAATTTCATTGTTTCCGAATCTGTCTTAATCTCAGCTGACAACAGCATAGGCACTTGTTTTAGTGTTCCCTCAACATTTACATACACAGCCGTTGCCTTTTTCAGCGTACCGTCTATGTTTACAAAAACTTTAGACGGCTGTTTTTGAACACCGTAATTATTCGGAAACACACCATAGAAGTATTTATCATTATCAAGTTCCGACAAGGTTATGTTCTCAGTAATCGTCAGTTTTGTGATTCCGTACCAGGTTGACCATGTCCTGCCTGAACCCGGATTTGATGACGGAACGCACGCAATCTGAGTTATTGTATAGTTTGAAATGTCAGTGTCAATCGTATATTTTCCATCGTCCGGCAGAGTGAACGAGCATACCTCATACCAACCGTAGTTTTGGCGGTAAATATAAAAATCCCACGACCGACCGAGTACCGTACCCGAACCCGTGTTCTCAATCTCAATATCCATTGTGATATGTGAGCATCCGGGCACAGCTGTGTTAAACAAAAGCGGATAGGTATAACAGCGGTTAAGCGTGGTTCTTGATTCTGACCACTGATACTGAAATCTGCCTTTTTCGCCGTATCCTACATACGGATAATCATACTTAAAATTTATGTTTGACATATAACACCTCAGAAAGTCTTGATTACAATATCACCGTAGCTTGTGGACGGAGGAGTAGAACCGCTCGTCCACAGTACGATATTTCGCACCTGTTTTGTTGTGTAGGCTGTGTTGGACTGTGCCGTCAGTTTTGCGGACATTGTGGTATCGGAATTTTTCTTTACAAAATTGGTGTCAACATAATTTTTATTCGCTATTTCATAGTCTGTGCTTGGATTTTTCACTTTTGCTCTGCCGTTTGAATCCCGCATCATAAGTCTGCTTGAAGTGTATTCCGATGTTGCGTTATCAAGCTTTTGCTTGTCGGAATAGCTCATAAATCCGTTTGCGTTTACGCTCGCATTCTGATGTGTACCGCCCGAAATATGCTTACTGCACTCGGCAAGCGTGACAGGCGGATTTGCCTGCCATGAGTTTTGCCCTGTTATTGCTTTTATCCTGTTTGCAAGCCAGCCGAGAACAGCCGACAGCTTGCCCTTTGAGGCGGAACTGTCGGGCGCTGT
>CAKVOK010000090.1 GCA_934792465.1 uncultured Clostridia bacterium | reverse complement strand
AACGCAGAAAGCAAATTCACGTTTCAGCTTCATGAGTGCCTGTTTCATGTAATCGGCATTTGTGGGGTCTGTCGGGTTCCAATCGTATTTTAAATAGTCGAATCCCCATTCGTCCCACTGCTTTGCATTGTTTTCTTCAAGCCGAATTGTTCCTATGCCGCTGTTCGCATTTGTATAAAGTATATTCGGTTCGCCTTTTGTGCAGCCCGAAAACGTTTTTTCTTCGTAAATACTTCCCCAGGCATGCAGCAGCGGAGTCGAATACATGCCGCATTTAAGACCGAACGAATGTATATTTTCGCACATTTTTTTCATATCCGGGAATTTACCGTTCGGCATTACGGCATTATATTTGCCGCCGTAATCCTCCTGCCAGCCGGAATCCAGATTGACGTAGCAATATCCGTAATCGGCAAGTCCGCTTTCGCACATCGTTTCAGCCGTGTTTTCCATAAGCTCCTGCGTCACTGTTTCCCGGAATGCGTTCCAGCTTGTAAATCCCATGAGCGGAGTAAGCAGCGGATTATCGTAATGTATTTTGAATTTCACCGATTTTCGTGCTTCACCGAGTTCGTTTTTCGCACTGATTTCAATGTCAAACTCGCAGTCCTCATCAATTTTTCCGCTTATTATGCCGTCTTTGATTTTCATTCCGTCTTTTAAGCCGATTGCTTCAATGTCTATCGGTCTTTTGCCCGTAACGGGAATTCTGTACATAAATTCTTTTCCCGTTGACGCTCCGAACACCGAAGCGGAATTGATTTTCGGAACACCCTCAAACGGCGCTGCTTTTGCAATTTTCATATATTTTCTCCAATCTTTTTCATTATCCTTTTACCGAGCCTACCGCAATGCCCTTTACGAAATACTTCTGGAAAAACGGGAAAACAAAGAGGATAGGCCCCGCAGCCAGAACGCACATCGCCATTTTTACGTTCATTGTAGGTATTTCCGCAATCTTATCCATATCCAGGCTCTGCGCCACGTCGCTGTTCAAAAATTCCGCGCTGCGTATCATGTTCATGAGCAGATATTGCAGCTTATAATATTCGCTGTCCGTTGTATAAAGCAAGGACTGATACCAGTCGTTCCAGCAGCCGAGTACGTAAAACAGCGATATTGAAGCTATAACGGGCGTTGACATAGGTATTACAATTTTCAAAAACGTATAAAGCTCGCCTGCGCCGTCTATCCTGGCGGATTCTATGACTGCGTCCGGTATTCCGGCGAAATAGCCTTTCATCAGCATTATATACCAGCCGTTTACAACAAGCGGAAGTATGAGCGCAAGATATGTATTTTTCAGATTGAACCATTTCGTCATCATGATATACATAGGTACAAGACCGCCGTTGAACATCATGGTGAAAAATACGTAAAACGCAAATATATTTCTGTATTTATACGTCTTTCTCGACATAACGTATCCTGCCGAAGCACTGATTGCAACACCGAGAACCGTTCCGACAACCGTTGTGTAAATCGTATTGAAATACGATTTGAAAAGCTGATACGGGTTTCTGAAAACCGTTATATAAGCTTCGAGCGACGGTTTTTCGGGAATAAGCGCATAGCCTCTGCGCACTATTTCCGCCTGTGTCTGAAAGGATGCGCCTATTACAAGCAAAATCGAAAGCAGACACGAAAGTCCGAGAACCAGCAGTACAGCATGAGAAATAATTTTTACCGATATTTCCCCTTTTATTTTGTTTTTCTTCATCTATACCGCCCCCTTAAAACAATGCGCTTGATTTGTCTATTTTTCTTACGATAAGATTCGTTGCAAGCACAAGGATAAAGCCTATCACGGACTGGCAGAATCCCGTTGTCGCCGACATACCGAGGTTTCCGAGGTTGATAAGCGACCTGTATACGTATGTATCTATAACGTCCGTATAATCGTAAATCAAAGACGAATTGAGCGTTACGTTGTAGAACAATCCGAAATCTCCGTAAAAAATCTTTCCGATATTCAGAATAAACATTATTATAACAATTTCTTTTATAAGCGGCAGAGATATATACCACATCTGCTGAAACTTGTTTGCGCCGTCCAGCTTCGCCGCCTCAAAATAACTCGCATCTATTCCCATCAAAGCCGCAAAATATACAATTGCATTGTAACCCATGTTTTTCCAAACCTGAACAACTATAAGAATTGCCGGCCAGTATTTTCCCTCGTTATACCAAAGAATTTCTTCTTTTCCGCACATTTTGAGTATTGAATTCAAAACGCCGCTTTTCATATCAAGCAGCACGTTTAAAATATATGCCACAACAACCCATGACATAAAATACGGTATGAGCAGCATTGTCTGATACGTTTTCACGGATTTTCTGCCAAGCTCATACAGAAACAGCGCTATAACAATAGCAACCGCCGTACCTATAACGATAAACGCCGCATTATAAAGCACCGTGTTTCGTATAGCCTTAAATATAGTATCGCTTTTCACAAGAAAATCGAAATTTTTCAGTCCGCACCACGGACTTTTAATAATGCCGTCCACAACATTAAAATTTTTAAACGGCAAAACCAATCCGTAAAGCGGAATATAATTAAAAATAAATATAAATATTATCGAAGGCAGCGCAAGCAACGTAAGCGGAATATTCTGTTTAAAATCCTTAAAAAATTGCTTGCTGCCGCTTGTTTTTGTATTAAGCATAAATTAGCCTCCCCGACGCCGTTATCGGAGGCTGCGGCAAAGTCTTCCTGCCGCAGCTCCGTGCGTGGACTTTTAAAAAAGTGTAAAGTCCCGAATTATTGTTTTTTCTTCCATTCCGTATACTGTCTGTTGATGTCATCAAGCAGAGTGTTTATGCCTGCTTTCTCACGTTTTTTGCGCAGCTTATCCATGTAGCTGTCGAAATCGTCCATGTTGCCTATGCGCAGCACCGTTTTTGCGGCATCGTCCGCTTCGGATATGGCTGCAATCTCGGTATCAAACTTCGAAACGTCCATAATAAATCCGAAGGATTTGCTGAGCTTTCCGTTCTTGTTGTCGTTCTCCATCTGCTTTAGCGCCTCACGGGAATTCCATGTGGAATCCCACTGGTCGAACAACGGGCCTACCCAATTGTGCCACATACACCATTTCTGATTCGTTCCGCTGTTCGGCAATACCGATTTTTCCTCGTCATTGCCGTCCTTTACAACGGTATAGTCAACGCCCTCTATGCCGTAAGCTATCGTATTGGAAATATACGGATCCTCCCATACGGCATTCAAAACCTGCACGGCTTTTTCCGGATTTTCGGAGGTAATGCTTATTGCGTTGCCGTTTAAGAACGAATCCGTTCCGATAAGGCTTTTTCCCACAAGCACCTCCACACACGGGAAACCGTAGAACGCAGAGGATTTGCTGCCGTCCTCCGTATATGCGCCCGTGCTTTTCAATACGGCATATTTGCCTGTTTTTCCCTCGGCGGAATCCTGCTTCGTAAATGCGTCCTTTGAAATATAGCCTTTGTTATAATACTTATATCTTGTTTTGTATACATCATACATAACGTCCAGCTCGTCAACGAACTTATCCGCCCTTTCATCAAACAAAACGGACGAAACCACGGTTCCCGTATAATCCTCGTAAATAGGGCTCGGCATATCCGCTCCCGCCGTTATATACAGCGGAGTTATATTCGGTTCGTTCTGCTTGATTGTTTCGAGATACGGTTCAAGGTCGTCAAGATTCTTAACGCTCTTGTAATCAAATCCGTATTTCTCCACCAAGTCCTTTTTGAATACATACGAAATATCGCTTACATACTTGCCCTGCGACGGCACAAGCAATGTTTTGCCGTCCACCTTGCAGGCGTCCCATGCGCGAGGGTCGAGTTTTTTCTTTATGGCAGGGCCGTATTTGTCGACCAGCTCGCCTATATCCCTGTATGCGTTTCTGCGTGCATTTGTCATAATCGACGTTGTGCCCGTGGCAAAAACCATGTTAATATCGTATTTTTCCCCGGAAGAAATTATCAGATTCATTTTTTCTTCCCAAGAACCGCTGTCCACAAGATTGAATTTAAGCCTTGCCCCGACCTTATCCTGCAATTTCTTGTTTACCTCATCTTCTACAAACGGCTGCGACTTCATATTCTCGATAGGTTTCATCATATACCATGTTATCTGCGGATTTTTGTCCTTGTCGTCCGTTACTTTTCCGCAGCCCGAAATCATTGACGCCGCAACGGATATTGCAAGCAGTGCCGATACTGTTTTTTTGATTTTCATACCTTATACCTTTCTTTTAATTCCCCGCTGAAATATAATCCTTAAGTCCTTTAAATTTTACATTTGTTTCATCGCTGCCACCGGTTGTCTTGATATAATCCGCAAGATATTCTCTGCCGTTCCATATATTATCCGCAACCATCTTCATTCCGTTATCGCCGTAGTGCCAGCCTACGCCGTTCTCGCCGTACTGTTCAACCGCAAGATATTCGCCTGTGTTTTTATCCGTAAGATCAACCCATACGCAGCCTTTTTCATTTGCAACCCTGTACATTTCGTATTTAATGCTGTCAGCTACTCCGAGAAGCATTGCACATATAATTGTTGCATTGTGATCCGGGTCAAGCTTGTCGATCATAGCCCTATATGCATCTGCCACATAATCTTTTTTGTCGGCATCTATATTTGTACCGATTGCAAGAATGATTATATCTGCGTTAAGAGCTGCCGGCTCATCAAGCATCGAAAGCTGATCCTGATACATATTGGGATTATGTTCATATTCATAAATTGTCTTTATCATAAACGCAACATCTTCATTCTGAGCTTTTGCGTAGCTTTTCAGCAGATGAACATAGTCTTTGCTCTGTGCGCTTGCCGCCATTCCCCACTTACCTCTCCATTTAACAGTCTGACCGTTTATAAAGATAGTGGCAGGATTGTGACGAGTATAGGAGTTGCCTATAATGAGAACTTTCTTCTTGCCTTCAAAATCCGTATCATCCGGTTCCACTTGGATTTCAGGGTCATCCGGTTCTACGGCACCCCCTTGTGACGGCAGCACATCATCATAGTAATCTTTTGAACTAATAGGTTTCAGCGTTTTCATATCCCATATGAATATCTTTACCTCTGCATTTTCGGGAACTGAATTAAGAGTAATGCTGTCAGACGGAATTGTTCTTCCTGCCGCTGCCGGCTTACTTACAAACTTAATATCGGATATTTTACCATTGACATAACTTCCCGCAATAAACCCTATATTCATGTTCTCCGATGAGTAGTTTATAAGACTCGGAAACGTTATGTCACATTTATCTGTGCCGTGGTTTATAACAGATTCGCCGACTCCATACTTTAACTCATGAGTGCCGCTTTCGTCTGTAACGGTCTTTACCGTACCTTCTCCCATAAAACGTATCCAATCAATCTCAACATATGCCGGTCGCTCTGTTGCGCCAAACCAGCTTTGATGCAACACCTTTGTCGGATTGTTTACCCATGCGTCAGATGTCGGTGTAAAGTTTATTATATGCCACTTGCCATCTGCAGGTACGCTCTCTGTTGATAATATAGTATAGTTGCCGGTTGCATCACCCTCACTAAAACCATCAAATTCATTGCTCGCATAATACATCTTCATCCTTGTTTCATCTGTTACACGTACACGCATCTGAATACTTTTCACATCTTTTGTGTAAAGACCTCTTGAAATATCCGTTACTGTGCCTGCCGATCCGCGTGCCATTATTGCACCGTTGTCGTCTACAGACTCTATACTTGCTTCCATCGTAAGAATACCGTTGTGAACGCTTGTGTTGTTGCAGCCTATACTCCACCAAACCTCGGCACGGTTAAAGTTTACATTAGGAGCGTTTTGTCCCCCTGCTCCACCTTCCCAGTCATACCCCTCATATTCCGTGCTTTCGAGAACCCGGTAACTTGAGGTGGTTGTAAATCTGAATGTTTTTTCAGCTGTTTCCTCACTTAACATCGGTACTCTTACAGTAACCGCATATGTAGTCTGCCGGCTGAGTCCCGAAAGAGAGAAGCTGTACTTATAAGGGTCGTTCAGTTCGTCATAGGAAATCTCTCCCACCACTGCACTGCCGCCGCTTACCGCTACGGAATCCGCACCGAGGCTGCGGAAGTCTATTTCGACTCCGTTCGTTGCAACGGTAACCGTTGTTTCCGAACCTATTCCGGTCGCACCGTCTTCCGGTGTTGTTGTGATTACGGCGGATTCTGCCGATACCGCCATACCCGACATCAGCATTGCCAAAGCGCAGCATATGCCGATAAGTTTCTTGCCGATTGTTTTTTTGAACATTTTTCATTCCTCCGTTTTTAATAAATTTATTTTAATGTTTTTGCCCTCTTTGTTATTCTTCGGGGAAATCCCCGTAAAGCCTTATCCAGTCTATATCGAAGCTGTTTTCCGTTTCGTATTCCGCATCGATACGCAGATATGTAAGCGTTCCCTCCCAGTTTGCCCGGTCGGAAACATCTATGCTGAACACCTGCGGCTCTGCCGACACCGGAACATAGAAATAAAACGAATTGTATTCTGCGACCGCCGGACTTTTCGTAGTGCTGAAATACACCTTTATCATACATTCTTTTTCAACCGTGGTTTTAATAGCAAATACCTTTGCATTGGCGCAGTCGATACCCTTTTCGCCTATTGTATGATTGATGAACTGCGGGTCGCCTTTCATGGTTTTCAGCTTGAACACACCGTTTTCTACAGTACCGCTCGTATACTGCCCGGGATTAAATCCGTCGTTGCCGCTGTCAAAATCGGCACTGTACACAAGTATACGTTCGTCAAGCTCTCTTTCCGGAATATCCGTTTCCCTGTCCGTAATATAAAACGTATTGCTTGCGGAATCGTAGTGTGAATTTTTCCCCAAAACCTCCGCTGCCCAAAGCGGCGTTACCATACATTCTCCGTCAACATAGCTGTAATAGCCCTCCGAGGGATATTCCTTGCCGTTTATCGTGAACGTTCCTCCGCCTGCCGGCATTACAACCGTT
>CAKVOK010000089.1 GCA_934792465.1 uncultured Clostridia bacterium | reverse complement strand
GCACTTGAACAATTACAAAATGCCGAAAAAATTAGTATATGAGTGCATTTTGTAATTGTTCAGCAGTCATTATATAATTTCAGAGAATATTCGGACAGATGCAGAAATTAAATATTGCTTTATGCTATGGCTATTTTTCCAATGCCCCGAGAGAGGAGTGCAGAAAAACGATTTCGCTTTTCTGCACCCTTTTCCGGAATTAAATAATTGTAAAAGCGACTAACGAAGAGGAAAGAAAATGACTTTAAATAATATAAAAATATACGGTCCGGACTTCAAATTTCATAACGGAAGCGTTTCTTTCAGCGGAGAAAAAATTGCAGACATAAGGCTTGACGATTCCGAAACGGACAGCGAATTTATGCTGATTCCCGGATTTATAGATCTGCATTTCCATGGCTGTGCAGGGTATGATTTTACCGACGGTACGAAAGAAGCGATAGAAAAAATGGCAGAGTATGAGGCAAAAAACGGAATTACGGCAATCTGCCCGTCAACGATGCCGGTATCGGACAGTCAGCTGAAAAAAGCTCTTGCGGCGGCTGCGGAGTATAACGGCGAAAACGGAGCGGAGCTGGTCGGCATTAATATGGAGGGTCCGTATCTTACTTTTGAAAAACGGGGCGGAAACGATGCAAATTATCTTAAAAATCCGAGCATAACGGAATTTAATGAGTTTCGGAAAGCGGCAAAAGGAAAAATAAAAATAATCGACATCGCACCGGATATGCCCGGCTCAACGGAATTTATAAAAGAGGTTTCAAAAAGCACGGTTGTGTCGCTGGCTCATACTCCGGCGGATTATAATACGGCTATGAAAGGCTTTGAGGCAGGGGCAAGCCTTGTGACGCATTTATTCAACGGAATGTCTGCGTTTTCGCACAGAGAAACGGGTCTTGCGGGAGCGGCAATGGATTTCGGCGCATATGTTGAGCTTATATGCGACGGCAGACACGTTTCCGATACAATGCTGAGGGCGGCATATAAAATTTTCGGGGAAGAAAAGATTGTAATAATAAGCGACAGCCTTTCCTGTACGGGACTTGCGGACGGAATATATCCTATGGGTGAGCTTACGGTTGAAGTAAAGGACGGACTCGGACGGCTTGCGGACGGCACTATTGCCGGAGCTTCGAATAATCTTTTTGAGGGGTTCAGACATTTGGTGAAATGCGGAATACCCTTGGAAAGCGCTGTGCGCATGGCTTCGTACAATCCGGCGAAAATACTCGGAGTTTCGGAGCGTCTTGGTACGATAGAACCCGGGAAAACGGCAAGCTTGGTTATGATTGATAAGGAACTGAATATAAGAACGGTGTATCTGAAAGGCAAAAAAATACTGTAATCGGCAGATTGAAAGGCGGAAAAATTTTTATGAGAGCGACAGAGTGCAAGAATTATGATGAGGTTTCGGATAAGGCGGAATATCAGGATGCAAGGCTGGGAATAGACATCGGAGGAACGGAAACAAAATTTGCAGTTACGGATAAAGAAAAAATTATTTATAAAAAAAGCATAAAAACAAATCGGGATTCCGCCGAAGCAATTGTTGATGATATAGTATGCGAATATCGGGATATAAGCAAGCGCATACCGGTTCGGTCTGTCGGGATAGGAGTGCCGGGAAGTGCAATCGGAGGATATGTTACAACGGATAATCTGCCGTTTGACAATTTCCCGTTTTCGGAGGCATTGCAAAGCAGGATTGGCGTGCCGATACGAATTGAAAATGACGCAAACTGTGCCGCTTGCGGAGAATGGCATATGGGAATCGGAAAGAAATACAGAAATATAGTTACGGTGACTATCGGCACGGGAATCGGCGGCGGTGTTATAATAAACAACAGGCTTTGCAGCGGAAACGGCGAATTTGCCGAAATAGGACATATGGTGATTCAGGCGAAAAATGGAGAAAAATGCGTCTGCGGACGATACGGCTGCTTCGAAAGATATGCCTCCGTCAGCGCCTTAATCAGGCAGGCCTCCGATGCGGCAGAGAAGAATACGGCAAGCAGACTTTATAAATTCTTAAAGCAAAATAATTTTAAGCTGAACGGAAAACAGTTTTTTGATATTTTGGACAGCGGATGCAGGGTATGCGAAAAGGTCTTTGAGGAATATATAAAATGGCTTCTTGTCGGGCTGAAAAACATAGAAAGCATTTATGACCCGGATATAATAATACTTGCCGGAGGAATAACAAATCAGGGCGAAAGAATCCTTGAGGCAATTAACGGAGAAAATATGCTCAGAGTTCCCGTAAAAATTTCGGAGCTTGCCGGAGATGCGGGGGCTGTGGGCGCTGCTTGGCTGTAAAATATATTACGGGAGGAAAAAGCTTATGAAACAAAAATTTTTGCTGCTTGCCGCAGTGCTGTTCCTTGTTTTTTTAAGACAGGCAGCATATGCCGAGGTTGTGTGCCTGACGCCCTACGGAAATATGGAATCGGATATAACGGAGTGTTCCGTAAATCAAAAAACCTTGCTGACGGTTGAAAAAGGGCAGGCCGCCGTATACAGGTATAATAATCATTATCTTAAAGTAATCGGGAAAAGCGGCAATGCCTCGGACACGCTGTATTGCAGCTTTAATGCCGAAATAAAAAAAGGACATAAATATTTTTGCTCGTTTGAATACATGGCAGATGTACCGAAAACCTTGTGGACAACATACGGTGAAAGCTTTTGGGCAGCTGCGGGCTGGCAAAAGCGCACGGCGGAATTTACGGCTTCGGAGGACAGCGATGCAATAACGATTTATGCCGTGAGCAGTCCGCAGACGGGGTTTTGCATAGATGAGTTTTATGTTTATGATATGACGGACGCTTTTGTTCTGAATCTGGCGGAATACGGCGGTGCGAAAGCGGAAATAATCTCCGGAGCCGTCAGCGTCTTGGGTTACGAACAAAAATATGCCTGTGAGGGTGATGAGGTTAAATTCAGAATACGCTGCGATGACTCGGATTTTTATGAGCAAAGCGCTTTGCTTTTGCCGCAGGGAGAAAGACTCGAGCCTGATGCCGAGGGTATATACGGCTTTTCGATGAAAGGAGAAGATGTAACGCTCGAAGCGTATGCGGACGCAAAAGCAGTGGTGAAGCATATTAATGATGATACATATATAAAGTTTTTAAAGCCGGGCAGCTATGATGTTGCGGCAGCATATTATATTGACGGAATCCTGAAAGATGCGGCTATGGAGAATTTTAAAACCACGCAGGAAAACGAAGAAATACTGCTGAATGACAACAATCGTTTTTCGGATTTGTTTTGGTGGGAGGAAGCCGTTATATATGTTTTTGATGCGGAAAACGGACAGGTTTTGAAGCCCGTTACCGAAAAATACAATACAGGACCTTACTATGATAAGTATAACGAAAGCAAAAATGTATGGGAACCCGTTCCCGTTGTTTCGAAAGAATACCTTGAAACAGGCAGAACAGGAGGAGAGGGCTGCCAAATATTAAAGGCAATGTCAATCAGTGCGGACGGAGAATATTTGGTTGCCGGAACAGATGTTGCCGGACTTTTAAGAAGCCTTGACGGCGGCGAAAACTGGGAAAAAACCGGAGTCGGGTTTTATGCCGGCAGCTGCACGGGACTTGAAATCGACCCGAATAATAAAAATGTTGTTATAGCGGTTTCCGATTATTCAAGCGTTGACGGAGTGAGCGGAATATATACTTCGTTTGATGCGGCGGAAAACTGGACGCAGGTTGTATTGGGCAATTTTAACAGCGAAAACAGAGATCCGTCATGGAGAAGCGTGGCATTTGACAAATCCTCGTATGATGAATCACTGCAAAGAAGCAGGACGGTGTATTGGTCGGTGAGAAGCGGAACCGACGGAGATACCCCAAATACATTATACGGACTTTGGAGGAGCGATGACGGCGGCGTAAGCTTTAATCCCGTTAATGATAAAATGTCAAACTGTATGCTCGAAGTCCACCCTACCCGGGGGATATTGTATGCAGCCGCTTATGACGGTGTATACAGAAGCCAGGACAAAGGAGTCACTTTTGAAAAGGTGTTGGACGGCGGCATTTTCAGAGGTATAGATGTTACGGATAAGTTTCCGGACAATGTTTATGTCAATGACAATAACGGACTGTGGAAATCAGAGGACTGCGGGAAAACGTTTACTAAAATTTCGGACGACAGCTTTCCGAAAGGAGTATCCGATACGGATACATACAATATGACAAGAAATCTGGCTGTATCGGACTTGAATCCCAATCGCATGACGATATGCAGATTTAATCATTCGAAATACAACAGCCGAAAATATTTCTCCGAGGACGGCGGAATAAGCTGGCATATGGCATATGATGAAAATGACAATAATTTTTATAACGTGAACAACAGATATTCCGTATTTGTGTGGAGTCCCGCCGAGCAGGACACGGTTTTTGCATTCGGCGGAGATTATGTTGCAAAGTCTGCCGACGGAGGAAAACATTATTATTACAACTTTGACGGCGGAAATCTGTCGTGTATTGTTCAAAGAAGTCATTTTAACGTATATAATCCGAATATAATCTGCATGGGCAATCAGGATTATGACGGTGCATATACGACAGACGGAGGAACAACATGGAAAAGCATTTGTATGCAAAACGGGAATAAATGGACGGGAGCTGTATACGGCTCTTATGCCGCAGATGAAAATACGGTGTTCGCCCTGGGTTCAACCGGATTGAATGAAGACGGAACGGTTGCGGCTTCGTGGAATACAACGGTCGAAATAAGAATTACAAGAGACGGCGGGGAAACGTGGGAAAAAACAGGTATAATTTTATCGCCGATTCAGCAGACGGAGTGGAAACAAAGCTGTTTTCAATCTCCGAATAACAGCGATATATGGTTTGCGTCCTGCATGAGAAGTGCGGACGGGGGATATTCCTGGCTTAAAATGGACGGCTGTGAAGCCGTTTTAACCTATAATCCGTATGGAGAAAAAGAAATTTACGGATTAAACAAGAATAATATTGTCGTATCGTATGATGACGGGGAAACATGGAATGTGTTCTGTCGGTTTTCGGACGGGGACGATGACGGCATGACGGCTTTGAGCGACATTTCTTATGACGGAATAAATAATATAATGTATTTTGCCGGCGTTGTCGGTTTCGGGAAAATACAAAACGGTGTTGTTACATATTTGACGGACAATTTAAAATCCTCGGATTGCTGCGGCGGCAGCAGAGTGTGTGCGGTAGACCCGAGGCACCCGAATGTTATATATGTCGGTTCCAGAGGCAGGCTGTGCGTGAATAACTACGGTATTCAGCGTTCGGTAGACGGCGGAAAAAGCTTTCAGGTTCTTACCAGAGGAAATGAAAAAGGAAAAAATTCATTTACGGGTACTTTTTGCGGCGGCAGCGTTGTAACAAGCGGAATGCTTGCCGGAGTTGACGTTTACGATATTTTGATTAGTCCGACAAACGGCGAGGTATGGATAACAGACGGCTGCCGGGGAATAAACAAATTTCCTCCGCCGTATAAGGAACGCAGCGGATATAAAATCCCGTTTGACGAAAAGGAAAAAATAAACTTTGATAATGTGCAGCTAAAAAACGGCGGAGATATACTTCAAGGTATTGCATTTGATGAGGAAAATAAAGCACTGCGTGCGGACGTGGAATGGAAGAACGTGCCGAGAATAGTTTTCGGCGGATTGAATATAAATGCGGATACATATAAAAAAGTGAAGATTTGCTATATGTATTCAAAATGCGAAGACGGCGAGGCATTTATAACGGACAGTGCGGGCAATAAATTTATAAGCTTCAATCCCGGAAACAGAGCCGGAGGGCATTGGTATGGCGAGGTGTTTGATTTAAGCGATAATCCCGAATGGAGCGGAAATATAAAGGAACTTGATTTTAATCTTAATCAAAACAAGAAAAATACGAATCAAAAATTTAAATTCTATATCAAATATATGGAATTTTACTAAAATAAGGTGGAAAAATGAGTAAGTTTTCAAGTGCGGCTATTCTGATTGCCGGAATTATGTGGGGAATTATAGGAGTGTTTGTACGGGAATTGCGCAAAGCAGGCTTTTCGTCCGTACAGATTTCATCGTTGCGCTGGATTGCTTCGGCAATAATAGTTTTGGCGATTGTGCTTATAAAGGATGCCAAAAAGCTTAAAATTGATATAAAAGATGTATGGCTCTTTGCTTTTGCGGGGATTTTCAGTTCTCTTGCAATGTCAACCTTTTATTTTATGAGTATGGAGCTGACATCCGTTGCGGTTTCGGATGTGCTTATGTATACCTCCCCTGTGTGGGTAATGATTTTTTCTGCTGTTTTCCTTAAAGAGCATATAACGCTTAAGAAAGCCGTATGTGTTGTTATTGCATTTGCCGGATGCATATCCGTATGCGGATTGTCGGAACAAGGCGGCGATACTTTCCGTCCGCTCGGTGTGTTTTTCGGGATTTGTTCCGGAATAGCATATTCGCTTTACAGTGTTGTCGGGAAAGTGATTTTAAAAAAATACGATGAAGTGACGCTGATGGCATACAACTTTGTTTTTGCGGCGCTCGGTGCGCTGTTTATAGCCGATATTCCGAAAACGGCAGGGATAATGGCAGGAAATGCCCATTCTCTGAAAAACATATTTTTTATTGCCGTAATCGGCACGGTACTGCCGTTTATGCTGTATACGGCAGGGCTGAAGAATACCGCCGCATCCAAGGCGGCCGTTTTGTGCTGCATAGAACCCGTAACCGCCGCTTTCGTAAGCGTGGTTATATTAAAAGAATCAATAAGCCTTATACAGATTTTCGGAATAGGTCTTATTGTTTCCGCAATTATTTTGCTCCGAAAGCAAAATTAAAACAATTCAGAGAGGCATACCGCAATGCCCGGGAGAGAAGATTTCGAAAAATGCGGACAATAATATAATATCTACTGAACAAATGGTTTTGCGAAACCATTTGTGTGAAACCTTCGGTTTCACACCTAAAAACAGCATAAGAATGCC
>CAKVOK010000088.1 GCA_934792465.1 uncultured Clostridia bacterium | reverse complement strand
TCCCGAGCAAAACCGTATCAAATGCGATTGAGCTGATTCGGCAGCTGATGAGCGAATACAAAATACCGATAAGCAACATTGTGCGGCATTACGACATTACAGGAAAGCTTTGTCCCAAGCCGTATGTGAATAATGCGGACTGGAACACATTTATCAAAAAAATCGAAGGAGGTAATGATGAAATGACGGAACAGGAAAGAAAGCAGTTTGAAGAACTAAAGGCACGTGTAAAAATCCTGGAGGAAAAAAATATCGTCTACAACTGGACGGAGGCCTGCCCGAAATGGTCGCAGCCGTATGTCCAAAAGGCTCTTGATTTAGGCTGGATTAAGGGTGATGAAAACGGATTTTTGGGACTTACGGACGATATGATTCGCACTCTTGTTATAATGCTGAGAAAAGAGGGCATTATGCAGTGACCGAAGGCATTATCATTGCTGTTATAACAGCCTGTGTCACGCTCTTCGGCAATCTCATCACAAACAGCAAAAGTACGAATATTATCACCTACAGAATCTCACAGCTTGAAAAAAAGCAGGACAAAAACAACAGTCTTGTCGAACGTGTTGTTCGTGTCGAACAAAGTGTAAAATCCGCACATCACAGAATCGATGAGCTTGAAAGGAGTGATTAAAAAATGTATGAACAAATAAGCCAATACATCAAGCCGGAACTTTATATACTCGCAGTGGTGCTGTATATAATAGGAAAGGGACTGAAACGCTCGCATATACCCGACAAATATATTCCGGTTCTGCTCGGCATTTTCGGCGTACTGCTCGCCTGCATATACGTATTCTCTCTGAATCCGCAAAATATGCTTGCGGCGGCGTTTTCCGGCATAACACAGGGGCTGCTGTGTGCCGGCGGCAGCGTGTATATCGACCAGATTTTCAAGCAGCTTACAAAAAAAGATTAGAAGAATGAGAGGGTGTTTCAAAACGAAATTGTTTTGTCGCACCCTCTTTTCGCAAAATTGTCAAAAAAGGTTGTATCTCAATGCTTTCAATTGTTTTGTCGGGTATTGCCGCTGTACGGATTCGCCCGCACACGGACTATCCGCCCGCAGAACCCGAAAAAATCGGAATATTATATGAATTATTCAATTAAATCGGCACATAACAGTAATCCGTTTTGCAACAATTACCCGTTTACCAAAAAATACTTGAATTTTCTATTGACTTTTCCGACTTTGTATGATATACTTTTCGCAATGAAATTTTACATTCGCATTTTCAAAAAAGTCAATCGGGTTCACATAACAAGTCAACCGTGTTCTATACAAAACCGCAAAAATATATTATAATTGAAATTAATAAAATAATTTCAAGGAGAAGTGATTATGAAAAAGTGGTACATTATACACGGTGATAATCTTGAAGCGGCGAAAGCCGTATTTGCTGCCGTGAGCCGATACACCGTTGCTCCGTGTATGCACATACGTGAGCTGACGGACGAAATACAAAGCGGCGGCAGCCTTATATACGTCGGCGTAAAGGGAATAATCGACGTTCCGAAAGACGGCTACAGAATCAAGGTTTTCAAAAACGAAAGCAACAACGAATCCGTCATTTTGGACGGCGACGGATACGCAAATACCCTCTATGCGGCGATGGATTTTGAAAACAAATATCTTGTAAAGGCGATTGACGCAAACAAGCACGATATTCCCTATTTTTTCAGGGATATTTTCAACACTGCCGACCTTCCCGAATATGACGAAAGCTTCGTTCCGTATATAAAGGAGCGTGCCTTGTGGTCTTGGGGATATGTCATATACAACTACAGGGGATATATTGACAATATGCTGCGGCTGAAACTCAATACACTGATTATATGGAACGATTTTCCTCCCGAAAACGCAGCGGAAATCGTTGAATACGCCCACAAAAAAGGCGTAAAAATCATCTGGGGATTCGCCTGGGGCTGGTCAACCGTCTGCGACGATACTGATATAAGCGACCTCGGCAAGATGACGGAAGACATAGTTTCCGCATACGAAACAGACTATGCCAACCTCGACAGCGACGGAATATATTTCCAAACTTTCACCGAAACCGCAAACGAAACAATCGGCGGAAAAATAATCGCCGACGCCGCCGTTACCCTTGTGAACAACACCGCCGAAAAAATTCTGGACAAACACCCGAACCTGACAATTCAATTCGGTTTGCACGCAACTTCCGTAAAGGACAAGCTGGAGTTTATCGCAAAGGTTGACAAACGAATTACAATATTGTGGGAGGACTGCGGAACTTTCCCGTATACGTATATTCCCAAAGTAAACGGTGATTTTGAAGAAACAAATGCATTTACACAAAAAATCAAAAATCTGCGCAAGGGCGGATTCGGCGTACTTTTCAAGGGTATGTCGGTGCTCGACTGGGGAACGTTCAAGCATCAGCCGGGTCCTTACATAATGGGTGAACACAGCAAAAAGCTGATTGCCGACAAGCTGGCGGAAAAGAAAAAATACTGGAAATATTTGCAGGCATATTGGCTTTCGAATGCAAAATACGTAAAGAAAATTGTCGAAGGTCTGGACGAAAACACGCTTGCCGCAGCACTCGTTGAAGACGGTGTATTTGAAGAAAGCGTGTGGTTCCCCGTTGCGCTTTATGCGGAAATACTGTGGAATCCGAACAGAGATATTGAAACGATTGCAACGGAAACCGCTCTTATACCGGCGGTAACATTTGCATAATAAAATGCGGAAAGGTTGTGAACATCATGGATTATAAAAATTATCTTACGGAAAATGTACTTAAATTCTGGCTTGACAATGCCATAGACAAAGAATACGGCGGGATTTTCACCTGCCTGGACGAGGAGGGCAAAATTTACGGCGAAGAAAAAAGCGTGTGGTTTCAGGGGCGGGCACTCTGGACCTTTTCATCGGCATACAACAGAGTCGAAAAGAGAAAAGAATATCTTGACGCCGCAAAGACGATATACGGATTTTTGCCAAAATGCACCGATTCCGACGGCAGAATGTTTTTCACGGTAACACGTGACGGACGGCCGATACAAAAGAGAAGATACTATTTCAGCGAAACGTTTGCGGCAATAGGCTGCGCCGAATATTATATTGCAACGGGCGAAAAGGAAGCATGGGACAATGCGGAAAAATATTTTGAAACAGCATACAAAATTTTCAAAAACCCAAGTCTTACAACACCGAAATACAATCCCGAAAACGCACCTTACAAGGCTCTTTCGCCTGTAATGATAATGCTTTCGACGGCACAGGAAATGCGCAAGGTCGACAAAGAAAAATATTCGGGCATTGTAAACGAAATGCTGAACGAAGTGCTGTGCGGCGGATACCTCAAAGAAGACGTTCTGCTTGAAAACGTAACAACGGACGGCAAATTTGCCGACACTCCGACCGGCAGAACCGTCAATCCGGGTCATTCCCTCGAAGCGACATGGTTTCTCATGGAAGAGGGCATTTACAAAAATGATGACGAAATAATCAAAAAAGCTTTGAACATCGTTGATTTTTCAATGAAACGCGGATTTGCGGACGGCGGAATAATTGCCTTTGCGGACGCTTGCGGAAAGCCCCCGGTTGCGCTCGAATGGGATATGAAGCTTTGGTGGCCGCAATGCGAAGCTATGATTGCAAACAGATATGCATATAACTTAACAGGTGATAAAAAATATCTCGAAAACTACAATATTCTGGAAGACTATGCGTTCACACATTTTGCCGACAGCAAAAACGGCGAATGGTACGGCTATCTGCATTATGACGGCACGGTGGCAAACACGCTCAAGGGAAATATATTCAAAGGCCCTTTCCATCTGCCGAGAATGCTTATGATTCTTAACGAAATAAAATAATGCCTATAAGCGAGGGAAGCTAAATGCTTGACGATACCTTTAAAATCAACTACAAAACTCTGCCGATTGCGGTCAGCACGGAAATGGCGGTTTCCACCATTCCGCATAACCACCGCGAATTTGAAATACTGCTGTTTCGCAGCGGAAACGCCGAAGTAAGCGTAGGCTCGCAGACGTATAACGTGCAGAGCGGCGACATGGTTTTCATAAATCCGTTTGAGGTACATTCGATACGTTTTCTGCCGGACAGAGAGAAGCCGTCCAGGCTTTGCATATGCTTTGATACGGACATACTCATAAAAGAAAAGTCCATTGCGGATATGCTCGGGGAAAACAGCCGTGCGGTGAATTTCATAAAAGCCGCAGACGCCGAATATCCGGCAAATGAACTGTATGCCCTAACGGAAGCATACAATGCTGCCGAAAAATGGTCCGATTCGGAAATAATCGCCAGGCTTACCCTTATATTTGTATATATGATGAAAAATTCATTTATACAAACATCGGCAAATTCCGATGAAAACGTCAAATTCTGCGCCGCAGTGCTCGGCTATATTCAGAACAATTTTCATGATGATATAACCTCATCCGGTGCGGCAGAAGCCCTCGGATATACGCAAAGCTATTTTTGCAGGGCATTCCGAAGATATTTCCGGAAAACCTTTTCGGAATATTTAACTATGTATCGCATCGCAAACGCAAGAATAATAATTGAAAATAACAATATCAGCGTGGCGGAGCTTGCCGAGAAATGCGGATTTAATTCGTACAGTTATTTTTCAAAATGTTTTCGGCGCTACATCGGCATTTTGCCGTCCGAATATAAGAAATTCAACAAGTAAAAAACAAAGCAAGAAAACGCCGATATACGGGCATTTTCTTGCTTTGTCTTTACAAAAGAGGGTGGGCAAAACGAAACCGTTTTGCCGCAGTCCTTCTAAAATTTTAATATACTCAAAAAATCAGCCTACTATCTCATCCGGATCATCATATGCGGTTCTTGCCGGAATGACCCAAATCATCTGAGTTTTTTCGTCCCACTCAACACGGCAATCCAGCGCATCTGTTATATCGCGAAGCTTAAAATAATTGTTGTCATTAATATTGTAGCAGGTTGCCTTAATCGGCACGCCGTCAAGCGTTAAAAATGCCGATGATGAAAAAGCCGTTCTTTCGATGCCGTCACCCGGTGTTAATTCACCGCCGACCGATGTGTAATCATAAAAGCTCAGCATATCGATAGAATTTGTTGCACCGTCATACTTAATGTCAAAGGTTTTAATGGTTCCGTCAAGGATTTTTGCAATATCTCTGAGCTTAAAGTAGTTGTTATCATCAATGTTATATGCGACTGTATTATACTTGCGGCTGTCCAGGCAAACAGTCTGTGTTTTTGCAACGGAGTTTTTGCTGAATCCGTTTCCGGGATAATATGTAAATGTATCTTGCATATCATCCTCATGAACCAGATAACGAATCTCTCCGTTATAGAAAATAGTGTAGATTTTTCCTGTTATAATCCAAGGTTCTATATCGGCGGGATCTACGTCCGGCAGACTTCTCATATCTTCGTCACGGTCAAACGAATACTCTTCAATGCCATATACATTTACCCATTCTCTGTCATGTATTTTATTGATGTCACCGTTGTTTGAAGCAACCCACTTAGTGTACTCCGACATCTTATTCATATCAGCGTTGATATATCCGAAACGGTACTCTTTCAGCTTTGCAAGTCCTTCGGCAGAATAGGTCAGCTCACCCCATTCGCCCCATGGCGTATCTACGGACAGAACGCCGATAGGTGTACCGAGTGCTGCCGTTTCCGCCGCAGACTGTGTTTTGGTGAATTCATCGAGATTGCTTGTCGGAATGTAACATTCCTTTGAGTTGAACCAGATTTTTGAATTTGTTCCGTCACAGTCTTTCTCGATAACATCGATTGCCGCACCTTTTTTAACCGAAGAGCCGTCAGAAATATCAAAGTCAGCTGCCGCTATTGCTTTGTACTGCGTTGTAGGCTTTGAAGTGTTTGCGAGCTGCATATTCACATACTTTGCGTTAACATAATAAAGACCTTTTTTATAATAAATCTTATAATGGCCGTTCTGCGGAGCGGCGTCTGCAATCTGAAGCGACTGGTTGATTTTAATAACGCCCGATTTTACATAATCCTTATCATCGGGAGTGGTCTTAACCATTAAAAGACCCGTTGCCTTGCCTACCGCTTCGATTTTCGGAGCCGTTGCTACCTGATTGTTAATATCTAAAATATAACAATTTTTTCTCGGCAGGAAATATACAGCCGGCTTCCAGCTTGTGAATGCGGTACCGTCTTTCTCACCGCACTGTCTGATTGTACCGCGAGATTCGTCAACACCGCCCTCGCTCCATATCGCAACCCAA
This sequence comes from uncultured Clostridia bacterium, assembly GCA_934792465.1. GTDB lineage: Bacteria > Bacillota > Clostridia > RUG12999 > RUG12999 > CAKVOK01. The sequence continues at coordinate 1,458 of CAKVOK010000088.1, read as the reverse complement.
TTCTCGTTATAGGCAACAACTTCAAACTCATTCGTTGTTGTAGCGTAAAACGCCGTATTTGCGTTTGCGTCTGTTCTGGTCTTTTCGGCAAACGGCGGATCATATCCTATTTCTTTAAGTTCATCAAGTCTTTTGGAATGATAATTAATCGGCGGATTGCCGGGATAGAACGAGGCTTTTACCGAACCGATTTTCCCCTCATCGCCTATATGTACAATAGCCATTCCCACAAGCGGCAATGAAGCCGGACGGTCATGTCTTACCCATTCAGTCGGCACTTTAGCATAAAAATTTCTTTCTTTGCCCTCGGTCGTTTTGCTTCCGCCGTAGATGTAGTCCGAAAGAAATGTCATCTCTATTGCGTGCTGATACTTATCCGTATCGGAAGCCGCCCATTGTTTGTTCAGATCCTTTTCGGCAGTTTCGCCGGCTTCAAGTATCGGTGTCGTTTCCCGAGCCGTTGTATAAGCAAGGATATATCCGACCGAGCCGTCCGAAAGCTGAATCTTATGAAATTTCCTGTTGTCCTCTCCTACCACATAAGGCTCCAAAACCGTCACTTTGGTTCCTTTGCTTACCGCACATATAGCTCCCGAATAAGCGGGTTTTTTTGTAACGTTTACAGTGCCGCCGTATGTAACATAGGCGGTATCACCGGCCTTTATTTCGGCTGCGGACACAACAGTACAAAGCAGCATAAATGTGCAAAGCACCGCCGTTAAAATTTTTTTCAACACAATAATTCCTCCTTTTATTTTTTATGTTGATTTATTAAAAATTTGCGTACTATAATAATTATATACCATATTGATGTAATATGCAAGAGTTTTTTGAAAATTTATGTTGAAATTCGGAGAAAATCAAAAATATAAATTTTATGCCTCACTCCCCTTTCAAGGGAAAGTGAAGCACAATTGCCCGTTAAGCCAATAACTGTATTCGACCTCGCCCGTGCGTCCGTATGCATTAAGCCGCTTTTAAACCTGTCCGAAATTTCGCCGACCGGATTTTCGGAAACCGTGACTTGCTGCGTTGTTGTCAAAGCTGTCAAAAATTTTGTTCCGTTGTAACATACAGGAGATACTCCGATATGTTTTTGAAACAATGCCTGAACGAATACACATCGGAAAAGAGCTGCAGCAAAACGATTTTTGAAATCGAGTTGACTTCAGCTCTTGTTTTCCGACATTTTCATTATCGTTACAGCTTTACATAAATTACACTTGCGTTCTTGTTCAGGATTTCTCCCGAAACAATCAATGTATTTCCTTTTATTTCCGCACAGTCCGTAATATCCCTTGCTTCTTCCTCTGTCATATGCTGCAAATATACCCTTGCTCCCTCAATCTCGGTATCGAAATTAACGGCAAGAGTTTTCACTTTTCCGAAAAATCCCACCGGAGCGTTCGCACTTGCTCCGCATACCGATATATCGGCAAGAGGTATATACTTTTCGTT
>CAKVOK010000087.1 GCA_934792465.1 uncultured Clostridia bacterium | reverse complement strand
TCTTTACCTGCTTGCCGTTTTTATCGTAAACAGTATAGATGTTCTGCGTAACTCCGCTTGCTAATGTGGATTGTTTATCCTGCACAAGCGAGAGCTGTGAGTTGGAAAATTTGCCATAGTTTGTTTCGGTTGCTCCCAAAACAGTCATCGGCATAATGCCGACAAGCATCATAGCACAGAGAGCAAGCGCCAAAACTCTGGTTAAAATTTTGCCTTTTTTCATGTTTTTTCTCCTTATTTAAAATTTATATATCGCCTGTCGGCGAGTATATGCTTTATTTGCTCGCCGGAAAAGGCGGAAGCTCGAGCCATGAGCCGAGGATATCATCCCACTCATCGGGAACAAATCTTTCAAAGCCCGATGCAGGGAAGAATGTCAGCTCAGAAAAATATACCTTATGCTCGATTATGTAGAAATCCACACGCAAGAACGGTATGTTTTCGGAGAGCTTTTTTGCAAGCTCCAGCATTTCGGGCAGCTCATCCGGCCTTGCAATTGCGGCAGAAGCATTAGGATGCGAGGGACGGCGTATATCGAGATGTTCCCACTCTGCCGAGAAAAAATCTTCGGTGAGCCCGCTTGCCGCAAATCTGTCCTTGCAGACGAGAATCAGTTTCGGCTCGCCGTTGAAGCAGTGGATTTTATAGTCTGTAAGCCCGCCTTCATCGCTCTTCATGAACTGCTCCGCAATTATTTTGCGTGGCACATCCTTATATGGCCACTCGCGACCGGTAAGGTAATAATCTTGTTTTAGACCTCGTTTCAGCCTCTTTTTAACGTTTTTAATATTCAAAGCGGACTTGTCCTTGCATATACACATTCCAAGCCCGGAATTGTGATTGCATTTCAGAACAAATTTATCGGGAAGCATATCAAAATCTATCTCATCGGGGGCATTCCATACTCCAAGCATAGGGATAAGGCACCCGGCACCGATTTTTTCGGAGATATAATCGCGTGCTTTATACTTGTCCACCATAACGGTGTATTCCGGTTTGCGGTCATAAAGTTTCAGCCACTGGAGTTTTTCGTTAAATGTTTTTGGAGCTTTAAGCGATAATCTGCGTCCGAAAACAGCCGCAAATTTACGCGAAAGATATTCGGCATCGGGCATATCATTATATTTCCCGTAGCCTGAATTTACGAGAAAACGATAATCGCTGCTGAAAATATATTTTTTTATTGCCTTGATGTATTTTCCGACTTGCATAACTCGGTCGCCTTTCGTTTTAAATCAAAAACATTTACAAAGTGAATCATCAGATAGAAATTCTGAGATTTTGAATAATAAGTTACCATTCCGTAATTCATTATCAGCATAAGCCCGAGCCACAGCGCAAAAAACGCCACTCTCTGCTTGTCAACTTTCCGATATCTCCACAGCTGACTGAAGAGATAAGCATACATAGCGTAATAAAGGCAAAAGCCGATAATACCACCACCGCAAAGGAGTTCAGCGAAATTATCATGGAGATATGCATTGAAATTAAGGTAATCTCTCGCCAAGATGTGAGGGTTAGCCATGCCGATACCGCCGATAGGATATCGGATAAACCATTTTAAGCCCAATGTTCTCATATCATGCCGCAAGGTTGTGGAATGGTCAGTCGCGCCTGTACCGAAAAATGAGTTCATAAGTGCGCTCATTCGTTCGCGGACTCCGGAAAAAATATTGAGTTGTAAGATTATATAAAATATCACAACGCATACGCAAATGCCGAGCAGAATCCTGAAAAGCTTACCGCCGAGTTTTTTATCCGATTTTTGTGCGTTTACAAATATGCATCCCAAAATGCCGGCTGCCAAAAATACAATTGCTTTTCGACTTTGTGTCGCCGCGATTACCACAATACAGGGAATCATAAACAGAGCAGATGGAAAAAGGCGGAGATTTCTGCCTATAAATCTGATGCCGACTTGAATCACACAGGAAAGTGCGCAGGCAATACCAACCGTATTTACATTGGCAAATTCTGTGTCAAGACGCAATCCAAAATTATGCCCCGCATTAATCATTCTGTCGAGTCCGTAAAATGCCAAAGCATAAATCGCAACAATATATCCTGCCCACATCACCGCTTTGAGCATGGATATCGTGTCAAACTGCTTTATATTCAGAAACGAAATATATACCATATATGCACATATGAATGTGCGTGCTAGAGTTCTTGTCATAATTACCGTATCGGATGGTTGCATTGCCCACAGCGATGATATGAGTACAAATCCGATAAACAGTATATTGAAAATGAAATATGCATTCAGTTCCAGCTTCATTTTTCCGCCATTCATATAAAAGCCGAGAAACAGGATGAGTATCGAAAGCGCAAAGAGCACATATTTGCCCCAAGAATAAGTATCGAACAGAATGAACAAAACAAAAAGCGCCGTAGTTAAAATCAGCATTATTGACGATACTGATTTTCGGGGTGAGGTTATCATAGCAAACTCCTATTCACCAAAGATTAGCTTAACAAACTGCTCGGTCACTGACTCTATATCATAGTAATTGTCTTTGAATTGCCGTATGGGCGTCACGCGGGCTTCACGAGGCAGCTTTTCTATGCAATCAGCCCATTTGCCGGCATCACCGAGCGGCAGATAACTTATAAGTCCTGTAATATCCGCTTCACGGGTAATGGTGTCTGCAATCAAGCACGGAAGTCCGGTTGCCTGCGCTTCAATCACGGTATTCGGCATGCCCTCATACAGTGACGGAAATACGAAGATATCCATGGCTGACAAAAGCGCGGGAATATCCGATCTGACCCCCGTGAATATGATTTTGTCGGAAATTTCGAGCTCGGATGCTTTTTCTTTTATTGCGGATTCAAGTTCACCGCCTCCTACAAGCATCAGAATGCTCTTTCTATTTATTTTTAAATACTCAGAAAAAACCTCGAGCAAGAAAGCATGATTTTTTTGTGTCATAAAGCGACCGACGTGTCCAATTATCGTTGTATCATCGGATAGCCCAAACTCGGAACGTATGCGGCATCGCATATCTGCGTTGAAGCCATATTGATCAATATCAATAGCATTGTGAAGGATATTGACAGCACCGCTTTCATAAGCCTTTTTGCCAAACGTATATACCGCTGCAAGATCAGACGGTGCTATCTTGACATTTACATATTTGCCGTACAGAGCACGACCGAGTCTGTGCGCAATTTTTGATTTAAAGCTTCCGCCGTCGCTCGAATTGCTCGAACGCACAGCGCATATTTCAGCTCCGGCTTTATTGGCAATTTTCAGATCCAAAAAACCTGCGGCATTCGATGAAATTCTCAAAACATAGTTGTAGTCATTTAGCCTGACAACATTGTAAAGTTGTTTTTTGAAATCCTTAAGCGATGCCGATTTTGAGAAAATCCTGTATATCTTTCCACCGAGAGATAATATCTCATCTTCGTAGAAGCATTTTTCCGGAGCATTTATGCAGAAATCCATTTGATACTTCGTTTTATCCAGTTGGCGGTATATTTTCATCAAAAATGTTTCCGCACCGCCTGCGTTCATACCGCTTAAAATACATAATAATCTTTTCATATTTTTGTTATTTAGTTTAACTCTTTGACTATTGCGTCCAAGACTCCTGCTGGACTGTATCTCATAGCTTCCTTTAAACAATACAGCTTTTTATTAATAATTATTTTCGGATTATTGGCAATGTTTTTTAGAATATCGGCAAGTGATTCAACATTTCTTGTTGGATAGATAATCCCGACATTTTCATGCACAATTTCCGGATTGTATTTCCAATCGCTTGCTATCACCGGTACACCAGAAGAAAATGCGTCAATAAGCGTTCCTGCAAAGCCCTCACCGTCATAAAAAGTCGGAAACAGTAAGGCATAATAGGCTTTCAGCACATCGACGCTTTTGTCAGAATTGACGCATCCACGATAATGAACATATTGTGGAAAGGCAGTCTGCAATTTGTCAAACCATTCAGTTTGATTTTCATCAACCGGACCGTATATATCCAAGGTGAATACGGTTTCTCCGAAATCATCATTCACTAGGGTAACCGCTTCAACCGCATCTTCAATGCCCTTTTCCTTCATAACACGCGAGAATGTGCAAAGGCGATATGGTTTTTCCAAAGGCGGCAATTCCTTTGCCGCTAACGGAGTAATAAACTTGAAGTTTGGAACAACCGAAACGTTGGAAAAGCCCTGACGCTCCAATGCGTTTTTCATACTGGGTGTTTCCACCCAAATACCGTTAAATCGGCGAAGCTGCGCCGCGAGCTTTGGGTCAGCCTCCGTCTTTTGAGGCAACCAACCTCCGATAACATCATAAAACAGTTTCACAGAAGTTCCCTTGGCATATCTTAAAAGCAACGGTGCCAAGATTTTCACCCCATTATGTGCCGGCAGCATGATCACATTTTCACTTTGTTTTACAGCACAGTGAACAGCGGTAATCATTTTGAAAGGATGTTTTTTCCAGCCATAGGTTTCAATATACACTACTTCGTCCGTTCCGTATTTTTCAGAAAGCAATTGATACAAATTACGTGTTTTTACCGGCTGACCGCCGGTTGAAAGATTTTTAAAATCAAATACACCAATTACAGCAAATTTACTCACTCATCAATTCCTCTTTCGATTTCCATTTGTGTAAATCAAAACAGTATGTTTTTATGATTTTGGCAGGATTACCAACCGCCATCGAATAATCCGGAATGTCTTTTGTAACTACGCTTCCCGCTCCAATTATGCAGCCATTTCCAATTGTTACACCGGGAAGGACAATCACCTTTTCGCCTATCCAGCATTCTTTTCCGATACATACAGGTTTTCCTATGAGAGGTTGTTTTTTGTAGCATAAAGGATGTTCTGGATTAACTCCGTGGTTTTCCGCAACGATTGTCACATAACTTGCAATGAGGGTATTTTCTCCGATTAAAACCTTGTCTGCAGTGCAAACTGAAAAGAAATCGCCTATATAACAGCCATTTCCTATTTTAAGTAAAATCGGTTCACCTGCATCGTAACAAGAAAGCCGCGAAAAGCGACCAATTCTCACCCTGTCCCCAATCTCTATATATTGAGGAGAATTGACCGTAAGCCCCTTTAAAATGAAAACACCTTTACCAACATGTCTCATTCTAAGCAGCTTTGTGCCATTAAATACATAAGATAATATCGTTTTTAAAAAGGATTTCATTGTATTTCCTCATCAGTTATTGTTTTACATTCCACGAGGCAAGTTCATCAACAACAAGCTGAGAAGTGAGCAATTTACACTTTGTCTCTTCGACATTGAGCAATCTTGTGTTATTTGAATTAAACTCTGTCAATGTATTACGTTCTTTATTGCCCATCGAGAGATATTTTTCGTAATTCAGATCGCGGTTATCTGCAATGACACGATAAAACATTCCGCAATCGACCGCGCGGGCGCACTCCTCGTTTGTAAGTAATGTTTCATACATTTTTTCGCCGTGGCGAATACCGATTATCTGAGTGGGATAATCGGGAACACCAAACAGCTCTTTGATTGCCTGCGTGAGGACATCGATCGTACAAGCATCCGCTTTCTGCACAAACAGATCGCCTTGGCTTCCGTTTTCAAATGCATAAAGCACCAGATCCACAGCCTCATTCAAATTCATGATAAAGCGTGTCATGGCTCCCTCGGTTATCGTCAGAGGCAACCCGTGCTTGATCTTGTCTATGAACAGCGGGATGACCGAGCCGCGTGAACACATAACATTGCCGTATCTTGTACAGCAAATGCGTGTTTTTTCCGGATCCACATTTCTTGCTTTCGCAATAATGATTTTCTCCATCATGGCCTTGCTGGTCCCCATCGCATTGATCGGGTAGGCTGCCTTATCCGTGGACAGACATACAACACGCTGAACACCGGCATCTATTGCGGCTGTCAGCACATTATCCGTCCCGATCACATTGGTCTTTACCGCTTCGAGCGGGAAAAATTCGCACGACGGAACCTGCTTAAGAGCCGCTGCATGGAATATGTAATCAACGCCCTGCATTGCCGGACGCAACGTGGAAATGTCCCGGACATCTCCAATATAAAATTTCAATTTGGGATTATTGTACAAATGCCTCATATCGTCCTGCTTTTTTTCATCGCGTGAAAAAATGCGGATTTCTTTGACATCGGTGGTGAGAAATCTCTCCAAAACAGCATTTCCGAAAGAGCCGGTCCCTCCGGTTATCATCAATACACTATCTTTAAACGAACAAGACATATCGCGTCGCCTTTCTTTTTATTTTTCAGTCTTTTGTAACAAATTTGCATCCAACGCGCATAGCAATAGGCTTTACGGCGCGGATTACTTTTACTGGTATATGATGTGACAGCCAGTTTCTTGCGTCCATTGCGATGAGTTTGCGTCTTTTTATAACAGGGCGTTTATCTGTCGCAACATGTATCCCGTATTTTTTGAGTTCCTTTACAGTCCGCGGGTACCACTTGCCCTGTATAACACCATTCAGGTAGCTTAAGCCGATATAATTGAGCGCAACACAATTTCCGCCAATGCGCGACGGACTGTCTGTTTTCTGCCGGGCTTCAAATTCCCATGCGCTGAAATCATCATTGTAAAGAAGTTTTTGTAAATACGATTTTTTCCAAATCGCCGCTTGAAGATTGACGCCATATAATGCCGATGAATCAAGCGGATAGGCTCCGGCACGTTCTTTTCTGTGTTGAACTGGTATGGGAATTACCCTCATATAATCGTAATCATTTTCGGCAAAAATGCGGAATAACTCATCAATCTTTGCCGAATCGGTTTTTTCGCAAAGGAAGTAATCCTCCAGCATTACAAGTAGCGTATCTTCCAGAATTTGTTCCAATGCATTCCGAACTCGATGGCTCCACGACACCTCTTCGCCGGTAGTTACCACAGTTACGCGCGGGTATGTCGGCATTTCGTTATTGGTAATCAAATAAATCGGCAGTGTGCAATCTGGAAAAAACTTTTCATAGCATTCGAAAAATGTATCCCACAAATCTTTGTACCCATCGAAAGATATTACCACTATCGCTTTTTTCATGTTTACTCCTTTAAAGCCTCTTGACATATGTTATCGTCACATATTCCAAAACACGATATGGCACAAAGCCGTTTTTTGTAGAAAATGCTTGAGAAATTTTTCCGTGCAGTGCCTTCTCTATATAAATTCTATCCATATCTTTTGCTGTACCTAAATCTATCACTCATTCATGTTTGTATTTAAAACAAAGGAGGCTTCACTTTTGGGACTTCTTCACGTATCTTTTTTTCTTGTAGAAACCAAACACCAAATTGCGTGCGGTATGAAAAGTTGCGAGCATAACGCTTTGTTTTTCTGCCTTTCTAAATAAATCATAATGCCATCTAATCAGCGTCTTGACACTGTGGCTACTAATCGAACCGGTTCTGCCCCGTCTATACATGGCAAGAACTTCATCAAGTAGATAGCATTCCGATTTTTTACATATTTTCAACCACATTGCGTAGTCATTATTCTTTTTAATATCAGCTATTTGAATTAGTCCAACCGTTTCCGCATCATACATAACCGTCAGGCATCCCATCCAGCAATAGTTATACATACCATGCTTTGTTATCCTTTTGGGGCCTGTGATAAACCGTCCGTTTGGAATAGAGGCTTCATTTATTTCAACGTAGTTTGTATATGAAAAGTGATAGTCGTTTTTCTTCATAAACGCAATCTGTTTTTCAAGCTTTACAGGCAACCACAAATCATCACTGTCAAGAAAAGCAATCCATTTTCCTTTTGCTTCGCGCAATGCCCGATTTCTGGATACGGCAGCTCCGCTGTTGGTTTCGTTTTTTATATACTTGATTCTTTTATCAGACAAAAACGGCTTCACAATTTCGTCGGTATTATCTGCCGAGCAGTCATCTACAATAATCAGTTCCCAGTCGGTATATGTC
>CAKVOK010000086.1 GCA_934792465.1 uncultured Clostridia bacterium | reverse complement strand
AATATATGCTATAATTACTATGTAATAAAACAACTGTCAAAAAGTACACCTTTTGACAGTTATTCTTTTTTTATACGATATTCACGAAGCCGGCGGTAAAACGTGGATTCGCTCATTTCGCATTTTTCCAATATCTTTTTTAGCGGAATTCTTTTCCTTTCCCATTGTTTAATCAGCGACACGAAATCGTCGGGCAAATCCTTTTCCGGTCTGCCGAAGCGCACGCCCTTTGCCTTTGCTGCGACTATTCCCTGCTGTTGTCTTTTCCGGATATTCTCTCTTTCGTTCTGTGCCACGAAAGACAATATTTGAAGCACCAAATCCGCTATAAACGTTCCCATTAGGTCTTTGCCCTGTCTTGTGTCCAGGCAAGGCATATCTATAACGCATATATCCGCACCTATATCCTTTGTCAGCAGCCGCCATTGGTTTTGAATTTCCTCGTAGTTTCTGCCGAGACGGTCGATAGAGAGGATATAGAGCAAATCCCCGGCACGCAGCTTTTGCAGAAGTTTTTTATATGCCGGTCTGTTAAAATCCTTTCCCGAAAGCTTGTCGACGTATATATTTTTTTCTGCAATATTTTGTTTGCGGAGTGCCAGCATTTGTCTATCCTCATTTTGGTCTGTGCTTGACACCCTCACATATCCGTATATTTTCATGGTAAAACCTCCTTTGTCAGATTATAAAATATTATAACATATGATTTATAAAAATTTGTAGTGATTTCGATAGGCTCCCCTGTGTAAGGGCATTTACTTAGGTCTGCACATGCTTCTATAGGCTCCCCTGTGCAAGGGCACCCACTTAGGTTCGCACATACTTATATAGGCTCCCCTGTGTAAGGGGAGCTGGCGGCAAAGCCGACTGAGGGGTTGTAGGCATGTGTTTACTTGCGGTTTTGCGCAATGATTTACAACCCTTCCACCACTAACGTGGTCCCCACACCTCCGCTGCACGGCAGCTTCCGGCGCCTTACACAGGGGAGGCATTGGTTAGTGCCGCTGAATAGGGTCTGTGCGGACTTCATAGGCTCCGCTGTGCAAGGGGAGCTGGCGGCGTATGCCGTCTGAGGGGTTGTAGGTAGCGGTATACACATCAGCTAAATTTTGCACTGCCGTGCAAAGCTAAATTATCTCGTTTCACTTGATAGCTAAATTGTTTCTTACGAAACAGCTAAATTAAATTCGTACAGCGAATTTAGCTGCTTATTCAAATAAAATCAAAAGCCGCCTTTGAAAAAAAGACAGCTTTCGATTCAAAAAAATATTAAATTTTTCAGCCGATTGTGCAAAAATTATTTCACACTGCCGTATACACGCTTAATATATTCCTCTTTCGTGATTATTCCCTTGTCAAATTCCTGCATTGCTCTCTGTGCAACGGAATCGGTATCTTCGATAATACTGTCGTCAAATTTGATTTCGGGAATCTCGCCCGTTATGCACAGGGCAATCCCTTTGAGAGCCGCTTCAATGGGCTTTTCGTGTTTCTTTATGTTTTGATACAGCTCCGATTTTTCGCTTATGACCTGCGTAGCCGTCTTTATGCTCTTGCTGTCGTATTTGAATCTGTCGCAGCCAAGACCGCATTTCAGCGAAAGCAAGTCGAGATTTCTTTGCAGCGCCGTTTCGTGTGCGTCCGTGCGCAGCGTCATATTGATTTCCTTTAAATCCGTCAGCGATTTATCGCTCATCGCATAAAATTCGGTGTCGTTATCGTCGAAAATAGGCTTCATAGCGCCGTTCGAAGATTGGAGCTGCGCCATTCCGGCAGGCACAAGAATCCTCTTTTTACCCAGCCGAAATTCGTTCTGATAGCTGTCGTAAATCAAATCAATACTTTTCAAAACATCGATACTGTCGGAAAAAACCGATATTCCCATGGGACTGCGGAACGATATGTTATTAACCGTATTCGGTCGGATAATCTGAAATCTTTTTACATCGCTCATTTCGCCGTCTATGGTATCGTCAAATTTGATTTCCTTGCCGTAATCGTCAACGAAAATATTCCTTATCGAATATCTTCCGCCCTCTTTTTCGTGAATATTTATGTATATGCAGTTTGTGCCGTTCTTATATATACGGCTGGCAAAGGCACATTCGTCCACGATTCCGCTGTGCCACGAAAGAGGATAAATCATATCCGCACTGACGAAATCCATAACCGTGTTTTCGCCCTCGCCGTATTCCACGAACGCACCCGTGCCGAGTGCAAACGTCAGTTCGAGAAGCATTGCGGCGTTCGCATAGAAATTGCTGCTGTCGAATATTCTATTCAGCAAATCGGAATTTTTCTCGTTTTTAAAGGCGATATTCACCTTTTCGTTGAGCAGAAGATTCGCCCATTCCTCGCACACTCTTTTTGCCATGGAAAGAGATGCGCGGCAGCGGCTTATCGTATGCTTGCCGTTGTATTGCGTATAGCTGTGAAATCCGGCGGATTTGCCCTTGTACCAATCTTCCCACATGGCTATTTTATCGTAATAATCACGGGGAAGTCTTAAAAGTCCCATGCTTTTCAAATAATTTTGTATATCCATGATTAATCTCCTATCTATGTTATTTTTGAGTTTGTTGTTACATCCCTTCTTATCTGTCGATACATTCGCTTATGTAGTTTTCCGTGGAATATTCCATGGCGTCCAGGCTGTCTACGTTCAGTATACCGTTGTCCAGGCGCTTGTCCGCAATGCTGCCGGGGTCCCACACGGCGCACATCAGAGCGTCCGCAAGGTTCGGGCATTTATCGCTTATCATAAACCGTCCTTGCGACATCATCATAGTATAAAAACTGATTCTGTCGCAGATTTTCTTTTTCTTCGCCGGGCGCACGTCCACGCCGAGCGCATAGTTCGCCGCCGCTGCCGAAAGCCCCATGATAAGCGTGGTTTCCGCATTGTCGCAATACACCTCGTAAAGCGGATATTCCTTTTTGCATTTTCTCACAAATTCCACGAAATACTTCTCCAGCTCGTCCGGCGAAATCTTTTCCTTAATATAAAATTCGTCAAGACACACGGTCTTTTCGAAATTCTTTGTAAATCCGCTGCAAACAAAGCTGTGCGCCGAGATGTTGCCGCCGAAATCCACGCCGATAACGGCAAGCTCTATCTTCTCGCCGTTATACTTAAACTTATCGGGATTTTCTGCGAAATCACGATAAATAATCCCCTCGGCGGATTTCCACTCGCCTTTGATGAACCGGTCGTAATATATGCCCGTGTATTCCTTTTTCAGATTCTTGACGTATTCTTTCGGCAAAAACGGATTGTCGTCAATCAAAAACTTCATAACAAGCATATTAAGCTCGTTTTTTCGGTTGAGATATTTTATCTTGAACCAGTGTCTGGGACTGTCCGGGTTTGTCGTACCGATAAGCTTGGAATTTTCACGGCTGAGCCTGGAAAGAAGCATTGCAAAAAAATCTTCGGAAAAAAGCGTTATTTCGTCACAGTACGCACCGCTCAGCGTGAGTCCCCGGATTTTCCCCTCCGCTCTCGAATCGCTTGCGCCCTCGAGATATACTTTTCTGCCGAAGAGCGTACCCTCTTTTTTTGATACCGAATAAGAAAAATTGGCGCTGCCGACGAGATTTTCGAGGGTGTCGAGCACGTTTCTGCGCAGTCCCGTCAATGTCTTTGCGCACATGAGATAGCTTGCGTTTTTCTCGCCGCACGCAACGAACAGCGCCCAGATTATGAGGGAAATATATGTTTTCCCCGAACGGACGGACCCCTCAAGTATGTTTATACGCTTGAGTCCGCCGTTCTTAAAAAGCTTTAACAGCTTAAGCTGTTTTTTGCTGAATATATGAGTCACCTCCATGATGAGCTTCAGTTATTCTTTATTGCCGACAGAATTTCGTCCAGCTGTCCGTTTCCCGAATTGTCTTCGGCATCTTTCAAAAATCTGTCGGTCAATACGCCGATTGCCGAAGCAAGCTGATTTATCGGTGCGGCGCCGGCTTTCTCGCCGTCCAGCATAATATCGAGATACAGATTGATAGCCTTTAACGCTTTCTTTCTGCATTTTTCAAGTTGCTTTGCGTTTATTGTTTTGCCGCCTCCTTTATGTTGTTGATTTGATAATAATATCCGCTGCGCATGGATTCGTCCAAAATTCTGCGGATAACGCTTGCCGGGCGCATAAGAAAATATGCGATTTTGCTTATGCTGTCGCCCTGATAATGATATTTACAGACGAGCATACAGGTTGTATACGTAATAGGGTTCGGATTTTCCGCCCCTCTGGTATAATACGAAAGCTCACTGAACTGTTCGGGAGTTATCTTAAGCCCCATTTGATGTGCGAGTTGTGTTACGTGATACTTACTTATGCCTAAATCCTCTGCTATTACACGTACCGGGATTTCCCCGTAGTTCTCTTTGATATAGCTCTGATAATACTTCATCTTCTGTTCACTAAGCTTCATTTGTAATAATCCCCCTCTGTAAAATCTCATATCGTAATATTATTAATTTGTGTGTTGTAATATGCGCCTTAATTCGTTGCTATTCACATTCAGGCAATTCTTCTTCGAGATATTCCGGTTCCGAATTGTAATCGCTGTATAAATAGCGGTCTATGGCGTTTTCAATACCTGATATATCGTTTTTGTCAAATATCATACAACCTCCGTTATCTCAAATTGCTATATTAGCATATCACATTTTGCAGTAAAAGTCAATACCCTGTAAAAAAATAGTACATATGGGATTAAAATGGCACATTTGCCGTATTTTTAGAAAAAAAGAGGGTGTGGAAAAAACAAAATCGTTTTTCCACACCCTCTTTTGGGACTTTAAAAAAATATTGCTTTATGCGGTCTGTGCATTTTTATAAAGTCCCTTTATAGAGTTTGAAGAATTATTTAATGACTGCTGAACAATTACAAAATGCACTCATATACTAATTTTTTCGGCATTTTGTAATTGTTCAAGTGCAAGGATTTTGTGTTTTTTTGCCAAAAGTCTTGCACTTTCAAGTCGGCTGTCGTCCCCCGACAGTTGACTTGAAACAGCAATTAAATCAATGTCGTGAACCTAAAAACGGCATTCTTATGCTGTTTTTAGGTGTGAAACCGAAGGTTTCACACAAATGGTTTCGCAAAACCATTTGTTCAGTAGACATTATTTATTGTTTAATATATATACTTCTTTTGCGATTCCGTCCTCTGTACGGACAAATACGATACTTCCGTCATCGCTGTAGGGGGTTTCGAGAATCTTTTTCTCCGGATATATCGAGCCTTTGTCGGAAAGCTTTACGGTTTTGGATTTCGGAAAATATTCATAATAAACCGTATCACTCTTTACGGCAACGGACTCGGAGGCTTCCGCCGTTGCGTCCTTGGAAAGCGCAATGCTCGAAGAAACGCTTTTTCTCACAAGGCCGCAGTAATAGTCCATGAATCCGACCGAATATATTTTTGTTTTGTTAAATCCGTTTACGGCATAATCATCGCTGTAATGCTCGGAAATATTGAACAGCCGCTGAACCACGCGTGCCTTGCTCCTCACATCGTATACAACGGACAAAACGTCGCCCTTTGAAATTTGGTCGCTCGTCAGATTGCCGTTGTATTGCGTCTGCGCTTTTTCGCAAGTGAAGCTGTATTCTTCTTCGCCGGAATATCCCTCGATTTTGTATGTTTCTTCGCCGTCAACGAGAACGGGGCTTACGTTCGTCACAACGAAGAAATCCATTCTCGATTTCATCTGCTGATTGTTTCCGCTGTCCGGTGTGGGCGTAGGCGAGGGAGAGGGAGTTGCATCGGGAGCGGGCGTTGCGTCCGGTGTGGGCGTAGGTGCAGGGTCTGCCGGTTTTACGGATTTCAGCGTTCTTTCAAGCATAACTGCGGCTTCCGCACGTGTTATGCTGCCGTTCGGCTTGAAGCTGCCGTCCGGGTATCCGTTTATGATACCGAGTTTTTCCGCCGTATATGCATAAGGCTTCAGCTCGTCCGAAATTTCTGCGTTGTCTGTGAAAGCTTTGCCGTCCGTCACAAGCTCTGCTCCGAGTGCGTTCACCATAACTCTCGCAACCTCGATACGGGGCATATCGTTTTCCGCACCGAACGTATCGCCGTTTATGCCGAACCATGCTTTTGCGGATTCGACATATTTGTGTGACCATTTTTCTTTCGGAACGTCTTTGAAGCTTACTTCGTCGGTTTCTTTCACTTCGCCGAATGCGAGAACCGCCATTTTCGCCAGCTGTTCGTATGTTACGTTTCCGCTCGGGTCGAACATATCGTTCCCGATTCCCTCCATGATTTCTTTTTCCGTCAGCGAATATACGGCGTCGCTTGCCCAGCCGTAATTTTCAAGGTCTGTATAGGCTGCCGAAGCGGTGCTGAACAGCAACACCGCAGCTGCGGCGAAAGCCGTTATTTTCTTTTTCATTGTGATAATCTCCATTCTGTCTGCAATGATTTTTTTTGTGTTTTCCGCCGCAGACAAGCGGAAATTTTAAACAAGGGTGTGCCAAAATCAATAAATTCTGTCACACCCCATAAGTCAGCAATTATTTAACAACTTTTAAAAATACCTTTTTGCCTTTTTTGATAACGAATGAATCGGCTTTTTCCGCCGGTATTGTATAGTTCGGGTCGGTCACCTTTTCATCGTCAACCGCAATTCCGCCCTGCTGGCAAAGACGTCTTGCCTCGGATTTGGATGAACAAAGCTTCGTGTTTACAAGCACATCGAGAATACCCATATCCGTTGCGTCAAGCTGAAATTCCGGCATACTGCCCTCGCCCGTGCCGGCGAATATGGCTTCTGCGGAGGCTCTTGCCTTTTCGGCTTCCTCCTCGCCGTGTACAAGCTTCGTAACCTCGTATGCAAGACGTTTTTTAACTTCGTTAATCTGTGCACCCTCGAGCTTTTCCATTTCTCTGATTTCTTCCATCGGCACAAACGTAACAAGCTTCATGAAACGGCAGGCGTCGCAGTCGTCAACGTTTCTCCAATACTGATAAAATTCATACGGCGAAACCTTTTCGGGGTCGAGCCAAAGCGCACCTTTTGCGGTCTTGCCCATTTTCTTGCCCTCGCTGTTCGTCAGCAGCGTGAATGTCATGCCGTATACCTGCGCATTTTCTTTGCGGCGAACAAGCTCCAGACCGCCGAGAATGTTGCTCCACTGGTCGTTGCCGCCAAGCTCTATTTTACAGCCGTATTTTTTGTACAGCATCAGGAAATCGTAGCTCTGCATGAGCATATAGTTGAATTCGATGAACGACAAGCCTTTTTCGAGTCTTGTTTTGAAACATTCCGCCGTCAGCATCTGGTTTACGGAGAAGCATACGCCAATATCTCTCAAAAATTCGATATAATTAAGATTCATAAGCCAGTCCGCATTGTTTACCATAATCGCTTTTCCGTCGGAAAAGTCGATTATCCTCGAAAGCTGTTCTTTGAAGCGGTCGCAGTTGTGGCTGATGGTTTCGACAGTCATCATCTGGCGCATATCCGTTCTGCCGGACGGGTCGCCGACCATTCCCGTGCCGCCGCCGACAAGCGCAATCGGGCGGTGTCCCGCCATCTGCATATGGCGCATTACTACCATTTGCAGGAAATGACCGATGTGCAGGCTGTCCGCAGTCGGGTCGAAGCCTATATAGAAGCTTACTTTTTCTTTGCCGAGAAGCTCACGTATTTCTTTTGCGTGAGTTGTCTGTGCAATAAGTCCCCTTTCTTCAAGTATATCATAAACATTTGTCATCTGACTCTCTCCTTATATGTTGATTTTTATAAATTTGTATTGTATTTTTTTATAATTATTCCGCCACACTTCCGCTGCACGGCAGCTTACATGGATTTTGACAACCCCTCCACCGCCACAGGCGATCCCCACACCTCCGCTGCACGGCAGCTTCCGGCGCCTTTACACAGGAATCTTTACAACCCTTCCACCGCCGGAGGCATTGGTCTGTGCCGCTGAATAGATATTAATTAGGAATTAGGAATGAGAAATTAGAAATTATGCATTCGTAATTCCCAATAGGCTCCCCTGTGCAAGGACACCCACTTAGGCTTGCACGTACCCCATATAGGCTCCCCTGTGTAAGGGGAGCTGGCGGCAAAGCCGACTGAGGGGTTGTAGGC
>CAKVOK010000085.1 GCA_934792465.1 uncultured Clostridia bacterium | reverse complement strand
TTTTTTCGATTTTTTCAAAATCTTTTTACTCGGCTCACGTTTCCTCCGTGACAGCTTTACCATTATATCACTTTTTTTCCTCTCTGTCAAGCTTTTTTCCGCATATTTTTTCTTTTTGTGCCTTTTGTATAACTTTTTACATTTATTTTCGCAACGTCTTGTGCATTATTGTATATCGAGGTTGATTCTTACATATAAAAACTCCGCTTTGAAAGGCAATGCAGCGTTTGCCTTTTTTAATTAGGAATTAGGAATTAGAAGTTAGAAGTTATTAATTCCTAATTCCTAATTCCTAATTAATATAAAACCTTTCAATCGGTAACATCAAGTCCTTCAAAAAAATCATCGTATGTGCAGTTATAGATTTTTCGCAGCTCTATAATCACGCTTGCACGGATATTCAGCAGACCGGCTTCATATTTTGCATACGTACTTCTGCCGATGTCGCACCCACGAAGCTGAAGCTCCGCACACAGTTTTTCCTGTGATATATCATAATTAAACCTAAGCTTTCTGAGATTATCGCCCATGCAGCGGTCACGTCTTATTTTTTGTTCCATAAAAGCACCTCGGCGTCACTTAATTTCCTGTTCAAGCTCGGAAAATTCTTTTGTATCGAAAAAGTCCGTCAGCGAAATATCCATGCCGTCGCACAGCTTTTTCAGCGTGACAATCCTCGGATTTACGCTTTTTCCGTATAATATATTCTTTATTGTGGACGGGGCAATTCCCGATTCCGTAGCCAGCTTGTTTATCGTTATGCCTTTTTCTCCGCACAGCGCCGATATACGGTTTTTCACCGCTTGATATGTGTCCATTGTATAATCCACCCTTTATCTGATTTCCTGTTCCAAATTCCTGAATATATCGGAATCGAAAAAATCCGTAATTGAAATGCCCATGCCGTCACACAGCTTTTTCAAGACAAGTATTCCGACATCTTTTCTGCTTTCGTCAAGCAGGCTGTATACCGTGGAGGGAGTAACTCCCGATTCGGTCGCAAGTGTATTGAATTTAATTCCTTTTTCTTTGCATAATTCTTTAATGCGCATAACCACCGCATTTTTTATTCCCATACTTTCACTTCCGTATATTTTATTTTAATATTATTTTATAACTTTTTACTTTTATGCGTATACGCGCTTGCGTAATTTGAAAAAATTTGTTATAATAAATAAGGAGGTGATTTTAATGATTAAAGAAGAAATGAAACAGCACAGATGTTGCTTTACGGGACACAGACCGCAGAAGCTTAACCATTCAAAACGAAAAATCAAGTGCCTTTTGGAAAAAGCCATTGACGACGCAATAGCCAAAGGCTACGTAACATTTATAACCGGCATGGCGCAAGGAACGGACATATGGGCGGCGGAAATCGTACTCAAAAAGCGGAAACGCAACGACAATCTTCATTTAATATGTGCCGTTCCGCATCCCGGATTTGAAAATCGGCGAAGTATATACGAAAAACTAAAATACAAAAATATAATTAAGAAAGCTGATTTTGTTAAGATTGTCAGCGAAAATTATTACAGAGGCTGTTACCAAAAGCGAAATGAATTTATGGCAGACAGGTCAAGTCTTGTTACAGCGGTTTTTAACGGCGAGCCTTCCGGCACAAAAAACACGGTTGATTACGCAAAGAGAAAAGGAATTTCCGTTGTAAATGTTTTAGACAATATATAACTCTAAAGTGTATTTTCGTCTTATTTTTCATCATTTCGAAAAAACTATTGACAAGTATATGAAAATCCTGTATAATACAAGTATAAACAACACAAAAAAGGGGGAAAACATATGTTAAAAAAATTATTGAACCTGACGCTTGCGGCATTTCTGGCGGTGTCTTTTTCCGCATATGCCGAGGAAGAAACTTTCGTGCAGATAAAAGTACCGTTCCCGGACGGCGACAAGATACTGCACGAGAATTATCAGAAATACAGCTCTATCATGCTCCGCTATGCGGACGACAAAAAGCCGATTGCGCTGTGTGCATATTATGACGGATACGTATGGGGAACAGTGCCGAAAGAAAACGAGAACCGGAAAACCGAGGTATACTTTGCGGATAAAGCCGTTTTTGCGGACGAAACCGACGAATACGAATATTACATGATGAAGAAGCTTGCGCAGCGGGGAATTATTTTCGGTGACGAGAACAACAATGCGAACCCTTTCGATAATATAACACGTGCGGAGGCCGTCGCAATAACCATGCGAATCATAGGCGTTGACGAAAGCAAGTCGGCAGACAGCGGATTTGACGACGTACCGGCGGATATGTGGTGTGCCCCTGTCGTGAAAAAAGCACGTGATATGGGTATTATAAAAGGTACGGGCGAGAAAAACTTCGAACCCGAAAGAAACGTGACAAGAGAAGAAATGGTTATCATGGCGGCACGTGCCGTATTGGCGGCAGGGCTCAAAAACGAGCCGCAGAACGTGACTGCGGAGGATTTGAGCCGCGACGGATATGTGAAAGATTATGCGGACGTTTCGGCGTACGCCTTGAGCGCCTACAAGCTTATAGGCACATCCACTCCGTGCGATCATGAAGATACGGGCGAAATCGACCCTGTGGGCACACCTGTCAATGTGGGATATTTAAGACCGTCTAAGGACATAACAAGATTTGAAACTGCTGAAATGGCGGACAAAATATGCGATTATTTTCAGATATATCCTTCACAGACCGCAATTGAGCTTGGATTTGACAAGAAAATGCCGGTAATAGACGGTTCGACCTCAACATATCCGTTTACGGAAGCGGTTTACAGCTGTCTGTTTTACAACGGCTACGAACACAAAGAAAAGCCCAAAAAGCACAGCAAAAGCTACGCTTCATACGAAAAGCTCATAAACGGCGAAAACGACGTTATCATAGCTTCGGTGTATCCGGCACAGGAAATACTCGATTTGGCAAAAGAAAATAACGTTGAGCTTGAGCTTGTTCCGATAGCGTATGATGCCATGATATTTTTCACGAACAAGGAAAACAGCATTGAAAATCTGACGCAGGAGCAGATAACTAATATATATGTAGATAATAAATATGCGAACTGGGAAGAGTTGGGAGGACCGGACGCTGCTCTTTACCCTTATGCGAGGAACTACGACAGCGGCAGCCACGCACAAATGCAGCGCCATTTCCTGCACGGCAAGGATATAAACGAGAAAATCAGAAAAGAAACCACATCTGTCACAATGTCGAATGTTTTAACGGACGTTATGGACTGCATGACGGAAAATCCGAAAGGCTACGGACTGGGCTACAGCATATATTATTATTTCAACAACATGAACGCTTTTTATAATACCTTTGATAGGCTGAAGCTCCTGAAAATAGACGGCGTTGCGCCGAACGACGAAACCATTGCGAGCGGCGAATATCCGCTTTCAAACAACACGTATGTCGTATTCAGAAAAGATGAGCCAAAGGATTCTCCGGCGAGAAAATTTGCCGATTTTATGTTGACGGACAAAGGTCAGCTGTGCGTTGAGGTTGCCGGATTCGGCCCGCTGCGCAAAACCGAATAATTCAAAAATATTTTTTGAAGCTGTATAAAACAAAAAAAATTCCGCATAATATTATTGTCTTAAAAAGACAAAACTTATTTTAAGGAAGATGAATGATGAAAAATCAGGAAAACAACAACCGCAACAAGCTTCAGGAAAAAATTAAAAATCAGCTGAACAATCAAAACAATCAAAACAACCAAAACAACCGGAACAAGTCTGAAAACAAGAAAAATCTTGACGACTGACGCAATTTGAAAATTGCGTGAAATACCCAAAATGCGGGAGGTGCTGCGATATGCGGCATCTCCCGTATTTTCTGCGAAAAACACATTCGTACAATTGACAAAGCCTTTCTTTTGCGATACCTTTTTTTAAATCCGTCATGTCTGATTTAAAATGTCACACAAAAGTTTTGTATGAACCTGTTTTTTGAATATACGTTTTTTGCTATATGTATAAAATATTACAATACGCAGAAATAATTTTGTAGCTTTATTTCATTGACAAAACGCCGCATTTGATATATAATGTATATTAGGATAATTTTATGGTATCGGGAGGGAGTTATGGGCAGTTACAATTTTTTTGCGCTTGCGTCGAGAATGAAATATATATACCGCTGGGGGCTCATGCGAAACACAGACCCCGAAAGCCTGAGCAGGCACAGCCTGGAGGTTGCCATGACGGCGCACGCCCTCGGAGTTATAAACAACGAGATTTTCGGCGGCGATGCGGATGCTCAGCGTCTTGCCGTGCTCGGAATGTATCACGACATGAGCGAGATAATAACGGGCGATATGCCGACGCCGATAAAATATATGAACAAGGATATTTCAACGGCGTACAAGAGCATTGAAATATCGGCAAAGCTGAGCCTTGAGGAAAAGCTGCCGGACAAGCTTAAGCCGGCATATCACGATATATTTTTCGATAAAAAATACGAAAACTTCATAAAAGCCGCCGACAAAATTTCGGCGTATATAAAATGTACGGAGGAGGAAAATGCAGGCAACCGAGATTTTGCAAAGGCTAAAATCTCGATAAAACAGGCGATTGAGAAGCTCGCACTTCCGGAAGCCGATTATTTCATGGAGCATTTCATTCCTGCATTTGAATTGACATTAGATGAAATCTGAATTTATGCTTGAGGCGATTCGGGAAGCCGAAAAATCGCTTGCGTCCGGCGATGTTCCCGTAGGAGCGGTAATAGTGAAAGACGGCGAAATAATATCACGTGCGTACAACATGAGAGAAGCCGGGCTTTCGGCCACCGCTCATGCCGAAATATGCGCCGTGGAGCAGGCGTGTAAAAAGCTTAAAACAAGGCGGCTTTCGGGCTGCGAAATATACGTCACGCTGGAGCCGTGCCCGATGTGCGCCGGCGCAATCCTGATGTCCGGCATAGACTGCGTATATTTCGGCGCATACGAAGAAAAATTCGGTGCGGTCGGCTCTCGGTTCAATTTGTTTTACGATTTTAACATATGCAGAAAGGTGAGCTTTCGGGGCGGCATAATGGAAACGGAATGTGCTGCGCTTATGAAAGATTTTTTTGAGGAGCTACGATGAAAATCATACTTGCGGCAATTAATTCAAAATATATCCATACCTCGCTTTCCGTCAGGGAAATCGGTGCATATCTGAATGAGCAGGGGCTTGACTGCGAGCTGAAGGAATATTCGATAAACGACGAGATTTTCAGAGTTGCTGCGGATATTTTAAAATCAAAACCCGATATTGTCGGAATTTCCTGCTACATATGGAATGCCGAAAAATGCATAGAAGCTGCGGATATTCTGAAAAAAGCGAACCCGAAAATAAAAATCGTCTTAGGCGGGCCGCAGGCGGCGTACAATGCCGAAAAATACATGAAAGAATATCCTTTTACAGACGTTATAATAAAGGGAGAGGGCGAAACGGCGTTCAGACGTATTCTTACGGAGAATGTGTCGGGGATAATAGAAGCCGAGCCTCTTCCGCTCGATGAAAAGCCGTTTCCGTATACGGAAGAGGATTTAAAGGATTCAAACAAGATTTTTTATTACGAAACGTCCAAGGGCTGTCCGTATTCGTGCAGCTACTGCCTTTCCTCTGCGGAAAAGGGAATAAGATACAAAAACACCGAAAATGCCGTGCGTGAGCTGAAAAGGTTTTCGGACAGCGGAGTCAGAATCGTGAAACTTGTGGACAGGACGTTCAACAGCGATTTGCGGCGCAGCTGCGATATACTCCGCGAAATATTGAAATTCAACACAAAAACGCAGTTTCATTTTGAGATTGCCGCAGACAGGGTGAATGATGAATTTATTGATATATTGAGCAGGTTTGACGAGGGTATTATAAGGATTGAAGCGGGACTGCAAAGCGTGAACGAGAAAACGCTGAAAGCGGTTCACAGGAACTGCAATCTCGGAAAGCTTGCGGAAAACACAAGGAGAATTTTGGAAGATACGAAAGCCGTGTATCATCTCGATTTGATTGCGGGCTTGCCGTATGAGGATATGGAATCGTTCAAAAAATCGTTCGATTTCGCATTTAATCTGCATCCGCACGAATTGCAGCTCGGATTTTTAAAGGTTCTTCCGGGAACGCTTATAGCGAAAGAAGCCGAAATGCACGGTATTAAGCACAGCTTGCTGCCGCCGTATGAGATAATATCGAACAATTATATGTCGTTCGGCGATTTGATTCGGCTGAAAAAGCTTGAAGCCGTCCTCGAT
Organism: uncultured Clostridia bacterium; assembly: GCA_934792465.1. Classification (GTDB taxonomy): domain Bacteria; phylum Bacillota; class Clostridia; order RUG12999; family RUG12999; genus CAKVOK01. Next base: position 1,949 of record CAKVOK010000085.1, on the reverse strand, counting down.
TTGTTTCACAACAGCGGACTTTTGCGAATGAGCGAGGAAAAGCTGACAAACGCTTTCGAGAGTCCGTTCGGGTTTTTCGACCGGCTTGCCGGGTTTGCGGACGAGCGTGATTTGCTGATTACACCGCATCACAGGAGCGTGATGTTCGGTGCGCTGCACGATTTTGCGGTGATTAACGGGATTGATGCGGAATATGAGCTTGCAGCGGACTTTCTCACGGCGTGCAAGGGTGCGCCCGTGCCGGAATGGTTCGGCGATGCGCAGCCGCTCAGCAAGGAGAAAATATATGCCGTTTTGACGGACGACGAGAAAATAAATGCGCTGCCGAAGCTGAAAGAGGTCAGGCAGACGGCACGCCACAAATACGCACGGTTTGTGCAGTTCAAATCAAGGATATTGCTCCATTCGTACCCGGACGATGCGGTCGCAGATGTAACGAAATGGTACGAGGATTATTAATTCATAATGCATAATTCAGCAGCACAGACCAAAGCCTCCCCTGTGTAAGGGGAGGGGGACCACGTTAGTGGTGGAAGGGTTGTCAAAAGCTAAATTCGCTTTCAGCGAGCTAAATGTGTTGCACACGCTAAATTGAACTTCGTTCAGCTAAATTGTACCCCAAGGGCACTTCTTCCCTACACTGCGTTGCGGTCAGGGCGCCTAACGGCAGCTATAATGGCGAATTTAATTTAGCTGTTTCGCAAGAAACAATTTAGCTATCGAATGAAATGAGATAATTTAGCTTTGCACGGCAGTGCAAAATTTAGCTAATGTATAAGGATATACAGAACCTATTCAGCAGCACAAACCAACGCCTCCCCTGTGTAAGGGGAGGGGGGTGGATTATAATATTAAGTGCAACACCCAAAAAAGTATGGACTTCATATCAACTTTAGTGTAAAATGTAAATAACGACAAATACAATAACACGGAGGTTAATATGAAGCCATATATACATTTTACACTATCTGAACGCATTTGTCTACAACAACTTTTGACAGAAAAGAAAAGTTATAGAGAAATCGCTAAGATTTTAGGCAGAAGCCCATCTACAATAAGCCGTGAGGTTAAGCGTAATTTCAGTAAGAAGAAACAACGCTATAACGCATGGCGTGCCACAACCTTGTATATTATCAGAAGACGAAACTGTGTAAGAAAACATGTAATTCAGCCGGATACAGAGTTATATAATTATATAACCGAACATCTTAAATGTTTTTGGTCTCCTGAAATCATTGCATATAAGTGCAATGAACAAGGCTTGAATGTGTGTACATCTACAATATATCGTGCTTTGAAAGAAAAACGGTTAATCGGTTTTTCTCCAAAAACACATCTTCGCCGCCGTGGCAAAAAACGTTCGGGCGACAGAAAAAATTGTAGTACCATTCATCCGGTTCATACTATACACGATAGACCTCAAATAGTTGAAGATAAATTACGCTTCGGCGATTTTGAGGGAGATACCGTGTATGGCGGAATCAGAAAAGGTTGTGCGGTTACATTGGTCGATAGAAAAAGCAAATTATTGGTTGCTGCCATTGCGCCAAATCGTGAAAAGGAAACGTTGCGAAAAGCATTTATAAATGCTTTTGCACTATCGGAACTTAAAATTCCGATTGAAACAATCACGTTAGATAATGGCTCTGAATTTGCAGACTTTCTCAATATTGAGAAAGATCTTAATACAACAATATACTTTGCTGATCCACATTCGCCATGGCAAAGAGGATTAAATGAAAACACAAATGACATTCTTAGGTTTTTCTATCCTAAGGGAACAGATTTTTTGAATGTTCCCTTAGAAGAATTTCAAAATGTTGTTCATTTAATCAACAACAGACCACGAAAATGTTTGGGATATTTATCGCCAATTGAATTTTTGTCTAAAAAGTGTTGCACTTGACTTGACAATCTGCCGGGGACCACGCAAGTGGTGGAAGGGTTGT
>CAKVOK010000084.1 GCA_934792465.1 uncultured Clostridia bacterium | reverse complement strand
TCGAGGAGGAGATTGACCCAAGAAAGAGCAAAACTGCGGAAATACGGTTTGCCGACGGTAAGGGTGACGTGTGCGAGCTGCGGCTGGATTTTGAAAAGAAAACGGCGCAGTATGCAGGCTGCAAGGAAGGGGAAGCGGCAGCGGATATTCTGCCGATGTACAAGGCGATAAAAACGGTTGAGCAAACAGGCTTTGGGTTTAATATTGCGCCCGATACGCTGCCGCACCGCTGCGGCGATTTTGCAATCGCTCATGTGAGGTATCCCGAAAAGCCGTTTAAAGTAAGGGTACTGATTTACCGCTTTGAGAAAGGTGACTGCACGATAATCGATACAGAGATAGCCGGGACAAGAACACTTTTAACAAACAGAAAAGGTTTTGTGCTGCAGAAAATATATACCGGTGCCAATACAGATAATATAAGTTTGTTTGAAGCGAAAATATAAGCCGTGTGAGAAAGGAGCAGTACATGAAAGCAATAGGAATAGATATAGGAACAACCAGCGTGTGTGGGGTCCTGCTTGACTCTGATACAGGTTGCGTGGAGAAATCGGTTACAAAAAACAGCAACGCATTTATCGAAGGCTGTGCTGAGTGGGAAAAGATTCAGTCGGTTAAAAAAATTATGACTGTTGCAACGGAGATTCTCGAAAGTCTGATTGCCGAGAGCTGTGATATCGGTGTTATCGGAGTTACCGGGCAAATGCACGGGATTGTGTATACCGACAAGAATGGAAACGCTGTAAGTCCGCTTTATACATGGCAGGACGGACGCGGAAATCTGCCGTACAAAGACGTGACCTACGCAAAATATTTAAACAGCTTTTCGGGATACGGTAATGTAACGGATTTTTACAACACAGAAAACGGAATAAAGCCTGAAAGTGCAGTTAGCTACTGCGCAATCCACGATTATTTTGTAATGCGGCTCTGTGGGCTTAAAAAGCCGATTATTCACACAAGCGATGCTGCGAGCTTTGGCTGCTATGATTTGAAGAACAACAGATTTAACTATGCCTGCGCGGCGGAGCTTACGGGAGATTACCGCATTGCGGGCGAGTACAAGGGAATACCTGTGAGTGTTGCAATAGGTGACAATCAGGCAAGCGTTTTTTCGACGTTTACAGATGAAAACGATGTTTTGGTAAATATCGGAACGGGAAGTCAGATTTCGATAATTTCGGATAAAATTGCAGACAGTGCACAGATTGAAACAAGACCGTATTTCGAGGGGAAATACCTTATTGTGGGAGCGGCACTTTGCGGCGGCAGGGCGTATTCGCTTCTCAAAAATTTTTACTCCGAGATATTTGGATATGTAAAAAGGTTTGATGATAACCAAGTATATGAAATTATGAATGATATGCTTAAGAATTCATCTGACGACTTGTTTAAGGTTGATACACGTTTTGCCGGTACAAGATTTGATACAAACGTAAGGGGAGGTATATCGGGAATAACAACCGAGAATTTTACGCCGTCTGTGCTTACATACTCTGTTCTCTGCGGTATGGCAGATGAACTTTTGGATATGTACAAAAAGATGAATGTCAGCAAAAGCGGAATTGTCGGCTCGGGTAACGGGATACGGAAAAACAAAGCACTTGTTAAAATCTTTGAGGAAAAGCTTGGCGCAAAGATGAAAATTCCCAAACACGTTGAAGAAGCGGCAGTCGGGGCCGCTATGTTCGCAATGGTGGCGTGCAGGGAATTTGCCTCTGCGAACGATGTTAAAAAAATCATATGCTATATATAGACCTTGTCCCATTTTGAGGTAAATTTTACCCGAAAACCGTTTATATGGTTTTCGGGCTTTATATTGCCTAATTTTTTAAACCCAATGCATCGGCGAGAACTTTGCCGATTATCTCTGACATATATGAAAATCCAAGGTCGTTGGGGTGACATAAGTCCGCCGTACAGCATAAATTATATTGCTTTGGAAAAAATGTTGAGCCGTCTATAAAATATATGTTTTCATCGCCATCAAGCCTGTGCGATTTATAAAATTCTTCGATAAAGCTACGCCTTTCTTCGTTTGACGCTTGCTCGGCTTTGTTGAGTGACAAATAATCGGGTTTTGATATTACTATATACGGTATGACGGGGTGATTTTTCCTTATTGTTTCATAAAGTACTGGATACGTTTTCTTTAAATGCTCGGCGTCCGGGGCGTTATGGTCATAATCGCATACAAATGCACACATTTCCCTTTTTGAGATATATTCCGCCATACTCGTCTCACCCTTTGCGTTTCCGGCGAAACCGAGATTAACATAGTCAACGTTATATTTTCTTGAAATAAACTGTTCGTATATATTTCCCGAATTCGATGCGGCTAATCCGTGAGTTATTGATGAACCGTAGAAGATTATCGGTTTTTTGTTTATGTATTTTTTCCCTTCTTTCAGGTCGGCATCTTTATCGATTCCGATTTGACAGGACAGAACTTGTGTAAGGCACGGAAAAATTAAGGTGTAATTATACGTTTCGTCGTTTTTAATAATTTCCTTGGTATCGCAATATTCGTCATCTTTGTTATCTGTCGGCGGGCAAAAAATATGCACAGGTATGTCGATGTCGCCCTCGTTTTTATAAAGCACAAAGCCGCGGCAAACGTGCCTGGTGCAGGCAATGCCGCTATCGACTTTAAATCCGTACGTCACTTTTAAACCTATATGCTTTGAGTTTGTGGCAAACCTTATTCGTCCGCCGGCAGAAAACAGGGCGGAATCCGCCAATGCTTTGCTGAAATCTTTTGTTACCGAATCGGGAATCCGCGCACGGATTCCTTTGTTTCCGTCATCAAATCCGTATGTATCGAGATTTTCGCTCGGTATATTATACCATTTTAGTTCTTCCAAATTTAACACTTCCCTCAGTATTATTTTTATGAATTAAGTATATCATTTATTTTCTTTTGAGTAAATAAATGATTTTGCTTTTTTGTATAATTTTCAATCATATTTTAACTATTCAAGCAGAGTTCTGATACTATATCAATAATGTCAAAATAATCAAATGGCTTTATAAGATAAAGTAGCCCCCAAAGATGGGAGGTATTCGCTTGTATTGTTCGGCAAGACAATGACGAACAGTCATAAATGATAGGATTTTGCACAAAAAAGCAAAATCCTTTATTTATTTTGGATTTGTATTTTGATATAATTTTATTTGGAAATAAGCATTTTATAAACAACAGCTTATAACAAATATTTGCATGATTAACGCTAATGCGTTTGTCCTGAAAGTAAATGAGAAGAGGAAGAAGAAATGTTTAAAAGCAGTGTGAATGTAAGCAAAGATATTAATTGTCTGAAAATAATAGAGTTTATGAAAAAGTGTAAGGAAAATAAAACAGATGTTCATTCGTTTGAAATTATCCAAAATGGAGAGGTTAAGGTGAAAATTGCACCTGCACCGTATTCGTTTGAATACAAGCAACAGCTTTATTCGCTCAGCAAGAGCTTTTCGTCAACAGCAATCGGTTTTTTGGTTGATGATGGCGTTATTGATGTTAATGACAGGGTGGTTGATATTTTTGGGGATAAATGCCCCGAAAATATCGGCGAAAACCTTTCGAGAATGCGGCTTTGTCACCTGCTTTCGATGAACACAGGACATAGCAGGTGTTTGCTCAATGATATTCGTAGGGACGAAGATCCGATTAAATCTTTTTTGATGTTTGAGCCGGAATTTGAGCCGGGAACACATTTCTTTTATAACAATGCCGCAACGTTTATGCTGTCGGAAATCGTGAGAAAGTATACCGATATGTCAATGTATGACTTTTTGAAACAAAGGCTTTTTGTTCCGCTCGGAATAAACGGCACATATTGGAATGCGTTTGCTGACGGTAATTCTCAAGGTGCTGTCGGGTTGCACGCTTCAACGGATGATGTGGCTAAACTCGGCCTTTTATATCTCAATAAAGGCGTATATAACGGAAAGAGAATATTGTCCGAAAATTGGGTTGAGACCGCAACAAAGGCGTGGTCGGACAACAGCATGAACGGTACTCCCGATTGGGTTGCCGGTTATGGATTTCAGTTTTGGCGAAATGCCCGAGACGGCTTTAGAGGTGACGGGGCATTCGGACAGCTATGTATGGTATTCCCGTCAAAAAATATGGTGTTTGCAATGGAAGCGTATTCAGAGGATATGCAAGAGGAAATCAATCTCGTTTATGAGTTGGCGGACAATCTTTGCGGTGACAGTAACGTTACTGTCGATGAGCTGTGTGCGTTTGCGGATAAATACAACGCACCATGTGAATATAGCGCGGGAAAAATCACAAACCGATTGTATCGGTGCGATGAAAACAGATTCGGAATGACTTTTATAAGCCTTTCTGAGGAAGATGAATGTATTAAATTGAACTTTAGCGACGGCACAAAATGGCAAACTATGAAATTTGGTAAAGGCAGATTCGTTGAAAACAATATTCGGATAAGAAAATTTAAGCCAACCCTTGAAGAACTTGCGGGGCATAATGAAAAAGAAAATGTCCGGTTTGCCGCATATTGTACATTTAAGAATGATGGGTTGCATCTGTATTTTAATTATCTTGACAACCCGCATACGGATGAGTATATATGCGGATTTAATGAGCATTCATTTGAGATGAAGAAAATAAAAGATGCCGAATTCAGCTATCACGGAGAAGTGCGGGGAGAACGTTTGGATAAAAAGGAATAATTTTATGATGAAATATTTGAATTATGTAAATATAAAACAGGGAACAAAATCTGAATTTCGATATTCGAGAGGAAATACTCTGCCTCTTGTACAACGGCCTTTTGGAATGGCACACCTTGCCGTTCAGACAAAGGGCGGAGATGCATGGTGGTATGATCCCGATGCAAGGTATATCGAGGGCTTGAGAATCACAAGTCAACCGAGTCCGTGGCTGTCGGATTACGGAGCAATTCTCATATCGCCACAGGCGGATATTATGTTTGAAAATTACAGTGATAACTGGTCCGGGTACAGAAGCAACGAAACGGAAATGTCACCCCACTTTTTGCAAACAAGGTTTTTAAGACAACGCTGCACCATTAAGGCGACCGTTTCGGAAAGATGTATTAAAATTCTTGCTGAGTTCGGAGATGTTCCGAACTGTGCGATTTCATTTTTCAATATTGCGGGAAATTTGGAATCCAAGGTTGACGGTAAAAATAAGTATATATATATTTCTACCGATGGTGTCGAACAGGGAATTGCCAAAAATTTTAAAAGGCATTATATCATAAGCCCGATAAATGATTGTGTTGATTTTGAAAAATCATATGTTTCGAATGATGCGTATCATTTGATGCTTAAAGGCGAAACAGCAGAGCTGAACATTGCCGTGTCTTATATCAGCTTTGAACAGGCTGAACTGAACTTGCACGAGGTTGTCGATAAGACATTTAAAGAAGTTATGAGTGATGGTGAACAGGCATGGGAACAATATTTATCGAAGATTGAACTTGACCCCGCAACAAATGAAGATATTATCAGGACATTTTATTCGTGTATGTACAGAACAGCAACTTTCCCGAATATAGCCTATGAATATGACAAAAACGGAAGAGAAATTCATTACAGTCCGTATACCGGAGATGTCTGCAACGGCATCAGATACACAAATAACGGCTTTTGGGATACATCGCGGACGACTTTTCCGTTATACGCACTCATTGCCCCCGAAATTTACAGGGCTATGCTCAAAAGTGCACTTATCGACTTTTCGGAGTGCGGATTTCTTCCGAGGTGGGTGACTATAGCAGAGGCGGGGTGTATGCCGAGTACGCTGATAGATTCTGTGATTGCACAGGGGGTTATATGCGGAATTGTTGAAGGAAAAGAAGCAAGAGGGTTGCTCGATGCAATGATAAAGCACGCCGAAATTGCATCGAATGAAAAACGCTTTGGCAGATCGGGAATCGAGGAGTATAAAAAATACGGCTATGTTCCGTCAGATTTATATAAAGAGAGCGTTAATCTGACATTAGACTTTGCATACTGTGACTATTGTATAGCAAAAACCGCGGAATTTTTGGGCGAAAATAAAATAAGCAAAAAATATTTTGAGCGATCTAAAAATTATCGGAATTTGTTTGATGAGGAAACGGGATTTATGCGTGCAAAGAAAACAGACGGTGAATTTGAGTCTGATTTTGACCCGTTTGCATGGGGCGGCGCATATACCGAGGCAAGTGCGTGGCAGACGACGTTTTCCGTTCCGCACGATTTTGACGGTCTTGCTTTGCTTGCCGGCGGAGAGGAAAAGTTGGTTGATATGCTGGACAAGATTTTTGAAAGCGAACCGTTGTATCGTGTCGGCGGATATAAAAAAGAGATTCATGAAATGACGGAAATGGCATCAGTGAATTTTGGAATGTGTGCGATAAGTAACCAGCCGAGCTTTTCTCTTCCGTATATATACGCTCTGTTTGATAAGAAAGACAGATGCGAATATTGGGTTAAGAAAATTTGTTCAGAGCTGTTTTCGTATAAAACCGATGGCTTTCCGGGTGATGAGGATAACGGCTCGATGTCGGCTTGGTATATTTTGAGTATGATAGGTCGGTATCCGATTTGTCCCGCAGACAACAATTATATTAACATTACACCTCAGGTGAAATTTAAGGTGAGAAATTTATGAGCATATACCCATACATAAAATCAGATAACGAATATATAAATACGGCGTATCATATTGCTGTTTCGGACTTGTACGGCAACATTAAACCGTATAAAGGCGGACTTTTGAAAAAAGAAACACCGGTAATCATTGCCGGAATGGGGTATTGTACGCCGTGGACAAGAGATGCGGCAATAAACACAATAAATGCAGGAGCGCTGCTCTTTCCGGATGCGGCAAAAAGCACATTGCTTTCGGTGCTAAAAAAAGAAAACGCAAGAATAATGATTGGCGGTGAATATTGGGATTCGGTAATATGGATATGGGGTGCGTGGCACGAGTATCTGTTGACGGGAGACAGAGAATTTTTGGAGATTGCATATGATGCGGCGATAAATACGCTTGAGTTTTTTGAAAATACGGAATTTGACAAAAATCTCAACCTGTTCCGCGGTCCGGCGTGCTACGGCGACGGCGTTGCCGCATACCCTGACATTTATGCACGAACGGGAGAGAGCGGAATCAAGGCTTTTGCCGATGAGTGCAGTGAACTTTGTGTAAAAAAAGGTGTCGGAATACCGATGTTTACGCTTTCAACGAATTGCTTATATTATAAAGCATACAAAACGGCGGATAAAATGGCGGCGGAACTTGGAATTTCCGAAAGATATGCCGAAAAGGCCGATGAAATGAAAACAGCTGTAAACAAACATTTTTGGTCGGAAGAAAAGGGTAAGTATAAATATCTTTTAGATGATTTCGGCGGCTGTGATTATGACGAGGGTATGGGACACTCGTTTGTGATACTTTTCGGTATTGCCGATAAGGACAAAACCGAAAAAGTTTTGAAAAATCAACATATCGCAAGTTTTGGCATACCATGTGTGTATCCATCGTTTTCAAGATACAAGGACGGTTACGGAAGGCACAGCGGAACCGTATGGCCGCACATTCAAGCATTCTGGGCAGATGCTGCGGTGCGGAACAAAAGATATGATTTGTTTGACAGAGAATTTAATATGCTTACAGACTGTTCGGTGCGTGACGGATACTTTTCGGAAATTTATCATCCCGATACAGGTGAGCGATACGGCGGACTTCAGGAGAACAAAAAGCAGGGAATAATGCTTTGGAAGTCGGAAAAAAAGCAGACGTGGAGCGCAACGGGATATTTGCATATGCTGTTTTCAAATATTGTGGGAATGAATTTTGAAAAAGACGGGATTCGATTTAATCCGTATATTCCTCAAAATATAAATAATATTGAAGTCGATGACATATGTGTTCGAGATTGTAATATAAACATTCGCATAAGCGGAAACGGCAGGCACCTAAAAAGCTTTATGGTAAACGGTAAAGGAACTGAGAGTTTCATACGCTTTGACGGTGATAAGGATATAGTAATTATAATGGAATAACTTTTAAGGAGTGTTAACGTGAGAGAGAATGTAGTAAATTTAAAATCAAAATACAGGAAGTTAATTGAAAAAAAGAATCAGATAGATGGAAATTGGTACAACGGGATTTATGACAGATATGTAAATCCCGTATTGACAAACGAGCATATTCCGCTTGAGTGGAGATATGATTTAAACGAGGAAACAAACCCATATCTTATGGAGCGTATAGGTGTGAATGC
>CAKVOK010000083.1 GCA_934792465.1 uncultured Clostridia bacterium | reverse complement strand
TTTATGCAAAGCGTTAAGTGGCTGTCGGTCAGAATAACCTTGTCGCTTATGCGTATTTTCGTGTTCGGCAGTTCAATGACCGTTCCGAACATCGGCGAGTAACCGTCACTGTTTTCACGCTCTTTGAGTAACTTTGCAAGTTCTGTTATACCGTTCATGCGTACCTCCTAAATTTGGGCATAAAAAAGACGAACACGAATGTTCGCCTTGATATATACTGTTGTGTAAATCAGAGTTTATTGCATTATCCTAAAAACATTTTCTTCATAATATGTAAAAGCGTGTTATTTATACACTATTAGACATTCTTCATGTGGTATGTCATAGCTCATTTTACTGTGATAAAGTTTTTTATAAATGCTTTAAATCAACTTTAGTTAATCGTAAATACCTTTTCCTATACAACACTTCTTAAACTTCTTTCCGCTGCCACACGGGCACTGTTCATTTCTTCCTATTTTTTTATGTGTAGTTACTGTTGTCGTAGGATACTCGTAATTTATACCATGCTTTTTAAAATAAATCTTATCAATTAGGCTTGTACCATTGGGTGGAAAGTATATTGCATCATTTGATCTTTTAACTCGAGGATCTACGAAATAACCCTCTATTACATCTAATTCATCCGAAGATAATATATTAGGATGATTTTTAATTCTCCAGATAATATAATCTATAAAATCATCTGATCCCTTATTTAAATATCTTAATATTTCTATAATATTTTCAAAATCGTGCCAATTGCAAACCCACGGATATGGCTGAGTATCCTCTTTATCTATTATCAAGCTAGTGTTTACAGCTAAACCACCAAATTGATTTAATGTCAATACAATTGGTAGTATTTTTTTTGTTGAGACATTTTGTATTACAAATTTTTTGTTTTTATTTTCATATAAGATAGCCTCCTCTTTACCTTCAATAAATTTTTTTAGAATTATTGCTTGCTCATAAGCCCCGCCAATTCCACTATCTGAATTAAAATGATCTCGAACCCGTTTATATCCTTTTTCAGGGTTAAAAAATGGTTCTCTGACTTTCGAGGCTTTTACCTCTGCAATTATAATATAATTGCTGTATTCAATCAAAATATCATGCTCTTTTGTCCCTCTATCCTCACATACACTTATATGGTATTTAGCCTTATCTCCAAATATATCTAATAATAATTTTTGAAACAATTTTTCAACCGTCTCTGCTTTTACTTTATTATATTTATCTGCAAATTGGTTTTTAGGATTTTCTAATATATCGGTGATGTAATTATATATTGCATTTAATATAAACTGAGGATGGACAATAAATAATGTTTCCTCGTCAAGCCAACAAAGAGGATGATTTGCAAAAGGGTTTTTTTCATTATAGTACAAAAAATCAGTTTTCTTTCTATGCAGTCCAAAAATGTCTAATAGTTTTTCTCCCTTTTCTTTACCAAGCTTTTCCCACACGGTTGATGCCTTGATACAATTTAGGTCATCCATTGCCTTTTGAAGATCGAGACCTGCAGCACCTTGTGTAAATGCAATAAAACGTTCATATTCTTGTTCTACATCAACCGCATACGGATTAAAAGAACTTAAAAAGTTCTTTATATTTTTCACAGCAAGTGTTGATGCACTCATCGTTTCTTCAAATGTATCACATATTAATTGATAAAATGCTATAAAATCTTTCGTTGTCAACCCTGTTAAATCATTTAAATTCGAATCAAAGTTACCATACAATTTTTGAATTAATTCTACTGTTTGTTCTGGGTATCTTAATATTCCTGTATCAAAATAAGATGTAAATGCTTCCATAGACACTAATTTTCTTTTTATATCATTGGGTTCGAATGCTTGCTCAATATTAAGAAACTTCTTTATATATTCTTGAGTAATATCTTGTATATCATTTTCCAATTCAATATATATTCCACTTTCCCCATCTTGTATAATATGTCCATCACTATTATCCTCTGTACTCATAAGTAATCCAGCAAGATATGTATACTGCTTTTGTGGTGACATAAGATTGGTCTTATTGAAGATATCTGCTTGCACTGGGATGTCTTTTGCATTTTGGGCAAATGTAATAAATTTAATGCCAATCATTCCTAACAAATCACGAGTTCCGATATTTTGTAGTTTTTCTTTTAATTTTTTTATTTTTTCTTCCATCTATACTCAACTTCCTTTGATATTTACAATATCAATTCTTGTAATGATATCAATTTTTTATAATTCTCTTTTGTGGTATAATTCAATTCAACAACCATTTTTCTGGAACATTGTATTCATAAAAAATATTAAGTTCACCGAAATGTTGGTTATACTTATTATACCACAAACCTTACCATTTGTCCATTGACATATCAGCCGAATTTCTTCAGCCCCAATTTTACATAATGTACTCCGTTTTTTATGCTGTGGTCGGTGCTCTCGATTAAATAATTTACATCATCAATCGTAATCATTGAGCCGGCACGGGTGTAGCTGTTTATCGCCTCGATAATTTCAATCGAAAAGCTTTCTTTAACCTTATTCAGTTCCGACAGCTTGTTTTTCGCATAAGTATCTGCACCACCGTCTTTTTTGTCAATCTTCAAAACCTCTTGCAAAACACCGTATTTATAAATGCTGTCCGCATCTTTTGCCACGGCCTTGACGGTGTAAATCTTATCGTTTTCGGTTACAACTTTCACGCTGTTTTTCATATCCTCAATCGAAAGAGTATGCGAAACACTGCCTTTAAGCGTTGGCGAGTAAATAAGGTGTGTGTTCGGAGTAATTCTGAATTCCGGATATGCATATATCGTACCGTATTTATATATCCGTATGCCGTTCGGCGTCATATCGAAATTGAAACCTCCGCCGCATTTTTCGAGAATGTCGGAGAGAATATCGGATATGGTTTTATCTATGTAAATCTGCGTAATGCTTGCGGTAAGCTCCGGCACGGAATCAATAGGAATGTTAAAATCGGAACAAAGCCGCATAACCGCTTTCTTGGCATTCATATTGTTAAACTGATAGGTTTCTTTTGATTTGTTCAAATACCAACCAAAATCCGTCACCGTATATTTATTCTTGAATTTATCTCCGTCATCGACCGCAATTACAATTCCACGGAATATCTCTATATTCGTGCAAAGGTTCACGATGTCGCCAAGCTTTGGAGTATAGGTATTTACATAGTGTGTATCGGATTTTGCCACTTCAAAACTCATCTTTGTCGCAAGCTCATCTATTGAGTTTTGCCAAGACAGATTACCTACATAAGATGTAATGTCATTACCGCCGACAATCAGCTTGTATGTTTCGTATGCATTTGCGGAAAATTTATCACCGACCGTATTTCCACCCGTTCCGAAATTATCGGTAAGAGAATAGTCTTTATCTTCTTTTGCGGAGGTTGCGGCTGTTTCACTCTCGTTATACCGCAGAACCACATTCCACGGATAGTTATAATATCCTCTTGTGTATATCTCTCTGCCTGTCTGATCCCCTGACTTGCCGCCTGTGGTTTTGCCGTTTTCATTGATTGAGGCATTGACGATGGTTTTGCCACCGTCCTCAACCACAAGTGCGGTGTGGTGCGTGGTATTTAAAAGCACATCGCCACGCTTTAGTCCAAGTCCCGTTGACAGTGCTATCTTGCTCGTCACATCGGAAAATCCATATCGCAAAAACACAGCTTTCATATTTCCGGTATAGGTCGCACCGCCGGACTTTACCCTGCACCCGGCTTGCTCGAATGCGGATATGACGAGTGAGGAACAGTCATAGTTCGGACCCCAACGGCTGTTTTGGTCATAGCCGCGGGAATCGTCATTTGCAATTTTCACCGCCCAGTTGACGGCGCTTTCAATTACTGCACCCATCAGATTAACTTCACCTCCGACAGCGTTATTGAATATTTCATATCACCGTCTCTGCCGATTGTATATGAAAAATCATCTATTGTAACCGCCATATTTATCGGTGTATCGGTGATAATAAGCCGAATGGGGAGTTTTCTTTCATACCATGTGTCTATGGTATACAGGTAGCCGAAAGCGGTACCGCTCCTGTCACGCAGGAAAGGATAGTCACGGCAAGGAAAGAAACTTGACCACGATATTTTCTTCAAGGCTTGCGTACCGATAAGGTTCAGCTGACCTTGCGATACCGTTTCAAATACCTCGTTGTTTCTGCCTTTTGAAACAGTAAATTCGGGCGGCAGTACAGGAAGTCTTAAAACCTCTGCTCTGTTATTTACACTCAAATAAATATCCATCTGCCGTCCTCCTTACATATTATTAAGTGCTAACTTTAGCTTTGGCACAAGCTCGTCCATGATTTCATCGGCACTTTTTCCGTCTGCATAAATATTGATATAGAATTTATTCTCGCTCCGTCTTGATTTATCAATCGGAGTAACCTTTGCTCCGCTCGGAAGTGAGAGCATTTCGGGACCTTTTTCGCCGACAATAACAGTACCTGCTGTGCGGATAAGTCCGCCGTTTGCAAGCATCGGAATCTGCGGTGCGGTAAATGTGGGAATTGCCGGAATACCGACAGCACCCGTAACAGAGTTAATACCGTTTATCAGTCCGTTTACACCTCTGACAGCGCCACGAATCATTGAATTGATAGCGGAAATAATACCGTTTATTGCGCCCTTGATAGCGCCGACGATACCGTTCCACACATTCTTTATCGCATTTCCGATTCCCGTAAATACGGAAACAGCGGCGAAGGATATGGTATTCCATGCACCGCTTAAAAATCCCGTTATTCCGTTCCATACACCAACCGCCGTGTCACGAATTCCCGTCCACAGTCCGACAAAGAATGAGCCTATGCTTGTACCGACCGAAACAAAGAAATCACCGACCGCCTGAAACGCTTGTTTGCACCATGCACAAATACTGTCCCAATTCATCCATAATGCTACACCAATGGCAATTAACGCACCGATTGCCACAATGATAATACCGACAGGGTTTGCCGTCATTGCAACATTCCATGCCCATTGTGCGGCGGTGCAGATACCTTGCACGATTGCCCATGCGTTCATTGCGGTATTTATCGCAAACACAGCAATCCGAAATGTTACAATCGCACCGACAATGCCGGAGATAATAGGAGCGATCCAACCCCAATTATTCACGAAAAAGTTATATACATCGGTCGCTTTTTGCACCACTCCGGCAAGTGCGTTCACCAAAAGCGGAAATCCCGTATCCTTTATCCAATTCAGAGCCGGCTTGCAAAATTCAAACGCATTAAAAAGTGCGTCTTTTACACCGCCGACTATCGTTACAATGCCGCCGAAAGCACCGCTGTTTTGCACGACTGCCGACTTTATGTTATCAAATGCCGAAACACCGTAATTCCACACATTTTGAAATGCGGTTATGAGCGGCGGCAGTGCATTATCTTTCAGCCATACAATCGGCGCTTTCACAGCGTCAACTGCTTTTGTCATTGCATTTTGTGCGTCCGGAATTTTTGACGCAAGGAAATTCACAACCGATGTAATTGCCGGAAGTACACCGTAGCCTACGATATCCTTAACAGAACCCCATGCATTTTTCAGCTGTCTGATTCGTCCCTCCGGGGTCTTTGCCATATTCTCGGCAAGACCTCCGAAGTTTTGATTTAATACCTCAATTAAGGTCGCCGTTTTTTCTGCTTCCGTTCCGCTTTTTAAGATTTTGCCCTGTGCCTCGGAAAAGGAAACACCGACACGGGATAGAGCACCCGTTTGCCCTTGCATAACCTTTCCGACAAGGTTACCGGTTTGAATCATCTGTTCCTGTGAAACATTGACTCCGTATGTACCGACCGCAAGGTTTTGAAGCGACGGGAGCAGTGCTTTGATGGTTGATGATTGCAGCTGAAATGTGGCAAGCTGTGATGCACCCGCAACGGTAGCGTCACCCTCGACTGTGGTCACAAACTCCAGTGCATCGCCGTATTTGATGATATCGTCAACCTGTGCCTGTGTTGTGCCTTTGACATTCATCATAAGCGTGCCGAGTCGTTCGTTGGCACGCTCAAGCTCAAGCACACCCGTTACGCAATCCGACATAAATGCCTTTGCCTGGTTGAAACCCACATATGCCGCGGCAACACCTGCGATCTTTTTCGCAAGTCCGGCAAGTGTTTCGCCTGTGGACTTACCTTGTGTTCCCATATTTTTAAGACCGCCCGTCGCATTGGCGATATGCGATTTCAAATTTTTAAGACCTGTTATGGCGTTTCGTATTCCAGCGGTGAAATTGTTATCCTTGATTGATAGTGTTGCTCCTATGTTTTTCTTTGACATACTTATTCACCACCTACCAAAGTCTTGTACTTTTCATATTCATCTTCCATATAAATCTCATAGCAAGCCTTATAGAACAGTTTATCGGCAAGAGGAAGATTGATTATTTTATACGGCTCAATGCCACGGTTCAGATAGTGACAGAGCATGGCAAGCTCTCCGTCACCTCTGATTAGTTTTTTATGTTGTCAACCGCCTTTACTCCGTCAACATATCCGGCAAGCTTTAAGCATTCAACCGCAATCTGCGGAATTTCGCCGGGTGCAAAGATTTTCTCAACAATCTCCATCGGCTCGACACACTCAAAAGCCGTTTGCAGCTCCTTTGATTTAAGGCAAGGGTCTGTCACGCACGAATACACCATATACGCATCACCGTTGTCCATATCCTGTGCGTCCCTTGCCAAATCGGCTGTCGGACTTTCGATTGTGATTGTGCCGTCAAGCGACTTTATATACAGCGTTGCGGTTTTCGGCTTTTTCTTGCTCTCAAGCATTTGTTCTTTTCTGCGGATAAGCTCCGCAAGCGTTATTTTTGTGTTTTTGTTCATTGCTAAAGTCCTTTCTTGGCAAACAAAAAAGCCGCAGAATATGCGACTTTTAAGCTTTGTATTCAAATTTTACTATTAAAATATTCTTCGGTAACTCCGAGTTGTTTCCTTAAGATTTCTTTCCACAGAAAACCCTTGATTTCTCCGCTGCCTCGTGATACCTTTGTAAATCGGACATTTCCGTCAGCGTCAATTTTTCTGTAAAAATAGTGGTCTGTATTTTTATAAAGTTCCCATCCGTCACGCTCACAAAATCGTTTTAAATCCTTCCATCTTGGCATTTTATACATTCTCCGATCTTCGAGATATCATCCAATACGAGAGCCTTAAAAACATACGGAATTTCTCTTTTTCTGTTTGGTGCGACAGACCACACATTAAACTCATTGTAGAAATCGGCTGCATATTCCAAAATTGCCCGTGACAAATTATTAATAGCATCTTTTTCGTCCGAACCGTTTTCAACCAAATCAAGCTCATTGAGGGAAAGAGTAACACTTCCGTCATCCTCAATGTATTTATTTGCCGTAAACGAATATCCTAAGAGCAGTTCGTTTATAAATTCCATATTGGAAAGAAGCATATAATCACGAGTTTTCTTTATAAACCTCGGTTTTTCACGGATCACACTTTCGGAAACCTCGCTCCAGTTCTTTCTTACATCCGTTGCATTCATAGTTAACATATCTATCAACTCCTTACGCCTCCTATTATAGCACAAAGTGTACACTTTGTCAATAGTGTACACTTTTATTGTATGCAACAGAAGAAAAAATATACTAATCCCTTTATCTTCACAAACAAAAAAGCCGCAGTTAAATGCGACTTGATTTGAATTAAATATTTTCGTAATGCGACCACATTGAGATGATTTTGACAGTCTTTATGTCTTCCAAGACCTCATATACAAGCCTATGTTGTATATTTATTCTTCTTGAATATAGTCCGCTTAAATTTCCGAGCAGTTTCTCATACGGCGGAGGGTTTTGAAACGGATTCTCTTTTATCAGTTCAATAAGATTTTGAGCTTTATTGGACAGATTGGCTGCCTTTAAATTCGAAATATCCTTTGCGGCATTCTTTGTATATACCACTTTATAGTTTACCACTGTACTTCATCCTCCGAAATACAATCATCAATCGGTGCTGCTTTTCCATCCTGAATTTTTTTGTAAAGCGCAGGATTATTGTATATCTCAAAGGTTGCCATAACATTGTTGTAGTCTTCTTCACTAAGCAATATAGCATTCCCGTCTTTCGTACTGATATTAACCGGTTCATTGTATTTTATCGTTTGTTCAAGTAATGAAAATATATTTTTTCTGAAACTTGTTGCATTTGTATTTGTCATACATATCGCCTCCTATATGTACATTATAGCGTACATTTAGAAAAATGTCAATACCCTCTCTATATATTATGAAAAAAACTTTTTTTAATACTTCAATTTACCTCACTTTCACTAAATCGGGGAAGTAGTAATCGGTGAATCCGCCGCTGTA
>CAKVOK010000082.1 GCA_934792465.1 uncultured Clostridia bacterium | reverse complement strand
CTAAAGCAGATGTTGAAATTCGTTTGAAAACGAATTTCTAAAATAAATATTGCTTTATGCTATGAACAAACTTCGCCTCTCGACGTATACACATACGCCTTCGGGTTCAGTTTGTCCATTCTGCACTATTTTCTCTTTGCCCCTCCGGGACTGCGATAAAATGCACAGACCGCATAAAGCAAAAAAATACCGATATAATAGTATAAATACAAACACAGAATTATAAAAATAAGCTAAAGCAGATGTTGAAATTCGTTTGAAAACGAATTTCTAAAATAAATATTGCTTTATGCTATGAACAAACTTCGCCACTCGACGTATACACATACGCCTTCGGGTTCAGTTTGTCCATTCTGCACTATTTTCTCTTTGCCCCTCCTGGGCTGCGATAAAATGCACAGACCGCATAATCGGGTGCAGCAAAACGATTTTTTAAATCGGGTTGACTGCAGCCCGATTTAAGTTTTTTAGCACTCTATTAAATAGAGTGCTAAAAAACTCTTGACAATTTGAAAAAAAAGGTGTACAATAGATATATACAAAAAATATATGAAAGGTTATGATTTAAATGGCAAAAGGTAATATTGCGGTTAATACAGAAAACATTTTCCCGATTATCAAGCAGTGGCTTTATTCGGATAAAGATATATTCGTTCGTGAACTGGTTTCAAACGGCTGCGACGCTGTTTCCAAACTGAAAAAGCTCGTATCGCTCGGAGATGCTTCTCACGACGGAGATTATTTCGTAAAAGTTACGGTTGACAAGGAAAACAAACAGCTTATCTTCACGGATAACGGTATCGGCATGACAGCCGAAGAAATTGAAAAATACATTACACAGGTTGCGTTTTCAGGTGCGGAAGAATTTTTGGCAAAATATAAAAATGAGGACAGCAATTCAACAATAATCGGTCATTTCGGACTCGGATTTTATTCCGCATTCATGGTTTCCGACCTTGTTGAAATAAACAGTTTGTCTTACAAGCCGGGTTCAAAAGCGGCTCACTGGAGCTGCGACGGCGGCGTCACATACGACCTTGACGAAGGCAGCAAGCAAGACATCGGAACGGAAATCATCCTTCATGTTTCCAAGGAAAACAAGGAATTTTTGGAATATTACAAGATTTCCGAAATATTAAACAGATATTGCAGCTTCCTTCCCGTTGACATTTTCCTTGAAAATGCGGAAAAAAAAGAGGAAAAAGACGGTGAGGACAAAAAAGAGCCTGCTCCGATTAACGATAAAAATCCGCTTTGGCTCAAAAATCCGTCACAATGCACGGACGAGGAATATAAGAACTTCTACCACAAGGTATTCATGGATTACGAAGACCCCTTGTTCTGGATTCATCTTAACGTAGATTATCCGTTCAACCTTAAAGGTATTTTATATTTCCCGAAGCTTAAACACGAAGCAAGCGTAATCGAGGGTAAAATAAAGCTTTACAACAATCAGGTATTTGTTGCCGATAACATAAAAGAGGTTATACCCGAATATCTTATGTTGCTCAAAGGCTGCATAGACTGCCCGGATTTGCCGCTGAACGTATCGAGAAGTTTTCTGCAGAACGACGGATACGTAAGAAAGGTTTCCGAGCATATTACAAAGAAGGTTTCGGACAAGCTCTGCGGAATGTTCAACACAGACAGACCGTCGCTTGAAAAGTATTGGGACGACATAAGTCAGTTCGTCAAATACGGCTGTATAAGAGATGAAAAGTTCTATGACAGAATGAAAGATATTATACTTTACAAAACAACTGATGACAAATACGTAACGCTGAACGAATATCTCGAAAATGCCAAGGAAAAGAACAAGAATACGGTTTACTACGCTTCAAACCCCGAAGTTCAGGCACAGTATATCGCCATGTTCAAAGGAGAGGGAATCGAAGTTCTTCTTCTCCCCTATGCGCTTGATTCGCATTTTATAAGCTTCCTTGAATATAAGAATAATGAGGTTAAATTCAAACGTATAGATTCGTCTGTCGAGGACACAATAGACAAATCCGCCGAAAGCGATACCGAGCTTATCGATTTGTTCAAAGAGTGCATCGGCGACAAAGATTTGAAAGTTGAAACCGCTTCTCTTGCAACATCGGATATGCCGGCAATTATAAATCTTTCCGAGGAAACAAGACGTATGCAGGAAATGAGCGCAATGCTGGGTTCCGCTATGCCGAATATGCCGGAGGATAAAAAGCTTATCATTAACACATCAAGCGATATTGTGAAAAAAATCAAAGTCGGCGGAGATAAAGAACTTAACAACCTCATATGCAATTACATTTACGATCTCGCTTTGCTTGCGCACAAACCGCTTTCAAGCGAGCAGATGACCGCTTTCTTAAAGCGTTCAAACGATATTCTTATGAAAATAGGCGAATAAATTTGTAATACCCTATTGACCTAATATATTTTTTATGGTACAATAGATATACACAATTTATCATGCCGAAATCGGCGGAATGGAGATTAACAGATGAATAATTTCACTTTAAGCCCGGAAGATCAAAACTGGGTAGAAGAAAAATGGCAGCAATTATGTAAAAAATCCGAAAAAGTTTCCGTGCGTTCGAGAAACAAGATTCCGTATACAGCAGACGCCAACGGAGTACATGATGATAAATCGGAAAACGAAATCGACTGGTGGACAAACGGATTTTGGCCGGCTTATATGTGGCTTATGTATGTCGGCACAAACAACGAAGAATATAAAATCACAGCGGAAATTGCCGAGGAAAAACTTGACAAGGCATTGGAACAGACCGAAAGACTTCACCATGACGTGGGATTTATGTGGAATATATCCGCAGGCGTAAACTACCGACTTACGCAAAACAAAAAATCCATGCAGCGTTTTCTCGCAGCAGCGAATACTCTTGCCGCAAGATTCAACGTTGAGGGCAATTTCATAAAAGCCTGGAACGGTGAAGACCATGTCGGCTGGACGATAATAGACTGCATGATGAACATACCTCTTTTATACAGAGCAAGCGATTTGGAAAAAGACCCCAGATTCAAATATATCGCACTCCGTCATGCCGACAAAACAATGCAGGACCACATCAGACCGGACGGAAGCGTTGTTCATATAGCTTCGCATGATATTACAAACGGCGAGCTTATAGAAACATTCGGCGGTCAGGGCTACGAAGTCGGTTCTTCCTGGTCAAGAGGTCAGAGCTGGGCATTGTACGGATTTGTACTTTCGTATATACATACGGGCGAAATCAGATACCTTGATACAGCAAAGAAAGTTGCGCATTATTTCATTGCAAATGTATGCGACGATTATTTGCCGAAATGCGATTTCCGTTCGCCGGAGGATCCTGTTATATATGATACGACAGCCGGTGCGTGTGCAGCCTGCGGACTTATAGAAATCGCCAAATGCGTTCCGCAGTATGAGAAAAAAATATATTTAAATGCCGCACTTAAGCTTTTGCACGCAATGGACGAAAAGTTCTGCGACTGGAGCGAGGATACGGATGCCCTCCTGCTCTACGGCACGGAAGCATATACGAACGGTATTCATATGCCTATTATATACGGCGATTATTTCTATGCCGAAGCCCTTTACAAGCTCAAAGGCTTTGATATGCTTTTCTGGTAATTTAAAAGGTGTGGCAAAACGATTTCGTTTTGCCACACCTTCTTTTTTGAGTGGGAAGACTTTAGAAAAATAGTGCTTTATGCAGTCTGCGCATCTTGAAGATACCTCTTTTTATTCCTCAAAAAAGCTTATAGTGCTGTCATCATCGAAATTCGGGGTATCCCTTTTTTTGTCCTCCGGCAGCTCCGCAGCCAGCTTCATTATATACCTATACACGTCCGTATATATTACATCCTTTTTTTTGCGGAATATCCTCGTAAGTTCTGCCGCCTGCGAGCGGTCACCACCCCTGAATTCCAGCTTAAGCATCGGTAATTCATCTTCATAATATTCTATCGTAACGTTAAATTCATTTTCGCTCACCGGAGTATAATCGCATATAAAGCAGTCATCTTTTTTCTTCGGAGAATAATTTTTAATATACTCGTTTATATCCATTCTAAGGCTGTACAAAAGCTTTGTAGAAAAGAAATTCAGTGCTTGCTTGCCTTTTTCGGTAAGGCTGTAATATTCCTCCGTTTTCTCCGGACGGCTTATAAGAAACTCCGACTGTATCAATTCATATTCGCACTGTTTAAGAATGAAATAATTAATGCCGCACACTCCGCCGGCAATATCCGTTAAAATATCATCGGGAATAGGCTCGCCGAATTTGTCCGTTATATACATTATGGCAATCTTTGCCGTAAAATCCTTTTTTATTACAGGTTGCACCAAATCACATCCGCTTTCCGTTATTTATTTATATATGTATATTTAACCAGGAAGTAAAAATGCTTGCTCGCAAGGGCATTTTTACGACACCGTCAATAATGCAGTCACACGTCAGTGTGATTAGGGCGTTAGCCACCTGCATATATTCTTTCAAGGCCGCCTTGCGGTCGCAGAAAGCAATATACATAACCTTTTAAGGAAGGCTCTGCCTTCCGTTATTTAATTGTATATGTATATTATACCACGTTCTCCCCGATTTGTCCATACGTTCCGAAATATTTTTCAAATTTCAATTTGTGCAATTGCACAAAAAATATTTAAAACACCTATCAAAAAATTATTTTTTTTACAAAATGTATAAAAATTGAAAATAAACACTTGACAAACAGGGTTAGTTGTGCTAAACTAACTGGTAGAGGTTAGCTGTAGCTAACTAAATATTTTGCAGATTGGTTAGAGTTTACTAATCGGAACGGAGGACATATGATGCCGCTTAGTTTAGCAACTGTTGGCGAAAACAACATAATTAAAAAAATCGGCGGAAAGCCGGAAGTTAAAAAACATCTTGAAAACCTGGGTTTCGTTGTTGGCGGAGATGTTAAAATCATAAATACTCTCGGCGGCAACGTAATTGTAAATGTAAAGGAAACGAGAGTTGCCATAAGTGAAGAAATGGCACGAAAAATTATGATATAAACCGCTCTGCCCGTCCGGCAGTCCGAAAGTGTATTAATTAAATTTAATTATATAATGTCAGGAGGATAAACATGAACACATTGAAACAAGCCAAAATCGGCGATACCGTTACTGTTGTAAAGCTTCACGGAGAAGGAGCTGTAAAACGCAGACTTATGGATATGGGTATTACAAAAGGTACGGAAGTACATATCCGCAAGGTTGCACCGCTCGGCGACCCGATTGAAGTAACTGTCAGAGGTTATGAGCTTTCGCTCAGAAAAGCTGATGCTGAAATGATAGAAGTAAAATAACACCTACCGAACAACCGGTTTTGCGAAATCGGTTATGCGAAATTAAAAATTTCACATCTAAAAAATCATTTTATGCTGTTTTTAGGTTTACGGCATTGATTTAATTATTTTAGACCGGCATTTTGCCGGTTGAGAAGGAGAGGAACAGATATGAATATAAGAATTGCCCTTGCCGGTAATCCGAACTGTGGCAAGACCACATTATTCAACGCCTTAACGGGTTCAAACCAATTCGTCGGTAACTGGCCCGGCGTTACTGTTGAAAAGAAAGAAGGTAAGCTTAAAAAGCATGACGGCGTAATCATAACGGACCTTCCGGGTATTTATTCCCTTTCGCCGTATACACTTGAAGAAGTAGTTGCAAGAAATTACCTTATAGGCGAAAGACCGAACGCTATTTTAAACATCATCGACGGTACAAACCTCGAAAGAAACCTGTACCTTACAACACAGCTTGTAGAGCTTGGTATTCCTGTTGTTATCGCAATAAACATGATGGACGTTGTACGTAAAAACGGCGATAAAATCAACATTCCCGAATTGTCACGCGAGCTGGGCTGCAAGATTGTTGAAATATCGGCACTCAAAGGCGACGGCGTAATGCTCGCCGCTGAAGAAGCTATAAAAGCTGCGGAAAACGGAAAAACAATTCCTATGCACACGTTTTCCGGTGCTGTCGAACACGCAATCGCACATATCGAAGAAGCTGTACTTCACGATATGAACGCCAATGAACAAAGATGGTATGCAATAAAAATCTTTGAGCGTGATTCAAAAATTATTGAAAAACTCAACATCAGCGAGTCAACATTAAAACACATTGAGGACGACATTGTTGCCGCTGAAGAAGAACTTGACGACGACGCTGAAAGCATAATCACAAACGAGCGTTACATATACATTGCACAGCTCATAAAAGGCTGTTACAAAAAGAAAAACGCCGGTAAGCTCTCAACTTCCGATAAGATTGACCGTGTTGTAACGAACCGTTGGCTCGGACTTCCTATTTTCGCAATAATTATGTATCTTGTATACTACATTTCCATGGTCGGCGTAGGTTCTATGGCAACCGACTGGGCGAATGACGGTTTGTTCGGTGACGGCTGGCACTTATTCGGAATAGGCTCGGCAGCATACGAAGAAGTCGCAGATGATTTCGGCGGTGCCGCAGAAGTTGTAAACGGATATATCGAATATGCCGCAGACAACGGAATCGACACCTCGGCAGTTGAAGCCGCACTTGATACGGAATCCGAGGATTTCGATGCAAATGCCGCCAAAGCAGCGCTTGACGAATTTGCAAAAGATGCAAAGGGCATAAAAAAGGCAACATACACTGTTGTTGATGAAGAAACAATGGCTGACGAAGAAGTTTCGGCAAGCTACAAAGATTTGGTTTCCGCAATCGACACATACGAAAGCTACGATTGCACCGAGCCTGACCCGGCAGAATACGGAATCTGGGTTCCCGGTGTTCCCGTTCTCGTTGAAAGCGGTCTTAAAAAAATCAACTGTGCAGACTGGCTCTCAGGACTTATCCTCAACGGTATCGTTGCCGGCGTAGGTGCGGTACTCGGATTCGTTCCGCAGATGCTCGTACTGTTCCTGCTGCTCGCATTCCTCGAAGCTTGCGGATATATGGCGAGAATAGCATTCGTACTCGACAGAGTATTCAGAAAATTCGGTCTTTCCGGTAAATCGTTCATACCTATGCTCATAGGTACAGGCTGCGGTGTTCCGGGTATCATGGCTTCGAGAACAATCGAAAATGACAGAGACCGTAAAATGACAATAATGACAACAACATTTATCCCCTGCGGTGCAAAGGTACCTTTTATCGCAATGATTGCAGGCGCAATTTTCTCAGGCTCCGCTTGGATTGCAACATCTGCATATTTCGTAGGTATGGCAGCAATCGTTATTTCCGGTATTATGCTTAAAAAGACAAAGATGTTTGCCGGCGACCCTGCACCGTTCGTTATGGAGCTTCCCGCATATCATATGCCTACGCTTCTGAACGTACTCCGCAGTATGTGGGAAAGAGGCTGGTCTTTCATCAAAAAGGCAGGTACAATCATCCTTCTTTCTACAATCTTCGTATGGTTCACAAGCTATTTCGGAGTTGTGTACGGCAAATTCCAAATGCTTACGGACGAACAGCTTGACAAGAGTATTCTTGCTGTTATCGGTAATGCTATCGCTTGGATATTCAAACCTCTCGGCTGGGGTACATGGCAGGCTGCCGTTGCTTCAATCACAGGTCTTGTTGCAAAGGAAAATATCGTTGGTACAATGGGTATTCTCTTCGGCGGCGAAGGAACGGTATACGGAAACCTTGCTCATTCATTTACACCGATAACGGGATATTCGTTCCTTGTGTTCAACTTGCTTTGCGCTCCTTGCTTCGCTGCAATCGGTGCAATCAAGCGTGAAATGAACAACACAAAATGGACATGGTTTGCAATAGGCTATCAGTGCGTATTCGCATATGCCGTAGCACTCATGGTAAATCAGTTCGGCAATATATTCACAGGCAATGCGAATGTATTGGGAATTATATGTGCATTAGCGGTTTTGGCATTCATCATATATATGCTTTTCAAACCGTACAAAGAAGCTGACACACTTAAAACAGACGTAAAAGTTAAAATATGAGTTCCCCCTCATAGATAACACCCCGATTCATTGCCCTGCTCTATACGCAGGGCAATGGTACAGGGAAAATTTCATCATGCTAAAAGGAGGTTTTTGGGCATGACCTGGATTATAAATAACATAGGAACAATTATAGTTTTGATTTTACTTATTGCGGCAGTTGTTTTGATAATACGCCGTTTGAAGAAAGATAAGGCTGCCGGAAAATCATCTTGCGGCGGAAGCTGTGCCGGATGTGCACTGCACGGCAAATGTCACGGCGGAAAATAAAATACAGTTGGAGGAAAATATGAGTATTGTAATTGTCGGCGGACACGACCGTATGCACTGCAAGTATAAAGAAATATGCAAAAAATACGGCTGCAAATGCAAGGTCTTTACACAATGTCCGGCAAATTTTAAAAATCAGATAGGCTCGCCGGATATGGTAGTTGTTTTTACCGGCACAGTTGCCCATAAAATGGTTATGACCGCATCACAGCAGGCGGAAAAAACCGGTGCATATTTAAGACACTGCCACTCATCAAGCGGAAATGCCCTGAATGAAGTTTTAAAAGACTACTTTAAAGCAGAGGCTTAATTTTTTAATCACAAGTTAGTCTGAACTAACAGAACATATTAAAAGAGGGTGTTGCAAAATAAATTCGTTTTGCAGCACCCTCTTTTGGGGCTTTAGAAAAATAGTGCAGAATGGACAAACTGAGCAAAAGCAAGGCT
>CAKVOK010000081.1 GCA_934792465.1 uncultured Clostridia bacterium | reverse complement strand
TTTGCTTCCTCGGCTATTTCGTAGCTGTCCTCAACAAATCGTTCGGTATCGGGTCTTAACATAATTTTATCCTCCTTGTATCATTATACTTTTATTATATATAAAATTTGCTACAATTGCAATGTACCGGTTTTATATTTTGTCATGGATTTATATAATAATATTAATGTTACCACAAAAGAGTTTACGAAAAAATGCAATTTGATTGTTTTTTGTAATATTATTAATAACGCTAAAGTATTGAAAAAAACAAAAAAATATGCTATACTAATAAAGTGCTGAATGAGATTAACAAAAACAACTATGTAACAAGTATAAAAATGTATGAAAATGGTAAGTATCGGAAAAAACACGGTACTTGGCTTGATAAATACATAAGGCGGGATACGCACAGTGAAATAGATGTTTATAATGTTACTGGCGGATATATTGTGCAAAGTTTCGTATACAGAGGGCAGCGAACTTAATCTGACGGTTTTTTATCTTGTTCTGCCGGCGGTTTTATTTGTCGGACTGGATATTTATAAGCTCAGAAGAAAAATTAATTCCGAAGTGCTGATTCCGATTTCACAGATTGTGGATTTTATGGACAACTATAATATGTTCGAGAAAAAAGAAAAATGCAGCGTCGAGGGAGTGGAAGAGATTGAACGGCTGGCAAATCATGTTGTTTTAATGCTTGATGCGGTTAAACAGAGCAGCAGGCAGCTTTGCTTCAAGCAGCAGGAATTGTATGAGGCGGAGCTGTGCAAACAGGAATATTTATATAAAATGCTGCAAAATGAAATAAATCCTCATTTTATGTATAATACACTGAATTGTATTTACGGTATGGCGGTCAGCCGTGATGAATACGATATAGGAGAAATGTGCAGCTCATTATCTTCAATGCTGCAATATGCCCTTGAAGATGAAACTATGGTTACTGTGGAAGAAGAGATGAATATTGTAAAGCAATATCTTTCCATAATGAAGATGCGTTTCGGCGATAATGTTAAATATGAAATTAATATACCGAAAGCAGCGGAAAACAAAAAATAATAAGGATGCCAATACAGCCGATAGTTGAGAACGCCTTTAACCATGGTAAGGTTTATAATAAAAAGGACGGCATACTTAAACTTATATTATGAATGAGGTATTTTGGTGATATAAAATATTTTTTGCAAATCGCTCGCATATTGCAATACAATGTTATATAACTCCGTTATATTTTAATACCGTTTTTCCGATTTGTCAATATGTATTCCCGCAATTTATTAAAAAATATCTAAAACTTTATAAATAAAAATACCTCCGGTTAATTAAATCTAACCGGAGGTATTTTACGAATTAATAATTGTTAAAATTCAGCAATGTTTTGAACATACCGTCTTTTTCCGCCAGTTCTTTATATGTTCCCTCCTGAATTATTTTTCCTTTATCAAAAACAAGGATTCTGTCGGCATTCGTAATCGTGGTGAGCCTGTGTGCGATTATTATTACCGTATGCGACTTCATAAGCTCCTCCATGGATTTTTGAATCAGCCGTTCCGAAAGATTGTCAAGCGCACTTGTTGCCTCGTCAAATATAAGTATTTCGGGGTTTGTCAGAACCGCTCTTGCAATGGCTATACGCTGTTTTTGTCCTCCGGAAAGTCCGAATCCGCCTTCGCCTATTATCGTGTGCCAGCCATTCGGCAGGTCGTTTACAAATTCATGCACGTGAGCAATCTCCATTGCGTGCATAACCTCTTTCGTGGTCGCTTTCGGATTCGATATGCGCACATTTTCATAAATAGACATCTGGAACATATACGGATTCTGCGGAACAGTCCCGAAGCACGCACGCAAATCGTGCAGACTGTAGTCCTTTATATCCCTGCCGTGAATTTTCAGCGTGCCTCCGTTTATCTCATAAAGGCGCATGGCAAGCTTCGTAATTGTGCTTTTTCCGCTGCCGCTGCCGCCGACCAGCGCAACACATTCCCCATACGCAATATCGCAGTTGAAATTCTTGAAAATCTGCCTTTTGCCGTCATAGGAGAAATCAACATTTTTGAAGCTTATGCACGGCAGATTTTTATTTTTTGCACTTTCTTCTTCGATTTCAATGCTTCTGTGCTGTCTGTCGTCCAGAGTTGACGGTTTTTCGTTCATAACATTCATAATTCGCTCAAGTCCGGCTTCTGCGGTGCTTTTTACAAGACCGAGGTTCAGCCACGACGTAAGCGTCGTAAGAATAATTCCCATACTTGATATAAAGGCGAAGAGTTCACCTGTAGAAAGTCCTCTGTATATGCACGAAAATGCGCCTACAAGATATATCACGGCAGTGCCTATATACTGTGTAAATTCCGGCTTTGCGTTTTCCACCCACTGCGAGAAATTCAGATGAATCGCTTTTTTCTTCATCTCGTCGTTCAGTGCATTGAAATTTTTATATGTATTATCTTCTATCGCATAGAGCTTCACGGATTCTATCCCGTGGAAAACGTCTGCAATATATTTTCCGGCTTCGTTCTCCGTTTGCAGATAATCTTTGGAAAGCTTCCTTATTTTAAATTTTGAAAAATAATTCAGCGTAACCGTCACGGCTGCGGTAATAAGCATAATCAGCGTCAGAAGAGGGTCGTAGCTTATCATGGCAAAAAGAGATATTACAAAAGAGAATATCTGGCACGGAACTCCGGAAACCATCTGCTGGAGAAAGTTTTTCAGGTTAATCATCGGCGACCCCATGACATAGTTGAAAAGCTCTCCCGAAGAATATTTTTCATAAAATTTCATGCACATATTCTGAATATGCCCGTAAAGCTGCGAACGCATATTGAATAAAAATCCTTCGGTGGTTTTCAATGCGCTTTTGTATCCCACAGCCCAGCTCAGCACTCTGAGCGCCGATACTGCAATGTATATTGCACAGAAAAACGCAATTATACGCATTTTTTCATCGTTCCCGATACCTTGCTTCAAAACCCCTTCATCAACTATATACTTTATCGTGAGGGTCTGCAAAGCTACGGTAATTCCGTTTATTATCGAGAAAAACACCGTAATGGCAACATTTTTTCTCAAATCCTTCCCTATGTAAGAAAAAATAGTGGAAAAGAAGCCTTTCTTGTTCATGGAAACCACGTCGCTTTCTTTTTGGTTTTTAGATATTTTAAACTATTTTTTCCGAAAAGTCAAATGCGTATTTTCAGATTAAATACGATTAGAGCCATATACCCGCAGGTAACTTCCGAATACTCCCTTATCCTTAAAATTCTTACGAATACCAAGAAATTTTTTCCTCAAAAACGGGTATTGCGGAAGTCCTCCGCAATACCCGTAAATATGTTTTATATATTTTTCAAAAGCCTTTTCGGTATGCATTTCAGAACAGCCGCCGAAAGGCACAAATTTACCGTTCCTTTTAAAATATTAAACGGTGCAACGCCGAAAATCACGTAATCGAAAACCGAATCTATATTCGGGTTTGCCGAACCGCACATCTGCAAAATCTGTTCTATAGGCATTATCTTTTCATAAAGCGGAATAAGTACATAATAATTTGCCAGCATTGCCGTCACCGTCATAAGCAGTATTCCGCAGATTACAGCCGCCGAACGTCTTTTTTTCCACAAAAACGCTATCGGGATAATATATGCGCAGCCTATCACAAAGTTTGCCGCTTCCCCGACTCCGCCCGTTGAAGAAACGAAGAGATGAATCAGATTCTTAATCAAAAGCACCAATACTCCCACAGACGGCGAAAACATCGCAGCGCCTATTATTGCCGGAATATCGCTGAAATCGAATTTTAAAAACGGCGGTATAAAAGGGACGTTCAATTCAAAAAACATCACCGCCGAAGCGAGCGCTCCAAGCATTCCGGTTACCGTAACTTTTTTTGTTTTTGATGTGTTCATTATAAAAATCTCCAATCTGCCGATATGTAACGGCGTATATTTATCCGCAGGGCAGGAGAGGTTACTTCTCCGATATGGATATTATTTGACCCGACACAAAAAATGCACATTCTTTATAAAAGAATGCGCACCGATGTCATTGTCACATTCTCTTTCATCCGGACTCTACCGTCGGCTTTGGAATCTCACCAAATCAGCTGAAAAGCTCGTGGGCTGTACCACCGGTGGGGAATTTCACCCCGCCCTGAGAATTATTTCATATTTATTTTATCACAAAAAACGAATTTTGTCAATAGCTTTTCGCCGATTAGCACGGAAATGGCAAGATACGCTTAATTAACGACTGAAAAATAATTGCTTTTTTTACATTTTTGTGGTATAATGGTATAAAGTATATCGAGATTGAGGAGGTATCTTTATGGAATACATAAAAGTGACAGGCGAAAATATAGACAGCGAGCATATATGCTGTGCAATTTCAAATAACAACGATATTCAGGTATCATCAAAAAAGGATTGGTTAAAAGAGCGGTTTGACGACGGACTTGTTTTCCTGAAAAGCGAACAGCGAGGGAAATGCTTTATCGAATACATACCTGCCGAAAATGCATGGAATCCGATTGTTGCGGAGGATTATATGTATATTGACTGCCTGTGGGTGGCAGGCTCTTTCAAGGGACACGGATATGGGGCAGACCTGCTGAACGCCTGTATTGAAGACAGCAAAAGCAAAGGCAAAAAAGGACTGTGCATTTTATCTTCCAAAAAGAAAAAGCCGTTTTTGGCAGACCCTAAGTTTTTGCAGTATAAGGGATTTGCCGTTTGCGACGAGGCAGACAACGGTATTCAGCTATGGTATTTGCCGTTTACGGAAAATGCTTCTTTGCCTAAATTCAAGGAATGTGCCAAACGCCCTCATATTGAGGAACAGGGATATGTTTTGTATTATACGAGCCAATGTCCGTTTAATGCGAAATATGTTCCGATTGTGGAAGAAACGGCAAAGGAAAATAATGTGCGGTTTCAAGCTGTTCATTTGCGGAGTAGGGAAGAGGCTCGAAATGCACCTACTCCGATTACGACCTATGCTTTGTTTTATAACGGGGAGTATCTGACAAACGAACAGATGAATGATAAGAGATTTTTAAAGCTGTTATCGAAATAAGTTTTGATTAAAGCGGAATTTACGAGGTTTTGGCAGATTCGGATATAATGCAGCATTATCCGTATACTTTCGACGAATCGAGAGTCAGAGATTGGGTTTTTCAAAATACACCGTTTAATATGATTTATTCATATATGAAGTATACAAATATACCGTCATGCCAAACGGCAATTTCCCGGGGTTGCGGGCAGGTAGACGAGTTCCGGAACGATGAAAACGAAATAACCAAAGTATTTGCTGTTTCAAGAGAAGAATGGAAGCGAATTATAAGGAAATTATAAAACTTGATAGTAGCGGATATGGATAAATCGGTTGAAATTTATAAAGAGACGCTCGGGCTTTGTGTCACTATGGATTTCTAAAGCCCAAAACGAGGGTATAGCAAGACAAATTCGTTGCAAAGCCGCTAATTATTTTATTTTTTCATCTTTGATTTCTTGTTTGCTTCTGTTTTTATCTTTTCCGATTATCATTGCCACCTTTCCGGAATTGAATTATATTATTATATTATTATATTTTTTATTATATTTTTTTCAAAAAAAGTATTGACAAATGACTTAAAATGTGCTATAATATATAAGTGTTGAAGATACAGGCTCGAGTGGCGGAACTGGCAGACGCACAGGACTTAAAATCCTGCGAACTAATCCTTCGTACCGGTTCGATTCCGGTCTCGAGCACCAAAAAGTTTATATATCGCGGGGTGGAGCAGTTCGGTAGCTCGTCGGGCTCATAACCCGAAGGTCGTTGGTTCAAATCCAGCCCCCGCAACCAATGAAAAACCGCTTAAACACTATGTTTAGGCGGTTTTATTTTTTTGCCTTAACGGGATTTTCGATTTTGTACCCCTACGCATACCCCAACTGAATACAATTTGCAAGAAGCTGTATTTTTAATCAGAGTGCAGCTTCTTTTCTATTTTATCTTTAAAATATGTCGCAAGCCCGGCTTGACATTTTTTGCAGGAACAGGCTTTCCTACATAGGTCATCTAAATCTTTGTAGAAGTCGGAACTACTTCTTTTTATCTCTAAAGCATTTTCTAAAAATCCTTGATAATCAAATAACTCTCCGTCAATAATGCAATGAGACACTTCATTTCCTCTTTGGTACAATGGTAGAATGTTTTACTCCTCTTTGCTCTTTCAAGCCGATAACATAATCACAGTAGCCGTCAAAGCGTTGGCGATTATCTGCCTTTATTCCCTTTCTGCATTCGTCCTCAAAAACGCTTGCATAAGCTTCTGCCTTTTTGCGTGCCGTTTCCTCTTTCCAAGTCGGCAGAACATCGAAAGTACTACAAAATTTCTATCGCAAAAGCAGAATTTACAGAAATAATTTCACACACCCCGGGGCATCAATGTATCTCATTTTCTGTAAGATACATTGATTGAAAGGTTAAATATGCGGCATTTACTTTCGGAAATACGACGGTGGTTTTCCCGTGTATTTTTTAATCATTCGGCAAAAGTAGTTTACATCGGATATGCCGATGTTTTCGGCAACGGCTGCAAGGTCGAGAGCGGTATTTGCCAAAAGCTCGCAGGCAGTGCCGATACGCAGCTTCATAATATACTGCTTCGGCGGAACGCCGATACTTTCCTTGAACGAGTGAGAAAAACGGTCAATACTCAGGCAGCACATATCGGCATAGTCTTTGACGGACTTGTTTTTCGCAAGGTCATAATACATTTGTTCGCATATTTTATTCATATTGTTTGAGTTTCGTATATCTATATTATTTTTGTGATAGTAATTCAGTCTGCCTGCCTGCATTAAAAATTCGTACAAAATTCCCGAACATATTTCTTCATGCATAGCCTTTTTTACGGTATATTCTTCACACATTCTGGTAAATAGATTATCAAGTATTCCGCTGAGTCCCACATATGTTATTCGCTCGGTAATTCCGGCATTTGAAAGTATTTCTTCGCAGCCCCTGCCGCAAAAATGAATGTAACAGGACAGGGTATCATATTCTTTCGGAAATCTGTAGGCTTGACGTTCAAACGGTCTGTACAGAATCATGCTGCCTTTGTCAATCTTTTGCGGAACGGTGTCGTAATCTATGTAACAACAGCCGTTCGTTATGTACAGAATATGCCAGTCGCTCCGCCCGTTTTCTCGTAATGTATGAAAATCGTTGAAGTAAATGTGCTGCCTTGCGCAGCTGTTTAATCTTAAAAATTCCTCACTTGTACGCTCGGTGGAAATAATCATGTTTACCGCCTCCGAATATATTTTACAACAAAATATACAATTTGTCAATAGCCGGTTTGTGCTATATAACGACAGTAAATTCAATTGATTGCCGCAATGATATGTAGTATAATATTTGTAAAAAGAAAGGGAGGATGCAGAATGAAAAAATTTGCTTTTATAGGTGCCGGTAGCTTGCAGTTTACCACAAGCTGCATAATCGACCTGCTTCATTTTGAAGCTTTTTTCGACAGCGAAATATACCTCGCGGATATTAACCCGAAATATCTTGAGAGAATAACGGAAATTTGCAAAAAAATTACGGTTGCCATGGATAAACCGAATTGCAGAATAATACCTACGTTGAGCAGGGAGGAAGCGTTGAAAAACGCAGACGGCGTTTTGTGTACGGTCTTTAACGGCGACGTGGATATCTGGAGATATGATATAGAGATACCGAAAAAATACGGCATTGATATTAATGTTGGAGATACGAGAAGCGTATCCGGAATTTTCAGAGCGTTGAGAAATATTCCGCTGATGCTTGATATATGCAGAGATATAGAAAGGTATTGTCCCAATGCGGTTTTTCTTAATTATACAAATCCGATGTCCATGCTTTGCGGAGCAATGCAAAAGCATACGAATGTCGAAGTGACGGGACTGTGCCACAGCGTTCAGCATACCGCAGCGATGCTTGCCGGCTGGCTCGGAATACCTCCGAATGAAATAGATTATAAATGCATGGGCGTGAATCATCAGGCGTTTTATACGGAATTTAAACATAATGGCAAGGACTTATATCCGCTGCTCAGAGAAAAGATGAAAGACGAAAAAATCTACAATGAAGAGCTTGTGCGAAATGAAATGTTTTTAAAGCTTGGATATTACCCCACGGAATCGAGCGGACACAATTCGGAATATAATGCATGGTTCAGAAAACGTCCTGATTTAATAGAGAAGTATTGTACACATTCAACGGGCTGGAATCCGGGCGAATATGCGTTTTCGCTCAAATTAAGACTGGAACGCAAAAAGAATCCCGAAAAGCAATATGACGACTATCTGAGCCGTGATATAGATACGAAAAAATCGCCTGAATATGCTGCGGAAATATTTAATGCCAGAATAGGGGACGGCAAACCTTTTATATTCAACGGCAATGTAATAAATCACGGTTCGATACCAAACCTGCCGGACGATGCCTGCGTAGAAGTGCCGGTAGTTGCGGACAAATCAGGTATCAAAACGACGATATGCGGAGAGCTGCCGGCGCATCTTGCAATACTGGTAAATACGACTGCACGCATAGAAAGCCTTGTCGTGGACGCTGCGATGAGAAAATCAAAAGAGGACGTTTATCATGCCGTGTATATGGACCCTCTTTCGTCTGCGGTGTGCAGCCTTGATGAGATTAAGAATATGTGTGATGAGCTGTTTGAAATTAATAAAGATTATCTCGGAGTGTACAGATAAATGGGATATTTTTATTTGGCAATATCCGTTTTATGCGGAAACATAAAAGGATTTTGCGGCAAAAAAACAAGCGGACTGACAGAAGAAATGTCCGATGCGGTAAGATTTAATCTTGTAAGAATGATGTTTTGCATAATTATAGGCTTCGTGCTTATAATTAATGACTGCTGAATAAATAAAAATTGGCTAAAGTATTGGCTTTTTGAGAAATTTGTGGTATAATAAGTGC
>CAKVOK010000080.1 GCA_934792465.1 uncultured Clostridia bacterium | reverse complement strand
AACTGATTTGTTTGCTTCTATATTTATACATTTTTATAACTCCCATAAAACAAAAGTGCAAGGTTTTTTGCTGTTTTGGAAATGTCAATAAATGTGCAGTCGAAATTTACCCCAAATTTCTGAAACTACTTTAATTCTTCAATCGGCATAACCAACAATCCATTCGGAAACGGAAATCTGTCAAGGTCGCCAAGGCGCTCTGTATTAACCTTGACAGATTTTTATTTCTGAATATAATCTATGCCGCCGGTTGAAGAAAGTTTATGCCACGGTCTTTTCACGGTTCCTTATACGGTATTCGCTCGGTGGCAAGCATCCCGGATTACCGGTATACAGCCTTATTCTGTTATAGTATATGAAAATATACCTGAATACAATTGTTTTGACTTCTTCTTTTTTCATGCGATATGTCGGAATTTGATATAGTTTTTCCTTCTTAAGCGTTGCAAAAAACTTTCTATTCTTGCATTATCATAACAATGCCCTGTGCCGCTTAAGCTCTGCATTATTCCGCAGGCTTTTAATAATTTCCGATATGCCTCGCTTGTGTATTGACTTCCTCTGTCGCTGTGTAATACTACCCCTTGCAAATTACCATATCTCTGCTTCAACTGATGCACCGTATCCATACATAATTCTTTTTTCATATTGTCACGCATTTCAACGGTAAGTATTTCTCCGTTATAGCAATCCATTATCGGCGAAATATATAATTTGCCGTCTGAACATTGAACTTCTGTAATATCCGTTAATAGTTTTTTTACAGGTTCAGCTGCCGTAAAATCACGTTTTATTAAATTTTCTTTATCCTGTATCTCTGTGCTTGCCTTTGTTATACCATGCGGTTTCCTTGATTTATGGATTAAAGAACCCTCTTTCATAGCACGGTATACTGTATTTCTGCTCACTTTAATCCCACGTATTTCTAATGCTTTATGTATGCGGTCATATCCGTAATTCGCATTATCGGGATGTTCGGATAAGATTTCTTTTATTTTGACCGGAAGAAGCTGTAGCTTGGAAGGCTTGTCCTTGTTTTTCAACCACCTATAATATCC
Source organism: uncultured Clostridia bacterium (assembly GCA_934792465.1). GTDB lineage: Bacteria > Bacillota > Clostridia > RUG12999 > RUG12999 > CAKVOK01. The sequence goes on along the minus strand of CAKVOK010000080.1, from coordinate 7,947 downwards.
GGATTCGCTGATTTTCAAGACTTTACACATTAATTTTACTGTGTATCTATTTTTGTATTTCAAAACAAATGTATGCCTTTCAGCTGTTTTTACCTCTTCCGGTCTTTTGCAAAAAAACCGAGAGCATCCTTCAAGATTTCATTTGCCAGGCGAAGCTCTGCATTTTCACGTTCAAGCTCGCATATTTTTGCATTAGCTTCATTTTCTGTCAGAACCACAGTATGCTTTTTTGTATACTTGCGAGCCTTTCTCCAATCCGCCAGTGTGTAGTATTGTAATCCTAATTGCAGCGCTGCCTTTTTGACTCCGATTTCATCGGATAGCTTTAACGCTTCCTCTTTAAATTCTTTGTTGTACTTTGACATTTTCTTTCCCTCTTTCTGATTTATTTTATTATATCAGATTTTTTGGGGTTTGTCGACTCTATTTATATTATACTACTCCAAAACCTATTTCTTCTCATATACATAAATCTTGTCGATTTTATATTGATCCTTTGGTGAACGGCAAACTATTCTGATACTTTGCAATGATATAGGCGGTATTTTTACGATTCTCTTATGGCCAATCGTTTTCCCGCTATATATTTTAACACCTTTTTCTCCGCATTTATTAGGTTGAATATATATATCAAATTCAGTAACAAAATCATCGCCTGTGAGGTCTTCTTTTAAAACAATATGCTCAACAATCGGCATCTCATCAAATGTTAATGTTATTCCATCATCCATGTCAAGTCTTTCTGCTTGAACAGGGTCTGAGAAGCGTTTTTTTATTTCTTTTCCGAAACCCAGTAGATTATTTCTGTCTTTTTCCGGAATCAATCCTCTTCTGTCAGGCGAAAGATTTAACAGCAGATTTCCACCGTTTCCAACCGAATAATAATACAAACTTACAAGCTCATCCACACTTTTTACAGTATTATTATCTTTTTCATTATAAAACCAACTATCTCTTATACAACAATCGCATTCGTATGGCAGGAATACATCTTCTCCGAGTTCATCATCTTCGGTTGTTTTTTCCGAAAACGGAACTCTGTTTGTCACATATTTGCAGTCAATCGGTGCAATTCCGCTCTCGTTTCCAACCCAACGCGTATCCGGATCCCACATGTTGAATAAAAGTATATCCGGCTGCAATCGACGTATAACATCAACAATTCGTTTTATGTCATATTTATGATTTTCAGAGCCACATCCGTCAAACCATAAATAATCTATTTTGCCATAATTTGTTAAAAGTTCGCTTATCTGATTAATAAAAAACTCATCATACACATCATCGGATATTTCTTTATATCCTTCTTGTGCCGGTGAATAATACAGTCCAACGGCTAATCCGTATTTTCTGCAAGCTTTGACAAATTCATCAACAATATCACCCTTTCCGTTTTTGTAGGATGTGTTGTGAATAGCATAATCCGTATATTTTGACGGCCAATTTGCAAATCCATCATGATGCTTGCAAACTAAAATTGCATATTTTGCTCCTGCATCGCAAGCACAGGATATCCAATTTTCACAATTCAATTCAGTTGGTTTAAAGCCTTCAATCGGCATAGGTCTGCCATCCCAATCGGTATGTCCCTCATAAAACGTTCTGATTCCGAAATGGAAAAATACCCCAAACTCCATATCTAAAAAATCACTTTTTTTCTTACTAATTTTGTTTTTCATTTCACATTTTCCACCTTTTCTCTTTTGATTTGTTATTTAGCCATACGAAAGTATTGGCTTATATCTTGTTCAAGCACTAAATTTCTAAGCAAGATTCTCCAGACAGAACTCTAATGTTTCGTCAACACCTTTTATTCCTTCAAATCTCTCTCCATTAAAGCTGCTTGAAGCTTGATTTCTTTTTTCAAGTTCGAGATATCTTGTCCATGCATCATCATACTTTTCAAGAAGGTCTTTTGCATTTTCATTTTTCTGCACTTCGCATAAATTCTAAAAACTATGTTAATTATACTATAAAACCTAAGTACGTATTCAATGCTGTTTGAAATAAATTCCTTTAAAGCTTTGTTTTCGATTTCTATTTCATCAAATTTATCTCTTATTTCATTCCATATCCGAACACTGAGTTCTATTTCGTATATGAGATATTATATTCATAAACACTTCTTCTTTCCCGCCGCAAATGCAGCATTTCATTTTCGTATCATATTTGCTCAAGGGGCAGTCTTATCGTCTAAAACACTCTCATATCATTATAAAAATGAGTCGATAGAAGCTCACCCTCCGAGGTTTTGTCACCATACCACAGAATATCTTCTTCCAGCTCATCTATTCTTTCGGTTTCATCGCTGCAATACTCTTTTATTCTTTTATATGCAGACCTAAACCGCATAAGCATACCGCCTATTCTTTCCTCAAACACTTCAAATCCAAACGACTTGTTTTCTCTTTCCCATACAATACAAAGTTTTTTATAAAATTCATCATAATCATTGCACAACTCGCCGAGAATATCCGCACACTTTAGCAAAGTATCCGTATCGTGCTCCTTATATGCCCTGCGGATTTTTACGCCGAGATGACATTTCTTTTTAAGGATTGCGGCAAGAAATCGATAATAATCAAAAAGATATTTCATTTTCCCTTGATTCGGCAATATTGCAAGCTTTTTAATTAAATCTTCATAATATCCCTCGATGTTATATTCCGCAAAATTTCGGTCAAACAAGCCGAGCAGTATATCCTGATAGAATATTTGTTTGGAGGTCGCCAAAGCATCCTTTTTCTTTGCGGGAATATTATCAAAATCCAATGCGATAAATGCGTCGGCATCATAACCTAAGCAAAGCTTAAAATTCTCTTTTACACATTCAATGCTTACTCTGTCACAATGTGCATAATCGGCAAAAAGCTGTAAGCCCAAAAGCATTGAATACCTGCTCACTTCACCGCCGTCATCGCCCCACATCGTTGCAATGACGCTTTTTATGTTCTCACAGTCACAGGCAGTCATAGCCTTAAGCGTGGTGTCGAACGTTTTGTCATATTGCGGACAAAAGCCTCGCCACAGCCATACACCGCCGGCAAATATAATATTGCGCCCGAACTCTTTATGTTTTTTTAGCATAGTTCTGTAAAACTCAACATCGTGATGATAATAATCCCAGTATACAAGCGATGCGTCTGTCGGAATTTTTTCGGACAGGCTCGGTAAAATTTCCGCATCAAGATCATAATAATCACGCTTTTTTGAGCCGATTTTAAAGAACATATCACTCCACATCATCGGCTTAAAACCGTATTTTGCCGCTATATCGGTTACCCTTTGAACGTGGCGCAGCATAATTTCGTATCTGTCGCAATAACCGTGCCTGTTGAAATACTCTCCGAGTCCCACTCCCTCGGCTTCGTCCATACCGATGTGAATTTTATCCGTTTTACAGATTTTTCTCCACTTTTTTATCATTGCCTCGATGAAATCATATGTCTTTTCTTCATCAATCAAAAGAACATCGGGGTCGTCCTTCATATCCTGCGCATAGCCCCAGCGCAGCGTCTTTGCCAGATGCCCCAGCGTCTGAATACATGGGATAACCTCTATTTTTAAGTCCTCTGCCGCAAGACAGATTTCTTTAAGCTCATCATCCGAATATCTTCCTCTCAAATATCCAAAATATTCGTAATCCTCAAGCCGATAGATGTCCTCGGTGTAGAGCATTAAGGTATTCATTCCCATCATTGCCATATACGTCATAAAGTCAATTACGGCAGAAGGCTTCATAACCGCTCCGCGCGAGCAATCTATCATTGCACCGCACATATCCGTTTTTGTCTTTTCGCATATATTAAAACCCGTTCTGTTTTCTTGAATCAATCCCGCCAGCATAGATACAGCTCGGAAAAATTCGGACGGAAGCGAATATTCAATGTAATATTCACCATTTCTTTCCGCTACGGAAAGTCCGTTTCCCTTGCTGATATTTACTTTTTTGCCGTTTTCGGAAATCTCAAATCCCCGAACATCCGCTATGCGTAATAAACCCTTTTCAAAATCTCTTACCGAATTTATGTTTAAATTTAATGTTGTCATAATTGCTCTCCTCTTAATCTTCCGCTTAAGGATAGTTTTATCAAGCGTCATTTCATTTTATTACAATTGCATTATATCAAAACAGTTGTGTATATGCAAAGAAAAAGATTATGTATTTTTTGCCGTTTCCGAAAATCTCAAATTCCCGAACGTTTACTATGTGTAATAACCCAATATCCGAAATTCGAGTAATTCGGAGATATGTTAAAATATTTGTTGTTATCTTCTAAGATGCGATATATTGGTTTCTCGTCCCTGTAGAACTCGATTAAGTCGGGCTTTTTGTATTATAATTTATGTCGAGCAAAATATCCGCATTATTCAAGTAGCTCTCCACATTTACATCTCCTATACGAAAGACAATGCCGCCTGTCATCGCAGAAGATATCGGACACAATGCCGTAATCACCGGCAAAACAGCAACATCAATAATTTGTCTTAAACTTGTACCGGTTAAAACTTTTACATTAATATTAACATCAACGCCACGCCTTTTCGAATTTGTTGAACGTATTTATTATGCCGAATCGCTTATATTGTTTTGTGCCATTCAATTTTGTTTTTATTTTAAAAACAATTCGATAACGGGTATTAAAACATTCGGTTTCATACCGGGAATTTCAACCACCAAGTCATCTTTGTGCTGACCGACCGTTACATCTCCGGCTCTGCTGCATCTTACGTTGTTTATCATAATTTCGCTTCCGTCATGAAGAAACTGTGCATAATCCACTTTGCCCGCCATTTTCGGAAACACAATGCCTCCTACCGGATATTCCGTCAGGTGTATGTATAATCTTTTAGAATCCTCGCTTTGAGTAAGGACACATCCGTCAGGCGCCACCCATTCGGGTTCGGCTTTTGTACACCCGTATATCGAGCGGCTGTTATACTTCATCCATTTCGCATATACATCAAGCGCATTTTTCGCTCTCTCGTCAAAGCATCCTCTCGAAGTCGGCCCGACATTCATAATAAGATTTCCGCCTTGGGCTACTATCCGTATCAGCATTTCGATTAATGTTTCGGGCGTCTTCCACGACATTTCATCCCTGAAATATCCCCACGACCCCGAGAAGGTTTGACACGCCTCCCATACAACCAATTCGCCGCTTTCGGGATGCCTCATCCATCCATTGGGAACATACTGTTCGGGTGTCCATATATCTTGTTCTATGCCTATTCTGCCATTTATTATTATCTCACTGTTGTACGAGCGAACGAGTTCTATAAGCTCTTCCGACTTCCAATCCGATGCATCCTTTCCCTTATACCACTTTTGTCCGTTGTAATACGGAATCGTGTGCGCATCGTCCTTCCACGAAAAATCAAACCACAAACTATCAATCTTGCCGTAATTCGTCAACAACTCTGTGAGCTGATTTTTCATATATTCTACATATTTATTCATATCTCTGGATTTATTGACCTCTGTCGGGTTTTCGCATCTTCGCCTTGGGTGAAGAGCATCCAAAGGATAATCGGGGTGATGCCAGTCAAGTAATGAATAATACAGACCTATTCGTATTCCCTCTTTTCTGAAAGCGTCAACAACTTCTTTCAGCAAGTCACGCTTTATCGGCGTATTCGTACACTTATAGTCTGTGTATTTGCTGTCCCACATACAAAATCCCTCGTGATGCTTTGCGGTAAAGACAACATATTTCATTCCTGCGGCTTTGGCGCACCTTGCCCATTCGGACGGGTCAAACAGATCCGGTTCAAAGTATTTAAAATATTTATCATACTTTTCTTCCGGGATTTCTTCATAGAGTTTTACCCATTCATGTCGTGCAGGCATTGAATACAAGCCCCAATGAATGAACATTCCGAATCTGTCGTTTGTAAACCATTTCGTATTACCTTGTGTTTTCTTTGTGATATAAGACGACATTTTATTGACTCACTTTCATTTTATAATTGTTTTATCAAAAGAAATTAAGTTTATTTACTTACCGTCTGATTGGCAATCGCAATAAAACATAATTAAGCTTTTTATATTTTGTCTTGACTATATTATACCATACCTATTATGCTTATGGAATGGAAAAAATATAAAAAAATATGTATTTTTGACATAAAACGTGCATTGCTTTCGATTTTGGATTTTATTTTCCTGAATTCTTAATGTTGCGTTTTAATCTGAAGGAGAGCGGCTTTTCGCCGGCAAAAATTTTAAATTTTTTTGAAAAGTAAAACTGGTCGCAAAAACCCAGTTCAGAGCTTATATCGTTGATGCTCATCTCGCTGTTGTAGAGCATAAGCTCAAGAGCTCTTTGCATTACTCTTTCGTCTATATATTGTCCTATCGTCTTTTTCATCTCTTTTTTAAAAAGTGACGAGAGCGTATAATTTGAAACGTTAAGTGCGTGCGCCACTTCTGGAACGGTAAGTGTAATGTATAAATTTTTATTGATGAAATGTATCGCCGATTTTACTATCGATGAATATTCGGCAGGCTTTTGTTCAAGAACGGAGATTCCTTTTATGAGCGTTTGAATGTCGGAGGAAATGCTGTTTTGCAGAGTAAAAATATCCGCATAATTTCCGCAAAAGTAAGCTTTTTTTAATTTTTTTATATGATTTAAGCTTGTTTTTGCAAAGTAAACATCATCGCATTTCTCAAACAAGTCCAGATCATCGTTTTGTGTGCTTGTTATATGAAAATAAAGCTGTGTCATTGAAAATGGACATTCCAAATGGATGGGTAAGTAAATAGGCATCAGATACATATATCCGGGAACGAGATGTATTTTTTTGTTATTAAAGTGTATAAAGCCCTCACCGCTTTCGATATAGTAAAGTCGTGAAAAAGGCGAAGTGCACGGGTATTTATAGTCACAGGTCGTCCATTCGGAGTTCACTTTTGCGTAACCTGAGTCAAGCAGCGTAAAATGCAGCTTGTTGAAATTTGCCATTAACTGGTGGTTTGACTTAACGGTATATTCATTCTTCATTTTAATCTCCCTTTTTGTGCCGGTGTTTTTAAAATTACATATTAATATTATCACAGATAACGCCGAATGTCAATGCTGAAAACTTACTCTTTTTAAAATGTTTCTAAATGTTTCTAAAAATGATATTAAAAACGGACAAAGAAGGTTTAATACTGTTTAATATATATTGTTAAATTATATAAAATTAGGATATTTATATTTATCGTTATAAGATATATAAAAACAATGCCAAAATTCTATAAACTTAAAAAGTGCATAATTCTTTGTATTTTTTTCCATCCCGTAAGCATAATCAGTATGGTATAATCCTTGAGATTGATACCTATGATACACAAAATTCCGAAGGGGCATTGAAAATAGGTTCTTTGTCAATAGTTGGAGTCAAAATAATGGTTTTTTTGACAGCACATTTATTGACATTTCCGGAAGCTTAAAAATGTACATAAAATTTTTGTTTTTTTACATTCCATATAGTAAATTTTTATGTTATAATAAATTTAAGCTAAAACTCAATTTATTCCAAACAATATGAGAGATGACAAAGTAAGAAAATTAATAATACAGAGTAATTACTTGTTATTGATTGTGAGTTTTGTGCGGGAAAAGCGGCAGGTTATTAATTTGCGGGTATTAGGGTTAGGGAGAACAATAAACATTTTCGTAAGCAAACGTATTTATTAAATCAGGAAACTTTGATAATATTATTAGAGATGTGTAAAAATACACGAATCATAACGATGAAAGCGCAAATCATAGCATGATTGCTGTAACTTGTACGACTTGTTTTGAAATTGTATTCGGGAATACAACTCAAATCCAGATTCGTGAACAGTTCATCGTAAAAATTAGCTTGTGGCTGTGATGTGAAAAAACTGATGTCTTTAATAATTTCTTGGCGATAGATAAAAACCACTCTCCTTTGTGAGAAATATTTACAACT
>CAKVOK010000079.1 GCA_934792465.1 uncultured Clostridia bacterium | reverse complement strand
TCCGCAAGCTGCACCGTAACGGTCGGCCATACCCACGATACCGATGCGCAGCCTTGGGTGTACATGGACCCCGGTACGCATACCAAGACCTGCACAGCCGGCGACGATTTCAAGGCGGAAACCCACGACTTCTCCGCATGGACGAAGGTTGATGACACCACCCATAGACGTACCTGCTCCAAGTGCAAAAAGACCGGAGAAACCGAAAACTACACCGAAACCGCCAACCACAACTGGCAGTTGGTGGCAGTAACCCCCGCAACCCCCAACGCAGATGGCAAGCAGCATGAGGAGTGCGCAGACTGCCATGCTGTGAAGGCAGGAAGCGAAACTGTAATCCCTGCGCTGACCAGCATCAAGGTAGAAAATCTGACCGTTGCCAAGCCCGTCAGGGATGTTGCTGCTACAACAGCTGCCTCCACCGACAGTACATATTATGTGGAGAGCACCGAGTGGAAGGCTGCGGACGGTACCACTCTTGCCATTGGCGATACATTCCGTCCCGGTACGGTCTACACAGTGAATATTACTCTTAAGACCGCCGGCACAGACGTATTTTCCGAAAAGTCCACCTATAACGATATCGAAGGCAAAACGGCTGCGGTCAACCCCGTGCTGACCGGCGGTGTCCATGCGAACAGCGTTATTCTGACCTATACCTTTGACTCCACCGATGGATACACAGGCGGTGGCGGCGGACGAGGCACTTCACGCTACACCGTATCGTTTGAATCAAACGGCGGCAGCAAGGTTTCAAATCAGACCGTTACAAGAAACAGCGTTATGAAAGAGCCGACGGCGCCGACAAAGGAAAACTTTGATTTTGACGGTTGGTACTCGGATAAGGAACTCAAAACCAAGTACGATTTTTCCGCAAAGGTAACAAAGAGCTTCACACTCTATGCAAAATGGACGGAAAAGGATAATTCGGCAAATCAGATTATCTTAACAATCGGCAAAAAAGACGCACAGGTATTCGGAAAAACGAAATCGAACGACGTTGCTCCGAAAATCGAAAAAGACCGCACAATGCTTCCGGCAAGGTTTGTTGCCGAAAACCTCGGTGCTGATGTTTCGTGGGACGGCGATAAAGAACTTGTGACGATTAAAGGGAAAAATCTTAAAACAAGTGATGACGTGACAATTCTGATCTATATCGGTTCGGACATTGCTTATGTAAACGGCAAGGAAATCAAGCTTGACAGTCCTGCGTTTATCGAAAACGACCGCACCTACACCCCTATCCGCTTTATTTCCGAAAACTTGGGAGCAAGCGTCGAATGGGTTGAAAAGGAGCAGAAAGTAATTATCACAAAACCCGAAATCAAAAAGACTGAAACAAAGTAACACTGAATAAAGATTTCCGAACAGGAAATTGGTGACGGCACAGCAGACCGCCCGGTATAGAGGAAAAATGCCTTTATACCGGGCGGCTTTTTTTGTGCTTTTTTATATGATATTACAAAGCAAATGCGGCTTTGAAAGATAAAATCCTGCATTTTCTGCCTTGTTCCCGGCGTGTTGCAAAACCTCATCAGCTCATTCCGTTTTTTGTTGACTTGGGGGTACCATAAGTTTGGCGATTCCCGTTTTCGTCATAATTGATTTTGTTTCCGTTTCTGTTTACACATCTTTCCGCTTTAGAAATACAAACACCTTATAACTCCATCCGATAATATTTTTAACATTGATTTTAACCCCTTTGCCGCAAGGTTCAAACTCCGCAGGAATAAGCCTCCCGTCTTCGCTTACTTCAAATACGGAATCAATATTTTCCTTTCTTATTTCGACCTCAAAGTTTTCCGTATCATCATACCAGCAATTATAAAGAGCCAATATTCCGTCATTTTCATCACTTCGTATAATAGGCATAACTCTGAGCGGTTTACAAATTCTAACAGGGAAGTTTCCGTCTGTCAGCCAATCAAAGATATTCTTCAGCTGTTCTGTTTTTTCCGGCGTTCGCAAAAAAGAAAATGCAGCATATCCCATTACGGCAATCTTGCCGCCGTATTTATTTTTAAATATTGTTGAGCAAATCCCCAGCTTTTTGCCTTTAATATCGCAAATTTCGCTTACGGTTTCGGCACCCGGCAACGGATTAAAGGAATACGAACGGCATCGTTTCAAATCTTTTTTATAAAAAAACGTCATTGCTATTGTTCGTGTGTATCCGCTGTCCGCACCGTTTATGCAATGTTCCGTATAATGCTCACTGATGCCGTTTGTATAATATTTTGCATTATCGACACCGATATAATCTGCGAACCCTCGGCATATCAGCTGATATGCCGATCGCCCGTCCATCAAAACGTTTTTCTTCAGTATTTCATTTAATTCATCATCCGTATATCCTTCGACCATTTTATCGGTCAGTATATAAACACATGAATCTGCGGCACAGCCTGCCTGAGCAATTCCGATTTCCGTTGTGTTGTTTGTCGCATCCCACACCCTGTATGTATCCTCTAATGTAAAGAAATCACCGTCAACCTTCTTTCTCGGTGCAAAGTTCGGACTATACATCACATATGCTCCGTCTGTTCTTTTGCCCCATGAATATTTTTCAACAATATTATACAGTTTTTCTCTTCTTCTGATTAAATCCGCAATATTTTGTCTGTCATATCCCGTATTGAATGCAATGCCGTTGCAGCCTGCCATAATTGCCGCACACACCTCGAAATCCGATATTTTTACGGATTTTCCGAAATTCACATAAGGATATGTTTCGTACTCATATTGTATATCATTTACATTTTGAGAAAACAAGACGGTTTGCCTTTGAATATTTGTAATATTGCTGATTACTCCCGTCGGGGTATCGTCATTATAAAAATATCCACCCGGCCGAGCCTTCGTACCCTTTAATGCCTCAAGAAGTGTATCGGGATTGTATGCTGCGTACCAGCTTTCTTCTATACCGCCGCCCATAAGTCCCGTAATGATTGACGGATTAACCTTATGTATAACTTGTTCGCACAACCTTGCAACATTATACAATTTATCATGATTGCTCTTTATCCATTGACACCTTACGTTTTCGCCGTCCGGAGAATTGAGCATCTCAACAAGGCTCTCCCTGTCAAACGAATATCCGTATTTTTCGTTGAACGATGATAAGCATGAATCGCAGAAGCACGGATACGGCGAACCGTGATTTTCTATCCTCATATCGTCGTCCAGCCAGATAAAATCAGGATTTGTATTGGCAAGAAGGGTATATTTAAAGATTGTATACTCTTCGAATTCCTTAGTATTGACACACAAACACGCTTTCGACACAAACCCCTCATAGCCTACCATCGTCCGAAACGGCGGCGTCTGCATAACATCCCACGCTTCCTCCGTCTGCCCGATTGTATTAAGTACATTTATACCGACGCTCTTTACACCTGCCGCACGATACGCTTCTATCCTTCTTTTTATAAGGTCCGCACGTTTTTCGAGTTCGTCCTTGGGCATATAGGCATGGTGGCAATATTCAAAGAAAATCGCCGCCTCATCGATTGTATCAATATTCTTCTTTACAAATTCAATATGCTTTTCAAATTCTTTATCACTAAAATATCTGTCGTTTGAAATTCTGAATGCTTTCTTCATCTTCTTCCTCCCGTATCGGGTAATCACCCCAAAAATTTATTTTTACATCAATATTCACATTCCGTGCCGAGCGTCATCTCTCCGATTTTTTTCGGTCGACTGTTTACGTAAATTTCCGCTTCATCAGTTCCGAAAACCTCTGTATTATCGCACAAAACATAGCGTCTGCCCGGCAGCGTGTCAAATACGAAAACTTTTTCGGATTTTCTTGTTTCCGTATCCGCAATAAATTCATCAATAATTTCGTTACCGAAAAATACCTTTATATTTCCGCTTAATCCCTCAGCTTGCTTTAACAGGCATTTTCCGCCGTACGGCGAATATATGCTTACTCCCATGAAGTTTCCCGATTTTTGAACGCTTACTTTAAATCCGCCTGCCGCAGCAAGCATATATGCGGTATTTTTCACATTCGGAGCTGCCGGAAAAATTCTTATAACTCCGTCATAGCTTTGCAGAAGCATTTCGTTTATTGCCGCAGAAATAATCGGCAGTGTTTCGTAATCGAAATGCCGAAATCTCCACATAGCTCCGTTCACGCTTTTATCATTATCCACAATTCTTAGCGGATAACGTTTCCAGCGGTTTATCCCAATATCGGCATGCAGCCCGTAAGGGCCCTCCGTCCCCATTCCCTGCGGATACACAAGCCACGTTGAAGCGGTATCAATCAGCAGCTCCGTCAGTTTTTCGCCCATTCCCATGCGTGCCATATATATCGGCAGCAGGCACCAGTGCATACATATGTTTTCGCTGTCCCCGGCTTCTCCGTACAGCGACACTTTTTGCGGACGCTTGCAGTTCGGATGCAAATTAATCTGATTAACCATGGCGTTAAAAAGCTCCGTTCCCTCATCCGCCAGACCCAAAACACCTGCCGGATACACAGGCGACATTTCCGTATCGGGGAAGCTTTCCAAAGTAATCTTTGCGGGATTGCCGTAATTTCGTCTGCCGAAAATCCCGGAGGCACACTCTCTGCCGACGCTCATTATCTTTGTTCCGCAAATATCATCGCCCTTGCCTATTCCCCATAAGTATTTTCCGTTTTCGTGCTCATCGTCTTCCGTTTCAAGCATTGTATACGGTGCAAGCTCCTCGAGATATTCATAATAAATTTCCTCTCCCGTAGCCTCATACAAATCTCCGAACAACGCACGTGCCGCCGACAAGTCGGTTATGGAATCATCATAAAGCGGAGATGCCTCATACGCCTGCGTTTTATAAAAATGATAATACCCGTCCTCGCCTTTTTTCAGCATTTCCATATACATTTTTGCAGTTTCTTTCATAACGGGAAGTGCTGTTTTTTGCAGAAAATCCTCGTCTGCCGTATACTTATAATGACTGTACATGGAATGGGCTATAAGCGCGCCGCACGAACAATTATCTTTGACTCCGACATCGGGATTTCCGTTTTTATCCGTCACATCCGCATAAAAAGCGCCGTCAATGTTTTTGTGTTTTTTGCAAAACCTTTTTGCCGGTTCGAGTCCGTTTCTGCGCCACGAAAAGTAGGTTGCAAGCAATTCCGGATGGTTTGCGGTTTCCAGCGGAAAAGTCCCCAGCTGCATATTATAATGAAAGTAATATACCCATGGCATAAAATCATGTTGAAATCCCCATATGCCGTTGCAGAATTGCGGCGGATATTGCCCTCTGAACGATGAATTTGCATAGTATAAATTCAGATACCACAGATTTTCCAAGCCGTCATTGTCAAGAGAAATCCGGGATTTTGAATAAAAATCCCCCCACTCCTTAATATGCTCTTCATAAAGCTTTTCGCTTCCCTCCGCATATGCTTTTCTTAAATTTTCCTTGGCAAGCCTTACGGCTTCTTCCTCGGTCCTTCCGCATTCTACTGTTATATATAACTCTGCGTCAAGCTTATCCGAAAATATCTCCGCACAAACCTCGTGCGTATTAACACACTTATATTCAAATCCGGCGGAGGTATTCAATACACCTACGCAAAAAGCACGCTTTTTCAGCTTTTGAGTTATAAACATCATGTTATTTTCAAAGAGGCTTTGCGTTCCGCCGAGCCCTATATCCGTTTTCTTTCGCTCCGCAATATACCACCCCATAAAAGAGCGGCTTCCCCAGCGCTTAAGCGAAACCGACACTCTGCTTTTTTCCGATAAATCAGCGCTTATTTTTGCTGCGCAGACGCAGCTTTTCCTGCTTGCATATGCCTTGAATTTTATCTTTGAAAACGGTGTTTCGGAAACCGTATACGCAGTTGCGTTTCCGATTGACAGTCGGGATTCGTAATTATTTTGATATATGGTTTCGAAAACCGGCATGGAGAAATCAAGCGTCAGTACGGCGCCGTTTCTCAATGCGGTATGTTTTTCGATATTATTATCATTCCACATATCCAAATCGTCCGCACCGTTTTCATCCCACAAATCAGTTTTATTAATATTTATTACAAGCTTATTTTCACTTGTATAAATCAGATACCCTCTGTCGCCGTCGCCAATCGGAATACCTCTGAGCGGATCCTCCGCCGGAGCATGAAAAACAAGCTCATGCCTTTTCAAATAATCCTCCGAATCGATATTCCACTTATCCGTCATTGGGTTATAAATATTCATCCGTTTCTCCTTTTTAACAAATCATGCGTTTTTAAAATTACAGACCTTTTACGATTTTCACTTCCTCCGCTGACACTTCCACATCAAAATCATCATATTCGGAAGCCGCCTTTCTTCCCGTAATTGTATGAAACCACGTAAGCGCAAGCAGATATCTCCCTATGCCAAGGTCTGCATGAAATGTATCCCGATGCATACGTCCGACACCGGCGTCAAGTGCATTCATCATCATTTCACCGTCGGGAATAATTCCGTCTGCGCAAATCAGTCTTGCCGCCTTTTCATACGAATATTTTATCCGCTCCAGCATATCGTGCGGATCAATAAAGCCTGCCTCTCGCAGTCTTTCGCTCCCCTTTTCATATGCCCATGTCTGGTGCATCAATATTTGAGATTTCGGCGAATATTGCCTTACATACTCCGCAAGTTTCTCCAAAAAAGGCACATATGTATCAAAAAACGGTGCATTTTGACTTACCTGCTGAAGCGTTACAAAATCCCAGTCATCACTTGTCAGCGCCTGCTTTATGCTCACCGCCTTTCCGGTATCCTCCCCGTTAAGCTCATATGCATAATCAGCCGTGTCCTCAATCATATTTACAAAATGATGCCCGAGCGAGCAGCCGCCTATATATAAGTTCACGCATTGAATTTTTTCGTTTTCATTCTCCGCAACCTTATGCAGATAACGCTGTGCGTCCTGCGAAAAGCTGTTTCCTATTGATAATATTTTCTTCACCCTCACACTCTCCCTTTAATGTTCAGTTATAAAATCATATACAATTTTTTCAAATAAATTGCCCTTTTCCGAATCCGTGTTCAGATAGCTGCAATGCTCGCTGTTTTCCATAACCTTAAGCCTTATCCGGGACATATCGTTTTCAAAATGTTCCAGCGTCTTTATCATAAGCTTGGTCTGTTCCAATCTGTTTGTCATGTCGTTGTCGGACACCGTAAACAACATCGGCGGATAGTTCAAATTATGCGTTACGTGGTACAGCGGTGCCGCCTCATCAACCGCAATGCTTCTGGTATCAATTCCTCTTTCTCTCAAAACGTTAAAATGGACGGTCGGCTGACCCGCATCATGTATAAATCCCGAAATTTCACTCTCGCTTATGCCGTATGGCGCAAGATACTTTTTATCAAAGCACAGCATCATGCTCAAATATGCACCTGCGGAGCTTCCTCCGATAAAAATCTTTCTTTTGCCTCCGTATTCCTCTATATGCCCGTATGTCCATGCCACTGCCGCCGCTGCGTCCCTGATAAATTCCGGATAAACCGCAGCGGGGTACATTCGGTAATTTACACTTGCAACCGCAATGCCCTTTTGTACGATTCCGTTTACAAATTCAATTTCACTCTTATCCCCGCATTCAAGTCCTCCGCCGTGAAAATAAACAAATGCCGCAATACATTCCCTTTCGGGAATATATAAGTCCAGCCTGTTGTTTCTTTCGTCCGAATATGAATATACTATATCCTCTGTTTTTATCATTCCGCTGCCCTTCCTCCGTACCAAACCGCTGCATTTTCGCCGTATGCCCTGAAATCTCTCATTAATACTTCGCCGTCGCTTTCCGTTATTTCAAGACGCAGTGTGCCTGTTTTAACAAGCGGAAAACGGCATATGCGCTTATGACCTATATTATCTCCCGAAAATATGCATATCTCCTTTTCGCTGTAACCCGGAAGAGCTGCATATAAACGAAAAGACAGTACGCTTTCACCGTTTGCTAAGTCCTCCTGCAAAACAACCGTATCGACAAAGCAGTTTCCTATTTCCGCCTCATTCCGTTCGTTCATAGCTTCTTCCGTTTTTATGATATAGCTTGTTTCGGAAATTTTCTCCGGTTTCCCAAACGCAAGCGGCGTTCCGTATTTACGTTTCAGTGCCTCGCCGAATTCCTTTAGCCTTTTTGCGTCCTCCGGCGGCAACAGTCCGTCTGAATTCGGGCCTATATTCAACAGCAGATTGGCACCCCTGCCGACAGAATATTCATATATACCCATAAGCTCCTCAACCGATTTAACGGTATCTGCGTTTGATGAGCAGTCGAACCATGTATATGTACGCATACGCATATCACATTCGGCAGGCAAGTATCGCACGGAACCCAAATCCTCCTGTTCCTTTGCAAACATTGAAAATTCAACCCTTTCAACAACATTTAAGTTTGGTGAATCCGCATATCCGTCCTCGTTGCCTATCCACCTTGTATCCGGGTCCCATTTGCCTATAAGCCGTATACCCGGCTGCAAGGTGCGGATAGTATGAATTATTCGTTTCATGTCATATTCATGATTTTCCGAACCGCAGCCGTCAAACCACAAATAGTCAATCTCCCCGTAATTTGTCAAAAGCTCGCTTATTTGACTGATAAAATACTCATCGTATTCCTCGGCATTATCAAATTTCACGGTTCCTCCCCACTGAGCCGGAGAATAGTAAAGCCCCACCTTTAAATTATAAAGCCTGCATGCGTCCGTAAATTCCCGCACAACATCTCCCGTCCCGTTTTTCCACGGACTTTGAGCAACGGAATAGTCAGAATATTTGCTCGGCCAATTTGCGAATCCGTCATGGTGCTTTGTCACCAGAATTGCATATTTTGCACCGGCATTTTTTGCTGCTCTTATCCAGCTTGCGCAATCGAGATGTTCCGGATTAAACGCCGACGCCGGCATCGGAAAACCGTCCCAATCGTCATGTCCCGGGAAAAAGCTCCTTATTCCGAAATGAAAAAACATTCCGAATTCCCAATCCATGAATTCAAGCTGTTTTTTTGTAGGTATGAATTTTTTACTCATTTGGATTATATTCCTTTCGCTTTCTGATTTATAAATATATTTTTATATTAATGACTGCTGAACAATTACAAAATGCACTCATATACTAATTTTTTCGGCATTTTGTAATTGTTCAAGTG
>CAKVOK010000078.1 GCA_934792465.1 uncultured Clostridia bacterium | reverse complement strand
GCTGTTTTTAGGTGTGAAACCGAAGGTTTCACACAAATGGTTTCGCAAAACCATTTGTTCAGTAGACATTATTTAAACATCCATTCAAGAACATACCTGATATATTCGTCCCAGAAATCCCAGCAGTGAGTGCCTGCGGATTCTCTGTATGTGAAATCGAAATGCAGTTTTTCAAAATGCTCTTTCAACCGAACATTGTCCGCATACATGAAATCTTCCGTACCCTCGCCCATGAAAATCCTCGGTTTGTTAGCCTTTTTATCGGTTTCCTCCGCAATGCGGAAAAGATTTTCGCTGTCCGGAATCTCATAATCTTCGCCGAAAATCGGCACAAAAACATTTTTGAACGTTTCTCTTTGGCTCATCATATCCGCCACGGAGGAAAGACCCGCCGCCGCACAGAAGCTGTCACATTCTTTCATGCCTATTTTAAGAGCGCCGTAGCCGCCCATAGAAAGCCCGGCTATGAAATTATCCTCACGTTTATCCGACACATTGAAAAATTCACGTATTATTCTCGGCAGTTCCCTTGCGACATATGTATAATATTTTTTGCCGTATTTCATATCCGTATAAAAAGACGTGTCGCCGTTCGGCATAACAACGCAGATTCCGTATTCCTGCGCATACCGTTCTATCGATGTTCTTCTCTGCCATATAGTATGGTCATCGCTCAAGCCGTGGAGCAGATAAAGGCATTTATATTTATCCGATTTTGCACCGTTTTCTATGCCTATTTCTCCGCCCGAGCTTTTCTGAGGAATTATTACATATGCCTCGGTCTGTATGCCGAGCGTTTCGCTGAAAAATTTAAGCTGTATAAATGCCATTGTAATCTCCGTTCTGCCGCCCTGCACCGGCATAAAATAATATAATGCAAAATCTCCTATGCAGGGCAAGAAATAAGGAGATTATTACCTTTTTTAATAAATCAGCTTGCGTTTTACGGATTCGTCCTGAAGCTTGTTTATGTATTCGAGTGCTTTGCCCGTGCCGAGCGCAACGCACGAAATAGCGTCGTCCGCAATGCGAACCTCTATGCCGGTACGTTTTTTCAGCAATATGTCAAGTCCCCACATAAGACCGCCGCCGCCCGTCAGCACAATGCCGTTTTGGCTTATATCACCTACAAGCTCCGGAAGTGTCCTTTCAAGCACACCGTGTACTGCGTCCGCAATCAAAACCGCCGTTTCAAACAGTGCTTCCGCCATTTCATCGGACGAAATGGAAATTGTTTTCGGCAATCCCGTTATAAGACATCTTCCTCTTATCTCCGAACGCAGCGTT
Source organism: uncultured Clostridia bacterium (assembly GCA_934792465.1). GTDB lineage: Bacteria > Bacillota > Clostridia > RUG12999 > RUG12999 > CAKVOK01. The sequence continues at coordinate 8,429 of CAKVOK010000078.1, read as the reverse complement.
TCTTCCCTCGGAATCACGCAGCCTATGTTTATTTTCAGCTCTTCTGCCGTTCTTTCGCCGATAAGCATATTATATTTTCTTCTTACATATTTAATTATGGCATCGTTGAATTTGTCGCCTGCCGTCTTTATGGAATCCTGAACAACCATGCCATCAAGCGATATAACGGCTATATCTGTTGTGCCGCCTCCTATATCCACGACCATATTTCCGCACGGCTGCGTTATGTCTATTCCCGCGCCTATTGCCGCAGCAATAGGTTCTTCGATAATTCTTACTTTGGACGCTCCCCCCTGCATCGTTGCGTCTATTACGGCTCTTTTTTCAACCTCCGTAACTCCGCTCGGAACGCATACTATGACTCTCGGACCTATGAATCTCGTTTTGCACGAAGCCTTGAGAAATTCACGCAGCATTTTCGCCGTATAGTCGTAATCGGAGATAACGCCGTCGCTCAAAGGTCTTACGGCAACGATGTTTCCCGGCGTTCTGCCGAGCATTCTCTGCGCCTGTCTGCCAACCGCTATCGGTTCTTTCGTAACGGCATTTACCGCCACAACGGACGGTTCTCTCAGAACTATTCCCTTTCCCTTGACATAAACAAGCACAGACGACGTTCCGAGGTCGATACCGACATCTTGTATATAATTCAGCATTTTTATTCTTCCTTTCGTTTATATAAGTTCGGACAGAATATAATTTGATACGTCAAATCCCTTATCCGTAAACTTTATTTTTTCATTTTCTTTTTTGATATATCCGTTTTCGATATATTTTTCAAGCACCTTTTCCGTACCCAAACGGCGCACAAGCCCGCAGTCCGCACCCTCTTCCAGGCGCATACCCATTATCAGGCTTTCCTCCGTTTTGTCATGCTCCGAGAGAACGCACACGTTCTCGTGCACACTTCCGCATGACGATATATATTTTTTTATATCCTTTATATTCGAATATCTTTCACCGTTCAGATAAGAATGTGCTCCGCAGCCCAGCCCGACATATTCTCTGCATTTCCAATACAGCAGATTGTGCTGCGACCGCTTCCCCGGCTTTGCAAAATTTGAAATTTCATATCTGAAAAAGCCGTTTTCTTCGAGTATTTCCTTTGCTCTCGCATACATTCTGCGGTCGGTTTCGTCCGGCAGACACTGCACGCCTTTTTTATAAAACACTGTACCCGGTTCTATCTTAAGCCCGTAGCACGAAACATGATGCACACCAAGGTTTACCGCCGTTTTAATATCGTTTTCAAATTCTTCTGCCGTCTGATTCGGAACGGAAAACATAAGATCTGCACTTATATTGTCAAACCCGAGCTTTTCCGCTTCCGAAACGACATTTTTCGCATCTTCGGACGAATGAATACGCCCGAGAGTTTTAAGCGTATTTTTATTAAACGACTGTATTCCCACACTAAGTCTGTTTATACCGAGGTCTTTGAAAATCATAAGCTTTTCCCTGTCTGCCGTTTTCGGATTTATTTCTATGGTAATTTCCGCATTTTCCGATATTTTGAATATATCGCCAAGTCCCGACATAAGCCGATTCAGCGATTTCCCCGACAGCACGGATGGAGTTCCTCCGCCGAGATACACCGTGCAGGCTTCAATTCCTCTGAACCGCTCCGCCTCTTTCAGCAGAGCGGATATATATTCTTCCTCATATTCAAGCATACCGGCATATGAATTAAAATCGCAGTAAGGGCATTTGCTTTTGCAGAACGGTATATGAACGTAAACACCTCTAATCAAGCTTCAGCACCGACATAAACGCTTCCTGCGGAATCTGCACGCTTCCGACCTGGCGCATACGTTTTTTACCTTCCTTTTGTTTTTCAAGAAGCTTTTTCTTTCTCGTTATATCGCCGCCGTAGCACTTCGCAAGCACATCTTTTCTCAGTGCTTTAACGGTTTCTCTGGCGATTATCTTATTTCCGATTGCCGCCTGTATAGGTATTTCAAACAGCTGGCGAGGAATATTCTCTTTGAGCTTTTCGGCGATTTTTCTGCCCCTCGCATATGCCTTTTCCTCATGCACAATGAACGAAAGAGCGTCCACAATCTCGCCGTTTAAGAGCATATCAAGCTTTACAAGCTTCGACTTCACATAGCCTTTCATCTCGTAATCGAACGAAGCGTATCCTTTCGTTCTCGATTTTATTGCGTCGAAAAAGTCGTATATTATTTCATTCAGCGGCAGCTCGTAATGTATTACGGAACGTGTCGTATCAATATATTTCATATCCTTGTATATTCCTCTTCGGTCCTGGCAAAGCTCCATAATATTTCCCACGTATTCCGTAGGCGTTATTATATCCGCACGAACGAACGGTTCTTCCATAGATTCTATATTCGCAAGCGGCGGCATATTCGTAGGGTTATCGAGATTTATCTGTTCGCCGTTCGTCAGATTTATTTTATATACAACGCTCGGCGCAGTGGTTATCAAATCAAGGTTATATTCTCTTTCCAGGCGTTCCTGGATAATTTCCATATGCAAAAGGCCGAGGAAACCGCAGCGGAAGCCGAATCCCAATGCAACGGACGTTTCCGGCTCGAACGTCAGCGAAGCGTCGTTCAGCTGAAGTTTTTCGAGTGCGTCACGCAAATCCGGATATTTCGCACCGTCTGCCGGGTATACACCGCAGAACACCATAGGCACAGCCTTTCTGTAGCCTTCGAGAGGCTCTGCCGTGGGGTTGTCCACCTCAGTCACCGTATCGCCCACAGCCGTATCCCGCACATTTTTTATGCTTGCCGCAATATATCCTACATCACCTGCGGAAAGCCCGTCGCAAGGGATATGTCCGAGCGGAAGCATATATCCCGTTTCCACAACGTCAAATTCTGCTCCGGTAGCCATCATTTTTATTTTTGTTCCCGGCTTCACTTTGCCGTCTTTTACTCTTATATATACGATAACGCCCTTGTAGCTGTCGTAATACGAATCGAATATAAGTGCTTTGAGCGGTGCGTTCTCGTCGCCTTTCGGCGGCGGCACAGCCTTTACAATCTGCTTTAAAACATCTTCTATATTTATTCCGTTCTTCGCCGATATAAGCGGCGCTTCCGAAGCGTCTATGCCGATTTCGTTTTCTATTTCTTCTTTAACAAATTCAGGTCTTGCGCTCGGCAAATCTATTTTATTTATAACAGGTATTATTTCCAAATCGTGTTCGACGGCAAGATATGTGTTTGCAAGAGTCTGCGCTTCAACACCCTGTGAAGCGTCCACAACGAGAATCGCTCCCTCGCACGCCGCAAGGCTTCTCGACACCTCGTAATTAAAGTCTACGTGTCCCGGCGTATCTATGAGATTGAAAACGTATTCCTGCCCGTCCTGCTCGTATTTCATACGCACCGCACGTGCTTTTATCGTTATTCCTCTTTCACGTTCCAAATCCATGTTGTCCAGCAGCTGCTGTTCCATTTCTCTTTGCTGAACCATTCCCGTTTTTTCGAGAAGCCTGTCCGCAAGAGTGGATTTCCCGTGGTCGATATGTGCAATTATACAAAAATTCCTGATATTATCCTGTGACATCTGCCTTAGTTCTCCTCATATTTAAATCAAAGTACATTATATGCTATTGTATCATATAATAATTATAGCACAACACCGCCCCGTTGTCAAACATAAATTTAAAAAAGCGGTTAAATTTGTTTCGGTGTTGTCATAAACGCAAAACAGGAGCGTTGCCGAATAAGCAACAACCCCTGTAATTATAGCAGCATCATATTGTGCAGCGTTATATAAAAAAGTGTGCCGACCGATGTGCAAAAAAGGACATAAGTTATCCGCCAAATCATATTCGGCATTTTTATCTTTTTTCAATTATATTGATTTTTTTATAAACTCTCCTCGCCTTTTCTCCTCCGATTTAAAGACGGTATCCGCAACAGTGCAAAATAGTTGCAGTTTTACTTATATTCGTAAATTCTTACCAATGTAACAACGGTTTGTTCCAGCGAAAAAGGTGTTTTCGGCGAAAATGAATCGTTGTCTGCGCCAATCATTATTTTATGTGTTTTCATTGAATATACGCTGTTTTTAGCCCAATCGCCGATTGTATTATCATCAGCATACAATTTTTCTTTATCGGAGTTGTCTGCATTTACAGCGGTCAACACAGAACAAAGCAAAAATATTGAAAGAAAATAAACCGCCACAACTTTTGATTTCATTGTAACATTCCTCATTTCTTAAAGTTTATCAGTTGACTATTTCAACTATTGCCTTTTTCAAATCAATCCGATATTCTCGCTTTTCCTCAATGCCGTCGGTCATATCACTCCACGAGCAATATAAGGATTTTCCGTCGTCTCCGAATTTGAAAGATTCTTTATTGAAATTGTAGGGGCTTATTTTTCCGAACTGTCCCATTATATCTTTTCTTCCTCCGTTTTTATAAACGATCCAAAAGCCGCTTCTGCCCGAGAAAAAAGCCGACGCAAATCCGACTTCGACCGAACAAAAATCGTTTTCGCAGCTGTATATGCTTTCATAATTTGGCTGTCCTTTGACGTTTCCGAGCAATTCATCATACGACCAAAAGCAAAGGTCGTCTCCGTGATAGCGGCTTTTTATACCGGCTTTTTTGCACAGTCTTACAAACGTTGCATAGCATTGCTCGCGGGTGTAGGGATTTTTTGGGGCAAAAGTGCCGTCGGGCATACCCTGCATGATATTCAGTGCATAAACCTTTTTCACGGAATCCCTTGCCCAATCGGAAACGCTGTCCGAATCCGCTATGTCTGCAACCTCGCTTTCGGGTGCGGGTTTGTCGCTTGCGTACATGGTGTAAACCCTGCTCAGCATCACGGCAGCTTCTTCTCTTGTGATCGGAGAAAACGGATCGAAAAGATTATTTCCTCTTCCCTTCACAATACCCATTGCCGCCGCCGTCATAATGTAATTTCCATATTCGGAGTCGGCAAGATCGTCAAACATAGTGATCTCGTCCTCCGACACTTTCGACAAGCTCCCGCCGTTTATATATAAATACTGCATATCGCCAAAATCCATATTGTTTTGATAAGCGACAAACATCATGGCAGTTACGGCAAAATCTTCTCTTGTGATGTTTTTCTGATAATCCTTTTGCAAATTTTCCGCAACGATCCCAAGCTCGACGGCTTCTTCGATTTCGGCTGCCGCCCATTCTGACATATCGTTGTCTGCGTTTACAGCACAAAGCGTTGTCGTCAAAATCATAGCGGTAATCATTAAAAAGCGAAGTAATTTCTTCAATTTACACACTTCCTTTCATTAAAAATCGTACATTATGGCATAATAATTATAACATATATATAAGCATTCTGTAAATATATTTTCGCCAAATTTGTTTATATACACAAATAAATTTATTAGATTAAATTTTTCTGTCTGTTGATTTTGGGTATTTACTGTATCATATGACAGTTGTTATTTCTTTAGAAATTTTTTTACCACCAAAATTCCGTGTTCTCCTTTTTCTATCGGCCTGTATAACTCAATCTCGTATTCAATGTTATTGCATACATAAGTGGCTGAAACTGTTTCAGCACCGGCAAGAGCTGTTATCTTTCCGCCGGAAAGACCTTGTTTGTCCATAAATTCTAAAATGACAGCATTAGGGTCAAGCCGCCATGGAAAATGTCCGATATCAACTTCCGCTTGAAGCTTCTTCATTTCTTCATAAGAAAGATGCTCCGCGTTTGATTCATCACGAAAGCTGCCGGCAATCTGTGCAACATCTTTGAACATTTTTTCATATTCAGCCGCAATTTCAATATCGTTTTCATCTCTGCCTTCCCATATCGGATATTGAACATCGGTCGGAACTTCAAAAATATACGCATACACATCATCTTTGTAAAGCAGTCGGCTTCCGCCCAGCATATTTAATATTTCATCTGCATTTTCTGCATTTGTTTTTTCAATGCGGAATAATGTGCCGATACCGTATTTATCATAGGCTGCCTTTTGAACAAAGCTGACCATATCGCTTGCCGTCTCAACGGAATATTTTCCGCTCCAGCTTTCAGGAATTTTAATCGTATACTCTCCCATAACGATATGATAGAAACCGCTGTAATCAATTATATTTCCGCTTTTGTCATAAACGTCGTATGTAAGCTCGCGAGGTACTTTGTTTTCATCACGTCTGTTTGTAAAACCAAACAACATATAACTTGCATTTATCAAAGGAATATATGTCGTTGACTTTTTTAATACAGGAGTTTGTTTTAAACCCTGACTGATACCGACATTGTTTTCTATTTCATCAAAATTTTTATCGTGTTCATCAAAAGAAATATGCTTTAATCCTAATAGATTGCTGCCTATTTTCAGGCGATACATTCCCGATTCACCCTGATAGTACGCAATAGTTACATCTATTGTTCCGTCATTCCATTTTATATCTGTAACCCCGTCGTCTTTTGAAAAGCTCTTATCAATTACTTCTCTAAGCGGAACATATACCTCGCCGTTTTCGATAAAGGGTTTGTTCTTAAGTTCAATCTTTTCGCCGTTATTCAAAATTTCAATAGTGTAATCATCAGTCGTCAAATCGGATAATATGCCGCTTGCAAATACCGTTGTCGAAAGCATAATAACCGCAATGATCGCTGACAATACCGACATAAATCTGCTTGTTGTCCTCTTATTCTTAATCATAACAAATCTCCTTTTCAAAAATTTTTTACTGCTTGCCATTTGTGTGGTAAGCAAGAGCTGTTTGGATTTTCCCGTCGGAAGCAAGGAAAGAATTGTGCTCACATAGCTCATTTCCTCGCTGTCTGTCATATTTTTTGTAACCGACATATCACAGGATATTTCGCACTCGGATGCAATTTGCTTTGAAACATACCACGAGATAGGGTTAAACCAATGCACGCATTTTACAAATTCGGCAAACCATTTATATAAAATATCGTGCCGCTTAAAATGCGTCATTTCGTGACGGAGTATGTTGTGTAACTGTTCTTCCGAAAGCTCTGTTTTCGGCAAAATCAGCGTTGGTCTGAAAATACCTGTTATAAACGGTGACGCAACATTTTCCCACACACGAACATTGATTTTCCTGTCGGTGTACGCTCTTGTTTCGGGGCAGGATATAACCTCGCTGTTTTTGCGTATTTCAATATTCAGCCTTATATACCGTAAAACATTTAAGAGCATTAAAGCTATTGCGCCGATAAGCCATACATACGCTAAAATATTCATTCGGTTATAAATTATCCTATCCCATATAACTGTTGCTTTCTGCAAAAGCTGCGGTTTTTGAATCGGGGCTGTCTGCACAATATTCTCGGTTGTTTCGGGTTGTTCACCGGCAACTGTTTGCTGTGTCTGTACCGTTTGTGTTGCAATGTTCGGCGCAGGCATTGTATTTACACTAAACCGCACCGGCATAAGCATTACAAAAAGCACGCACAGCCATATGTAATAATGCCACGAATACCCGAAAAGCTTTTTTGTAATCGGGCGCAGCAGGCTGATAACAACCGCAAGGGCAGTACCGGCAAGAGATGTGATTAAAATAGCTTTAAATAATTCACCAATCAAGTTTACCCCTCCTTTTTCTCAAAAATCGCTTTTAATTCACGTATATCTTTCTCCGAAAACTGTTCTTCTTCAAAGAGTGCGGCAACCAAATTTTCGGCTGAGCCGTCAAATAGATTTTTAATAAGGCTTTTTACCTGCGATTTTTTATATTCCCTTGCTGTCAAAATCGGTGTATAATACCATGCTTTGCCACGTCTTTCGGCGGATAATGCGCCCTTTTCAACAAGTCTTGCAAGAAATGTGGCAATCGTTGTACGTTTCCAGCCTTTCTCCTCAACAGCTTTTCCGATTGCCGTCGAGCCTATCGGCTCATCTGCTTTCCATACAACCTTCATAATTTCAAGCTCCGCTTCACCTATATTTATATTTTTCACAATACATACCTCCAATATATTCTACTCTCGTCGACATATATAGTCTACCACATTAGACATAGATTGTCAAGGTATTTTTGTAAATTTGTAAATTATAACCAAATTTCAACAGTAAAAATTGTTTGAATGATACAAATACATAACGAAAAACGATTGCTTACTTCTAAGGGTTGTTTTTCTTGCTTTACGCAAGCATGTGCTATCTTGAAAAAATAAATACAAATAAAAATTTCACTTATTACAATCTCTCATATCAAGCAGATATAAGCAGATATAAACAGATACAAAAACGAAGTCTGCAACAAAATCCACAGACCGCATAAAGCAAAAAAACTGCTTTTCAACTCAAACAGATACAAAAGCATAGATGCAGCAAACATAAATAGACCACATACCAGAAAAAATGCCCTGCTTTTCAGCAAGGCATTTTTTAAATATGTTTTGAAGTATCCGGCGAATACCTGCTTTCCCGGGCAGTCACCCGCCAAGTATCATCGGCACAACGGA
>CAKVOK010000077.1 GCA_934792465.1 uncultured Clostridia bacterium | reverse complement strand
AATTGAATTTTTGTCTAAAAAGTGTTGCACTTGACTTGACAATCTGCCGGGGACCACGCAAGTGGTGGAAGGGTTGTGAAAGCCCCTGTGTAAGGCGCCGGAAGCTGCCGTGCAGCGGAGGTGTGGGGACCGCCCATGGCGGTGGAAGGGTTGTAATTCCTTCAATAAGGGGCTTTAGCCCCGTCATTCAACGTTTTCAGCGGGAGATTGTATCCCGCCGCTGAAAAAATTAAGCGGAACCCGCCGCCTACAGAGGCGGAGGACATCTTAATTTAGTTATATAAAGCGTAATAAAATTTACAATATAAAAAATCACGGAGGGAAGCATATGAAAAAATTTATACCGCTATTACTCATTATTTTAACGGCATTTTCTTTCAATCCCACGGCAGAAACAATCACGGCGGAAAATATCGAAACCGTAATCCGGGCGGCAGACAGCGATACGCTTGCGAAATTCAATTCGCTTTCGGCAAGTAAGCGAAATTATATTATGGAACAGCTGAAAAACGGAAACTATTCCTCAAAAGAGGAATTGGAAACAGCCTTTGCGAAGCTTGTTGATGCAATGACAAAACCGCATGGCGGCGGCACAAGCAGCGGCGGCGGTGGCGGTGGCGGCACAGCGCAATCACGCTTTGACGTCTATATTTCAAATGCGGACGGCAATTTACCGCAGGACGGAGAACCGGCAAAAGTAAAGGTTGAAGCGTGCGGAAACGGCGAACCGCTCGTATATACGGCGGCGGTTTATGACGCATACGGACGTGTTGCGGATGTGAAAGCATACAAGACATATTTCGGTGAAAACGATTGCTTTGAATTTGATACCGTTTTCGGTGCAAATTCCGAAATAAAGGTGTTTTCCTTTAAAGATACGGACAGCTTAACACCGGTCGGAATGCCGTACAGCAATTCGATGAATGATTTGCCGATGTATTATGATTCCTCCGAAAGCCTTGCGGTAACGGGAAACATTACAGAAATAAATGCGGATTCTTTCACGCTCAAATGTACCGAAAGGCTGGACGGGGCAAATGCGCCGACAGCGTTCGACAAAACAATCACCGTAATGTTTGACGGTGCGGAAAGCGTTATTTATAAGGAACTCCGAGATGTCGTATTCGGTCTTAAGCGTGTCGGAGATGTATATACACTTGAGCAGACGAGCGTAGACAACGATATTTTGAAAATTTCATGTGAAGACATTGTTGCATACAGTGTATCTGAAATGAAAACAGATAAATCAGGCATTGAATCCGTTTATGAATTCTCACCCGAAATGAGCGTATATGCCGATTTTGAGCAGCGTGAGTCGGCGGAAAATGCACTCGAAAATGAAATAATTTCTGCATATGTGCCGGACGGAACCGTAAAAATACTCCACGGTGTAAGCTGTCGTGCGGAAAAGGTTATTTCCGCAAGCGGCGGTTATGTTGTAACGGAACGGGGAAATAAGTTTGCGCTTGACGGCAAAGCGGGAGCCGGAGATGTTGCGGAAATAAGAGGATTCAAGGGTTCGTATACCGTGAGAATCATTGACGGCACTGCCGGAACATGGACGGGAGCAGCCTTTGACACGGCATACGGCAAACTTCGTCTGCTCGGCGGCAATGAATACATATATAACTTCTTAAAAGAAGGCTTGTCGTATACGGTCTATCCGGATACCTCAAACCGTGTCATTATTTACATGGAATCGGAAACGGAAACAGCGCTTATATTCGGTGTGACCGATAATAATGACGGTATGGCAACCTTACATACCGAACACGGCACGGAAACATACGAAGCTAACCGCATAACGATTAACGTACCGTGCGAATTTCCGTGCATGATGAATATATACAGATATGAAGGCGGAATAAGTTTATCACCGCTTGATTGCATAGTAAAGTCGGAAACCATGAGATATGATTCCGCCGCAAATTCCCTCGGCGGCTATCTGCTGAAGGACAGTACACGGATTATTGCATATCTCGGCAACCAAGCTTACAATATCCGGCTGAAAAACAATTATTCCTACAAAGCGTCTTTATATACTTCGTTCTACGGCGTTGATTATGTCGTTGTCGAAGTTGCGGATTTGGCGGATATATGCGATACGAAGCTTGCCGTAGTTGCGGAGGTAAATGAAACCGAAATTGTTTTGTATACGCAAAACGGAATCGAAACAATGCTAAATACCGGATTGAGCTGGAAAAAAGGCGACATTATCAAAATGTATTCGCTGGATAATATTATGCGGCGTGCCGCACGCATTATTTCACCGTTGAATATGAGTGAGGGTTCCACTGCAGATATGCTTGCCGGCAGAGTATGCGATATTACGAATCGTGCCGTTGCCGTAAGCGCAGACGGTAAAAGATACGCTGCGTCGGTTTCGGCAAATACATCGGTGTATATTTTTGATACGGAAGCCGATACGCTGACACAGGCGTCGGCGGGCGATATATTCTGCAATCCGTTAAATACAGCCGATTCCGATTATGTTGCAATTGCGAAAACGGGAAATGCGGCGCAGATTATAGTTGTTATAAAAAATAATTAGGATAAATTTTGAAAGGCGGAAAACCAATGAAACACGAACACATTATCGTACTTGATTTCGGCGGACAGTATAATCTTCTCATAGCGAGAAGAGTCAGGGACCTCGGCGTATACTGCGAGGTGCTGCCGTATACGACACCGATTGAAGAAATTAAAAGAAGAGAGCCGGCAGGCATAATCTTCACAGGCGGACCGAGCGTTGTAACGGACGCCGATGCACCGGTTTGCAGCAAAGAAATTTTCGAAATCGGCATACCGATTCTCGGAATTTGCTACGGCAGCCAGCTCACATCACATCTGCTCGGCGGCAAGGTCGAGAGAGCGCAAAACCGCGAATACGGAAAGACGGAGCTCAACGTGACGGGCGACAGCCTGCTGTTCAAGGACGTTGAAAAGACAAGCCAATGCTGGATGAGCCACACGTATTTCGCTTCGGAAATACCGGAAAACTTCGTTGTTTCCGCTTCCTCGCCTACGTGCCGTACGGCAGCGTACGAATGTGCGGATAAGAAGATATACTGCGTGCAGTTCCACCCGGAGGTTCAGCATACGACCGAGGGAAATAAAATGCTCTCAAACTTCATTTACGAAATATGCAAATGCAAGGGCGATTGGCAGATGTCGTCATATACAAAGGAAACCATAGAAGCGCTTAGGAACAAGATTGGCGATAAAAAGGTGCTTTGCGCCATGAGCGGCGGCGTGGACAGCTCCGTTGCGGCGCTTTTGGTGCATAAAGCGGTCGGAAAGAACCTCACGTGCATATTTGTTGACCATGGTCTGCTCAGAAAAAACGAAGGCGATGACGTTGAACGGGTATTCAAGGATGAGTTTGATATAAACCTCATAAGAGTGAACGCACAGAAAAGGTTTCTGACAAAGCTTGCCGGAGTAAGCGAGCCGGAAGCGAAGAGAAAGATTATAGGCGAGGAATTCATAAGAGTGTTTGAGGAAGAAGCGAAGAAAATCGGTGCTGTCGATTTTCTTGTGCAGGGTACAATATATCCGGACGTTGTCGAGAGCGGCACAGGGCAGTCCGCAACCATAAAAAGCCATCATAACGTGGGCGGCTTGCCGGATTATGTGGATTTCAAGGAAATTGTAGAGCCGCTGCGCAATCTTTTCAAGGACGAGGTAAGACGTGTGGGACTCGAACTCGGAATTCCCGATTATATGGTGTTCCGCCAGCCGTTCCCCGGCCCGGGACTCGCTATACGAATAATCGGCGATATTACAGAGGATAAGATAAGAATTTTGCAGGACGCCGACGCAATTTACCGCGAGGAAATTGCCAAAGCAGGACTTGACAGAAGTGTACATCAGTATTTCGCCGTGCTTACGAATATGCGAAGTGTGGGCGTTATGGGCGATGAGAGAACGTATGATTATACGCTTGCGCTGCGTGCAGTCGAAACGAATGATTTCATGACGGCAGACTGGGCAAAACTGCCGTATGAACTGCTCGAAACGGTTTCCGTCAGAATTATAAATGAGGTCGGACATATTAACCGTATTGTGTATGATATAACGTCAAAACCACCGGCGACGATTGAGTGGGAGTAATAAACAAAACTCTCGGAAGCCGCATAAAATAAGGCTTTTCGAGAACTTGAAATCCGTAATGATACTGTTTTGATACTGTTTGATTATTGCGGACAATAATAATTGATTAAAAAAATACCATCGGAAACAGCAAAGTTTTCGATGGTATTTTTGTGTTTATTCGGATTTTTTCTTGTTTTCGCGGAGTTTGTCAATATCACGCTTAAAGCGTTCCGCTTCGATTTGCGGATATTTATATCTCCATTCGTCATATTCCTTTTGTGTTATCTCTCCGTTTGTGAGTTTTTCGTATTCCGCTTGCCAAGAATTGAGGTTTTCAAATAGGGTTGAAAAGGACTTGTTATGATTATCGAGAGTGATACAAAGCTGACCGTCAATTTTATTTATCTTGAAGCCGTATGTGTCTTCAAGTGCAAAAAGTGTGTGCATTAAGCCAATATAAGTATCTATTTCGGGGACATTCAATGCCTTCGGGGAAATATCAAACAGGTTTGCAAAAGCGTTTATTAAATCGTCTTTCGGTATTCTTGTTTCCGATTCGTATTGAGCAACACGCACATCTGCGGCGTTTTTCGGAAAGCCGAGCTTCAATCCCAGCTCTTTTTGCGTAAATTTGCGTAAATTGCGGAAAAATTTTATTCTTTGACCGATAGCCATAGCAATACACCTCATAAATTAAACTTCTTGATTTAGTATATCATATAATTTGAAAAAAATCAAGTCAAAACGGATAAAATATAAAAAATAAAATTTTTTTCAAAAAACTATTGACTTACACTCAAAAGTTTAGTATAATATCAAATACAAACTAAACTTTTGAGTATAGTTTGTATAAAACGAAGGAGGTTTTCTTATGGACAACAAATTATTTATGCGAGCCGACGAGGTAGCCAAAGAGCTTGGAGTTTCTCAAGCCTATGCTTATAAACTGATTAAAGAGCTTAACACGGAAATGAAAGCGAAAGGCTATATCGTAATTAACGGCAGACTCAACCGTGAATATTTTGCGGAAAAGGTCTATTCAAAACACTATGAAAAGGAGGCGTAAGTTATGCCGGCTTACAAAGACAAGAAAACAGGAAAATGGTATGCTTCATTTTATTATGCGAATTGGAAGGGGGTGCGTGAAAAGAAAATGAAGCGAGGGTTTGAAACAAAAAAGGCGGCTTTGGATTGGGAAAGAGAGTTCTTGATGCAATCATCGGCTGACCTTGATATGCGTTTTGAAAGCTTTGTCGAGATATATGTTTCCGATTTAAAGCAGCGTATTCGGGAAAATACTTTTCTAACAAAAGAAAACATCATTTACAACAAGGTTTTGCCGTTCTTTAAGGATAAGAAAATGAACGCAATAACCGCAAAAGATGTTATTAAGTGGCAAAATGAGCTTCTTGCTCATCGTGATGAAAATGGTAAAACATACTCAAAAACCTATCTCAAAACAATGCATAATCAGTTGAGTGCAATATTTAATCACGCAATACGCTATTATGATTTGAAGTCCAATCCTGCGGCAAAAGCGGGATACATAGGCGAAAAAGAGGCAGGCGAAATGGAGTTTTGGACAAAAGAAGAATATCAAAAATTTGCCGATGTCATAATGGACAAACCTATGTCATTCTATGCTTTTGAAATTTTGTATTGGTGCGGTATCCGTGTCGGCGAGCTGCTTGCGCTTACTCCCGACGATTTTGATTTTAAAAACCGGCTTCTTCGGATAAACAAATCCTATCAGCGAATAAAAGGGCGTGATGTGATTACGGAGCCGAAAACAAAGAAAAGCATACGAACAATTAAAATGCCGAAATTTTTATGTGAGGAAATTGAGGAATATATCAAAATGCTTTACGTCATAAAGCCGAATGACAGAATGTTTACGGTTACAAAGAGCTTTCTGCACAGCGAAATGCGGCGAGGCTCAAAAGCAGCGGGGGTTAAGAGAATAAAAATTCACGGACTCCGGCACCCGTATGTCAAGCTAAAACTAAAATTCGTAATAATCTTTAATAAAGGAAAATGCTAAGGAGTTGTGAAAGTACATCTCCTTAGCATTGCTTATGCCGAAATAATACTTGAAATATCGTAAAAGATATGATTTAATGATAGTCCGTTGGTATACTTACTTTCACAATTATAGTAACTTTTTGCTGATTCAAGAATACTTATGTTTTTTACAGTAATACTATGTAGTTTTTTAATATGAATATCCGAAATATTATTAATCATTACTGTGCAATCAATATTTTTTACTACAAATCCAAACATTATATTTTTATTATTATATGATGAATATTTTGGAAGGTTTCCTGTAAACCGGCAAACACCATCGTCAATATATTTTTGATTTAACAATAATGTTCCATCAATCCTTTTGCATTCAATAGTATAGTAATCCTCTTTATTTGCAAGCCAGTTACTAGACATTACGCGAATATCAGTGCGTCCGATATACATGTCAGAATCCTTGTCATAGTTTTCCGAAACTTCTGCTAGAAATCTTACAGGAATATCTGCTAAACCAATTACATTTCTGGCTTCACTTGATTCCAGATAGTTTTCAAGCAAATGTGTCCTTATTTTTTCCTCATGATTTTTTATCATTGTTTTACTGCTCTTACAGCCTTTAACCATTAATTCACAACTTTTTATTAATGCCGCAATGATTACATCATATAACCCCTGTTTGAATTCATCATTTAGTTGAGTTTTTTGAAATCCTCCCATTATTCATCACCTCCTGATGTTGACGTAATTTCATCTATTACATCAGCAAGGTCGATTTCTGCAATTGCAGGATGCCAGTTTTTATAAAAATTCGGCTTAATAATATAAAATGAATTTTCTCCAAAATTTATGATATCTCTTAATTGATAAAACTTATCATTATGAGAATAAACCGAAAATTTTGTTAGTAGTTCTTTGTCTTCATTTGTTTTATCCGATACCACAACTTGAAGGTTGTTTTTACCCTCTACAATAATCAACTCAAATACGGCATAATATTTTCCAACATTAGGATATAAAATAATAGAAATGCCCTTGTCATATTTACTATAGATTTTAGAAAAATAGTTTTGAAAACACTTACTATACATTTTCAGTTCATCCACAGTTACTTTTCTATATACATTTATGTCTGAGACACTAGTTAATTCGGGAATCTGTATATTGATAGCATAATCCACAAATTTATTATCTTGCAAACCATAAGCATTAAGAATAATGTTATCTAATTCCTCAATTTCTTCATCAATCCTATTATAGCCACTTAAAATATTATCATTATTTGCTAATTCTTGAATGCATTTAACTTTTGTTGAAATATTATCACAAAATACATATGGAAACTCTAATACCTCCTTCATAAATCTCTGTTCTCTTTCTATCCCTATAGAGGACCCCAACATAAGATTAAAGTATGCAAACAATGAAGAATTAAACAATCCTACCATATTAAATAATATATCACGCTGTTCAGCACTGCCCTTTATAATATGAACTGCATCTGTACAAATTACCTCATCCTCAGAAAGTACAGATCGCATTTTATAATTTGCACAATTTACTCCTTTTGAAGTAAAACAATGCGGTGGATTAAACAATTCTCTATTCCTAACGCGATGAATTTTAGGCTTTCTAAATATATTTTCCTTATCTATATTAACAGAAAAATGATCTATACCATTTTTAGCATCAAGCAATGGTAAATCAAGCAATTCTGATGCATCTTGTGCATCACCAATATATGATTGTATGCCTGTGCCAACAACAAACGGTGGAGTGGCATTTTTTAAAATATCATTAATAGTACAATACTTTTCTTTAAGTTTTATAATGTTATTTATGTCTTGGCTAAATCCATAAACAATGGTTTTCCAAGCCCAATCATAATTATATAATAAACCTTGAGGTATAAATTTTATATCATTTTTTTCGATAAGCAAAATATGAAACAATCTAAAAAATATGTTTTTCTTTACTGCGGTATATATAAATTTATTATTCAAATTTTGTTGATTACTATATTTAAATGATATAATTACAGCAGGAGCATCAGCATTTTCAAATACTAATTTCCTTACTGAGGATAATTCGATTACATTATATATAGTTGTTTCCTTTAGTAAAAACTTTCTAAAATTAACAGCAGGTTGCTGCCGATTATATAGTATTTTAGAATGCAAAATAAAGCAACAAATAGTGTTTTCATTGCTAAAATCTTTTGCTCTAAATATAAAACTTCTGCATATTTCGTTGTTTTGTTGCATATATGTATACTCATTCTCTTGACAATAATTTATATGCATTCCATTTTTATCATTTCCCCACGGAGGATTACCTATAATAAAGTCAAATTCAATTTTCTGATCCATTAAAGGTTTTAAGCTTTTTTTATCGAAGAAGTCGCTAACAAATAAATTTTTCTCTTTTAAATTTGGTAGAGCAAATTTAGAAAGTGTTTTTGGATCTTTATAATCAAGCACTGTTAAATACAACGAAAATATCGTTATGTCTATAGCATCTTCATTTATATCTATACCATATATATTTTGTGTAAGAAGCTGTTTTAAAAGATTATCATCTTCGCAATAAGACTTTCCACCTAAATGATTTTCAACAATTCTTCGATAACTGTCTACCAGAAAGACACCAGACCCACACGCCGGATCTAATATTGTAAACATAGATTTTTCTGTTAATGTCTTCATAACAGTTTTATCTAATATATAATTTACTAAATAATTAGGTGTATAGAAAGCATTATCTCTTTGCTGTTTTTCTTTTCCAAGTAAAATTTCATATATGTTGCTTATCAGTTCTACTGGTATAATATTAAAATCATACATATCGAATAATGCATACTGCCCACTATCTAATAAAATTCTTCCGGACAAGAATTCCGACAGCAATAAACAGACATTATCTGTGAGTTCTTTACACTCTAACTCATTTTCTAGTTCAAATAAATTACCATTGAATTTTGACTTTAAATGTGTAAATAACTTATATAAGGCATTTTTATTTTTTACAATTTCCAAAAATTCTTTTTGTGACTTTTTTACATCACAAGAAAAATTACCGTAATCTAAATCTATTCCTCTGTCAATTAGATAGCGAATAAAAATCAGTCGTAAAACTAGCTTTGTTGCGAACTTTATTGAATATTCCTCTTTTAATTTATTAGTCAATGTATATATATTATCCAATAAACTTTGATTTAAATTGTTTTTGGAATATTCTTGAACATGCTTATTCCAAAAATGCGGTGATGCAATTTCCCAATATGAGAAATCTGATTCTTCTGTACAATTATTTAATGCATATTCAGTGATTTTATTTATTTTGTTATATTTATTAATAGATAATCCGTTAAATATTTTTACTGTGTTACTATCGCAAAAAATAGCAACAGGGACTTGAGCATTCCAAAGTTTTTTGCTTATATTTCCAAAATAAATATCATCATTTACTGTTTTATCAAAAAAAAGTACAAATGGCAAATCATTTACAATATAAGCGGCATATGGATTTATTTCTTGTAGTATCTTTCTAGTATACAGTTTTAAATCTGTGCTTTGAAATTGTGAGGATTTTATCAAATTTTTGGATTCGTAATATCCTAATTGATATATTATTTGTTCAATTGGTAATTCAAATGATTTCACTTTTCCAGCAACCTCCTCATAGATTTTAGTGCTTCACTTTACAAATAGTAAGTATGTTTCTATTTCCAATGCGTCTGCAATTCTCTGTACATTTTCCAAAGCGATGCTTCGCCTTCCACATTCTATCGCGCTTATATATGTTCTATGTAATGACTGCTGAATAAATAAAAATTGGCTAAAGTATTGGCTTTTTGAGCAATTTGTGGTATAATAAGTGCAAGGG
>CAKVOK010000076.1 GCA_934792465.1 uncultured Clostridia bacterium | reverse complement strand
AAATTTTGTGCAAAAAGACGAATATTTTTAATTATTTATATTATTTTTGCCTTAACGTGGACTATTGTCAAAAAGTACACCTTTTGACAATAGTATAATTCTGTGTTAAATTTCAAAGGCGGTGGTTTATGAATGAAAAAAAAGCAAAATCATGACAAGTGGTATTATGACGAGGAAAAAGTAGCTAAAGTAGCAATAGGGGTATGTCTTTTATGTATTTTTATATTTGTTGATTATTGGGCAACTGCATCATTTTTAGAGCAAATTGTGCTATTTCCCATAATAGCTGGCTTGGTGATAGTGATTCTTCTTGGGTGTGATTTTCTCTGGGGGTTCCTGACGCCCAAAAATGATAACAACATTGAGACATTTTCATTAGACACAGATGATGAAATCTACGATGTTAAAGCATATGAAAATACCAAAGATAAAGAAGAACATTTGAATGTTAAGATAATCGAAAATAATGGCTGCTGCTATAAGGAAATCAGCAGCAAGATTTATGTAGACGGTTCACTTACAAGCATTAGCTTAGTAGGCTGTAAGATTTATGTAAACCACGAACGTATCATCTCGAATTATGACACCTCGGATTATGATGACATTCTTCGTTACACATCTTTTCTTGCCAAACGTCTAGATACGATTCACAGCACAGAAATATTAGAAGAAATTAAAAAAATATTGGAATATTCTATAGAATGTGAGGACAACGACATAGCGCCTACCACAAGCTCAGGAAATATAGTTTGGAAAAATACAGATATACAGATAAAAGAAAGAACGAAACTCGGACTTTTAAAATTTGATGTTGAACACCGTATTTGGGAAATAAAAAACAATGTAGGCACTTACAGTTCTGTGCCGAAAACAACATCATATGTAAGTTTTGACAATAGTTTTATCAGTAACAGAATTACTTGTCCTGCCTGTGGCAGCGAGTACGTTCGGAAACTAAGTGCATTCGAACAGGGACTTACTGCCGGTATGATGGCCGGCATGTGCGGTTTACCCGGTGTCGCAATGGCGCCAACATGGCAATGCACAAAGTGTGGTAAACAGTTTCGTGCATAGCGTTATAAATAATTTTTTAAAATTTTAAAATTAAATTTAATTTAAGGAGATGTGTTTTACAATGTTTAACAATATCGGAGAGAAAATCAAGTCATTGGCTGTTATAGTGTGCCGGATAGGGATTATTGGGTATATACTTGCTGCAATAGCTATGATAATCTTTGGTTCCAGCAATTATGAAGAGGCAATAACCGCCTTGGGCGTAATTGTTCTTATTGCAGGTCCGTTTCTGTCTATAGCTAACAGCCTTATTATCTATGGTTTTGGCGAGTTAATAGAGAAAGTTTGTATCATCGAAAGAAATATTTGCGGTGAAAAAAGCAAACCCGGCATACACAGCAAATCGGAAACGGAAAGAACCGCTCAAATAGATAAGCTTCGTTCCCAAGGGCTAATCACGGAAGAAGAATATAAAAAAGCCGTTTCCAAACAAGATTAAAGGGGGATATATAAATGCGTGAATTATCTTTATCAGAATTAAAAACATCAATCAAAGAAAAATATATATATACGTCGGCATATGCATCTATTATATTGCTGGTTGTGCATTATTTTACATACTTTTTTCGAGCTGTTAATGACCCCAACGAAGCTCCAATCGCTTTGTATTTTTTAATACCTATTTTTAATATTGTTCCATATATATTGCTCATATTGTATTTAAAGAAGTATCATAACGAACCGAAATCAACCAATCTTTTTCAGATAATGTTTACCGTTCTGACTCTGACGAAGCTTTTGCAGATAATGGAATCGTTCGGTCTCTTTCCTCCGACATACAATGCTTATTATATCTATATGAATCGTTCTTCCGTCTCAGCACTTGATGTTATTTTTATTATTTCTTACGTACTGTTTATAAAGAAATCATCAAGCGAGTTATCAAAAAGAATAGCTTTTCTAATTTGTATAGTCTGCGACATAATATGTGAATGGAAATTATTGAATTGTGCAGACAATTACTTTGGATTTATCGGCAATTTCACAAATTCTATAATTTTTTTGATTGATTTTTATGCGAAAGTATTCAGTAAAACTCTTCTGTATGTATCACTGGGTCTTTTCTATATCAAGCACAAGATGCCTGCACTTTCATCGCCTTTACCTCCAAAGGCACAAGAACCCGAAAGTGTATATTACAAAAACGACATACCCGCCTCTCCCGAACAGGAATTGGCGGCATTGAAAAACAAACTGATTCTTAATACGATTACCGAAGAAGAATACAATGCGCAGAGAGCGGAAATAATCAGCAAACTTTAACCTTTCCCCGGACAACAACAAAAAGATGAATTACAAACATTGTTACGTAATTCATCTTTTATTTGTATTCTGATATATCCGCTTTAAGGTCTTGCATCATGCCTTAAAACTCACTTCACTTTCCATTGGACTAACCTCTTTCTCAATTTGCCAATTTCAAAAAAACTAAGTAAATTTTTCCAATTCCTCCCAAATTTAAACTATAGGGTTCAAATTACTTAACCATTGGACTAACCTCTTTCATCAGTATTTAAAATCTTTCATGCGATAAATCATATTACCGCCTCCTCAAAAAAGGTTTCTCTCGCTTTTTTCATTCCCTGCTCCGCAGCACATCAATTAAAACTGTTAGCTTCTTATGGGCTATACCTGTTTCGTGCCGGATTTGCTCCGCACCTGTCAAATTTAATTCTGGCAATTTCTCCATAACCGAAAGTTAATACGTTTTTTTATGCTGAGAGTAATCTTAAGTTCTTGGCGGACTCACCTCTTTCTTATTTATTTTTATATATCAAACATTTCCAATGAAATGTGTTTGACCTTTGTTTTGTTTTTTTCTTTTCCCTTTCTGTGATTACATTATACTACGTTTTGCACAAAAAGTCAATAGTAAAAACGGTTTATTTTTACGATTTATTCACATTTATCAAATTATATCTCATTTTATTGCGAAATATCTTTAATTTTCTTTAAATTTCATAAAATTTTATATAAATTATAAACAAAAATACAATTTGCCGTTTCAGACAGGCATTCCGACGTCCGTTTCGAGCATATCCTCGTCCGCATTATAGGCTTCCGTGGCAAGCTTATCGCAAAGTTCGTTATATTTATGTCCGTCATGACCTTTCAGCCAAACAAAGCTTACATCATGCATTTTGAGAAGAGGAACGAGCTGTTTCCACAAATCGCTGTTTATCGCCGGTTTGCCGTCCGCTTTTTTCCAGCCTTTGCGCATCCAGCCGAAAAGCCACCCTTTTTCTATTGCGTCAACCACATATTTCGAGTCCGAATATACCGTGACCTCGCAGGGGTATTTCAGCATGGAAAGTCCCGTGACAACGGCGGAAAGCTCCATTCTGTTGTTTGTTGTGAATTTATATCCCTTTGAAAAACTTTTTTCCGTTTCGTTATATTTCAGGACTATGCCGAATCCGCCTTTACCGGGGTTTCCGCTGCACGCCCCGTCCGTATACAGTTCAACTTTTTTCAATATATTCATCTCCCAATGTGTCATTTTATATCAGCTGAATTATCTCGTTTCACTCGACAGCTAAATTTTTTCACAACCCTTCCACCACTGAATAGATATTAATTAGGAATTAGGAATGAGAAATTAGAAATTATGCATTATGCATTCGTAATTCCCAATAGGCTCCCCTGTGTAGGGCATTTACTTGGGTCTGCACATGCTTCTATAGGCTCCCCTGTGTAAGGGGAGCTGGCGGCGTATGCCATCTGAGGGGTTGTAGCTTTGCACATACTTCCGTAGACACACCGTCTATAACCGCAAAAAATGCAGCCTTAATCGCTAAACGGCTGCATTTCTCATTTATATTTTCACAGTACAGCACCCGGTTTTTCAAGCGTTATTCTTCCAAGTCGTGTGCTTCTGAATTCATCAAGCAATATATTTGCGGCACGCAGCGTATCCGTTACACCGCCGGACATAAGAAATCCGCGTTTTTTCGCAATCATTTCGAGAATTTCGTAGTTTTCGAGTCCACCTATATCATCAAGCTTATATCTTTCCGCAAGATTCTGCGCATAGTCGGTTCTGAGCACGCCGATAAGGCTGCACGCAAGCTCCTCCATATCCATTATCTCGTCCTTGATAGCACCCGTAAACGCAAGGTTCAAAGCGACTGCGTGACTCTCGAATTTCGGCCACAGAATACCCGGCATATCGAGAAGCTCCACTCCGCCGGAGAGGCGAATCCACTGTTTTCCCCTTGTCACGCCCGGGCGGTCGCCCGTTTTCGTCAGTGCCTTGCCGGCAACACGGTTTATAAACGAAGATTTGCCGACGTTCGGTATTCCGCACAGCATTATTTTAACGCTGCGGTTTATTCCTCTCGCCTTGTCACGTTCCGTTTTTTCCCTCAAAACCTCGGTCGCATATTTTGAAATTTCGTTTATACCTTTTCCGGTTGCGCAGCTGACTTCCGCTGCGGCAATCCCCTTATCCTTGAAATATTCAATCCAGCGGCGGTTCATATTCGGGTCGGACATATCGGATTTATTGAGTATGACTATGCGAGGTTTATCCCGGAGTATTTTATCTATCTCCGGATTTCTCGAAGAAACGGGGATACGTGCGTCGAGTATCTCGGCGGCTACGTCCGTTATTTTCAGGCTTTCGCTCATCATGCGGCGTGTTTTCGCCATATGTCCCGGAAACCAGTTTATATTCGTTGAATCAGGATTTTTCTCCGTATTTTTCGTGTTTTTCTTTTTCATATATTATCTCTCTTCAAAGCCCAAAGAATCTCAGTCTAATTTACCCAAATCGCCGAACGGAAGCAATCTGAACGTTGCATGACCTATTATGGATTCCGTAGTTACCATTCCAACGTCCATAAATCGGCTGTCCTTGCTGTTGTTTCTGTTATCTCCCATTGCAAAAACGCAATTTTCGGGAACTGTCGCCGGGAAATCCATATCTCCCATATGCATTTTATCAATTTTGGCTTCGATATAGTCCTCATCAAGCTTTTTGCCGTCTACGTAAACGTCGCAGGAATCGGTTTCTTCATTATATTTCAAATCTACCGTCTGCCCCGCTGTTGCTATAACTCTCTTTATATACGGCGTATCTTCATGTCCTCTCGGTCTGAACGTTATAATATCGCCTGTTTTCGGTTCGTATCCGAGCCGCCACACAATGAGCTTATCGCTGTTGTGGAGCGTAGGCACCATAGACTGTCCGCTGACATTCACGAGCGTAAACACGTATGTACGCAAAAACATCGCAAGTACAACAGCCACAACGATTGCCTGAACCCATTCAAAAATTTCATGTAACATAGTCGGTCCTTCATTTTTAGCTTTCTTATTTTCTGCGTTTTCACCGAATACGCTGTTTTCTTCCATAGCTCAAAACACACCTTTCATAATAAATTTAATACGCAGGGGGTGCTGCACAAAAAAGCAACACCCCCTCAGTTTTTTGTCAGTCAAGTTTCTCTTTAACTTTAGATGCCTTACCGACTCTGTCACGAAGATAGTACAGACGAGCACGACGTACTTTACCTTTTCTTACGACCTCAACGTTTACAACGTTAGGCGAATGAATCGGGAATGTTTTCTCCACGCCTACACCGTATGATACACGTCTTACAGTGAAAGTTTCGGAAATTCCGCCGTTTTTCTTTCTGATTACAGTACCCTCGAATATCTGGATTCTTTCACGGTTGCCCTCTTTAATGAGGTTGTGAACCTTTACCGTATCACCTATACGGAAAGCAGGTACTTCTTTTTTCATCTGTTCATTGCCGATTGTTTCAACAATTTTAAGCATTTCTTTCTCTCCTTATTCTAAGACGTTCGTGCAGGACTTATACCCACAGAGGACCATCGTAATACATTTAACTATTATACCATATTTATTCCAAAAAATCAAGGGTATTTTTTAATGTTTCGGGCTTTTTTCAAAATATCTTCAACAGATTTTATGTATATTTCATGTCAACACGTCTGCTTTTTACATAAGCGCAAAGCAAATTCGCCCGCCCTTTTAACTGACTTTGCGCAGCTGCCGAAATTTTCTCTCGTTATCTGCTTTTTTTGCATTTTATTTTAATAAAAATACGTATAAACTATTGACAAGGAAAAAAATGTGTATTATAATATTAAGTAGCGGCACAATAATATTTTGTGTTTAATTTATTTTGTGCCACATACCTTTTTTTGACATTTAAATACAGAAATTTATTTTTGTATTTTTATGATAACCACTTTATATATTTATAATAGGAGGAGAAAAAAATGGCATTTAAAAGCAAGTATTTGCAAAATGTAATGGAAACTGTTGAAAAAAGAAATGCCGGCGAACCGGAATTTCTCCAGGCAGTAAAAGAAGTATTGGAATCACTCGAGCCCGTTGTTGAGGCTCATCCCGAATATGAAAAAGCAGGTCTTATCGAAAGACTTGTCGAACCCGAAAGAATCATTACGTTCCGTGTTCCCTGGGTTGACGACAAGGGCAACGTACAGGTAAACAGAGGTTTCAGAGTTCAGTTTAACAGCGCAATCGGACCATACAAGGGCGGTCTGCGTTTTCACCCCTCGGTATATCTCGGAATCATCAAATTCTTAGGATTTGAACAGATATTCAAAAACTCGCTCACAGGTCTGCCGATAGGCGGCGGCAAGGGCGGTTCGGACTTCGACCCGAAGGGCAAATCCGACAATGAAGTTATGAAATTCTGCCAGAGCTTTATGACAGAGCTTTCCAAACATATCGGCGCAGACACAGATGTTCCGGCAGGTGACATCGGCGTAGGCGGACGTGAAATCGGCTATCTGTACGGTCAGTACAAAAGACTGCGCAACGAATTCACGGGCGTTCTCACAGGTAAGGGTCTTACTTACGGCGGAAGCCTCGCACGTACGGAAGCTACAGGCTACGGTCTTTGCTATTTCACGGACGAGATGCTGAAAGCTGCCGGCAAATCTTTCAAGGACGCAACGGTTGTTATCTCCGGTTCGGGTAATGTTGCTATATATGCAACAGAAAAAGCTACACAGCTCGGTGCTAAAGTTGTTGCGCTTTCCGATTCAAGCGGATATGTTTACGACAAAAACGGCATCGACCTTAAGACCGTTAAAGAAATAAAAGAAGTAAGAAGAGGAAGAATCAAAGAATATCTTGATGTTCATCCGGAAGCTGAATATCACGAGGGATGCAGCGGTATCTGGACAATCAAATGCGACATCGCACTCCCGTGCGCAACGCAGAACGAAATCAACGAAGAATCCGCAAAAGCTCTTATCGCAAACGGCTGCTACGCTGTTGCGGAGGGTGCTAATATGCCTTCGACTCCGGAAGCTATCGAAGCTTTCCTGAAAGCCGGAATCCTCTTCGGACCTGCAAAGGCTGCAAATGCCGGCGGCGTTGCTACATCTGCGCTTGAGATGAGCCAGAACAGTATGCGCTACAGCTGGACATTCGAAGAAGTTGACGCTAAGCTTCACGATATCATGGTTAATATCTACAAAAACGTTGAGTCGGCAGCTGCTGAATACGGCATGGCAGGCAATTTTGTTGCCGGCGCAAACATTGCCGGATTTAAGAAAGTTGCAACGGCAATGATGGCACACGGCATTGTATAATTATTAAAATTATAATCAGCAGAGGGTGTTGCAAAACAAAATTGTTTTGCAGCACCCTCTTTTGGGGTTTTAGAAAAATTGTGCAGAATGGACAAACCGAACCCGAGGGCGTCAGGCAATCGGAAAGCGAACTCTTGATGCCTTATGACGGACAATTTTTATCGAGCTGATTTTTTTCAAGACAAACAAACGAATGCAGTTAATACTTCCGTATGAAAGCCGCTGACGGTGATATATCGGAAATAAAAACCGAATTCGGTTTCACGGCACAGAAGCTCAAAGCGAAAGAAAGTGCTTTAAAGGACTTCTGCGAGCAAACGAATTTACGCCGTGACCGATACCGTGAACAGGTGTTTGCGGTCGATACCGAAAAGAAAATTGCCAATTTCGGCAGAAGCACAAGCAGCAAGGCTGTTTGGGCGAATAAAAAGGCATTGACAAACGGTGCTAATGGTGGTATAATAAAAGTACAGGGTGGTATGATAATGAATATAAATAATATTGACAGTCCGATTGAACAACGAAATACCGCCAAAGGGAATCCTAATGCAATTTTAATATTTGACAGACCTCTGAACAATCGCCAACAAAAACTTCTTGATAATTTATCCGAATATGATAGCAATGTCATAGTAAATAAAAAATCTGTTAATATGAAAGATTTATCAGCATTAACAGCTGTTACGGGAGATGAATTTGCCTTATTTACAAAAGGTAAAAAAAGATTAGTTATACGAGGGGACGCTCATGGTGTCAATATTGATATTCCAAAGGCGAAAGAATTGGTTAAAAATGGTTTTAAATGGAGTGGACACACTCACCCCGGAGTTAATTCGCTGAGTATGCAAATATCTGACGGTGATATATCTATTTGGGAATGTTTTGGACAGAATAATGTTGCAATATACAATTCAAAGGGAGATTATAGGGTATATTTAAGATAGGGGGCATTTTTATGTGCATGAATTTAAAAGATTATAGGAATGAAATACAACAGTACTGCATTAACAATAAATTGGATTTTGAAAAAACAATGTCTGCCATTAAAGGCTGCGGCAGCGATAGTATTACATTTCAAGTTGCAGAGAATAAAAGAAATATACACGGATTGCTTGATGAAACACCATTACCTACAGTTTTGATATTATATAAAAAAAATGGAGGTATCGAATTTAAGCAGACAGAATATACTCAAAGGTATTTAGCAATTTAACAACACAGCACTTATCGAGGAAAACTCGGTAGGTGCTTTTTCATACCTAAAATAAAGAGGTGATAATATGCGGTGAATACCGCCATAGCGTTTATGTTTATACATAGGCGCTTTTTTCATGCCCCGAACATGGCTTTAAAAGGTTCAAAAATATGTCCGGAATGACGAGAAACTATCAAGCCGAGCAGAAAGAACTGCGATACCAAACTGAAAGGCGAAAGGAAGGACACAACATGAAAAGAGAAGATGTAACAAAAATTTTCGAGGGTGCAACAGATGAGCAGATAAGCGCATTGCTTGACGTCAACAGTGCGGATATCGGCAAGGCAAAGGCAGATTACAATGAAAAACCGGAAGAAATAAAGGCATTGAACAAAACTATATCCGACAGAGATAATCAGCTGAAAACGCTGAAAGAAAGTGCCGGAGATAACGAAGCCTTGAAACAGCAGATTACGCAGTTGCAGACCGAGAACAGCACAGCAAAAGAAAGCTTTCAAAAAGAACCGGACAAACTTAAATTCGATTCCGCTCTGGAACTCAAACTTGCTTCAAGCGGAGCGAAAAATCCCAAAGCCTTAAGCCACAGAAATAAATATGGAGATTATATACCTGATAAAACCGTATCAAATGCGATTGAGCTGATTCGGCAGCTGATGAGCGAATACAAAATACCGATAATAAAAAACGAACTCAACAGCGCAGTCGGATTTCGTGGCATTTTTAAGAAGGTCTGCATTTTTCTTGTAGTAGCAGTCGCCCACATGATAGGACAGGCGCTCGAAATGCCGTCCGTCAGAAGTTTGGCATGCGGCTACTACATAGCAAACGAGGGTATATCATTTTAGAAAATACAGCAAAAGCAGGATTGCCTATACCTGATAAGCTAAAACAGATTTTGGAACAATTGAAGAACGACAGTAAATAATATAACGAAAAACCCCGGCAGTAACTAAAAATCACTGTCGAGGTTTACTGTTATTGCGAACATATACAGTTCGGATAACACGCTAATGGTGAGCTATCCGCGATTCGAACGCGGGACACCCTGCTTAAAAGGCAGGTGCTCTGCCGACTGAGCTAATAGCCCCTATATATTTATATTATGCTCATATTCTGCATTAAATATTCCGATTGCGCTGCAATCGGAATATTGTGGTGCGCCTTCAGGGACTCGAACCCCGGACCGTTCGGTTATGAGCCGAGCGCTCTAACCAACTGAGCTAAAGGCGCATATAATGCGAAACCGAAACCGGTTTCGCATATTTAATTGGTGACCCGTACGAGATTCGAACTCGTGTTACCGCCGTGAAAGGGCGGTGTCTTAGGCCGCTTGACCAACGGGCCATATATGGCTCCCCCTGTTGGACTTGAACCAACGACCCTATGATTAACAGTCATATGCTCTACCGACTGAGCTAAGGAGGAA
>CAKVOK010000075.1 GCA_934792465.1 uncultured Clostridia bacterium | reverse complement strand
GCATTTACCGAAAGCCCCTGCACGAAGTTTTGTTACTCATCTGCATTTGCGGACAAAAGATTACAGTATGTATTATGTTTTACACCTATAATTATATATGAAATAATCTGTTTTGTCCCCATACTTTTCGCCAAAAGTATAGGATGAATTTTAAATAAATTCAGATTTTTTTCAAAAAGTAGGGGGAAAAGTATAGGAACTTTACAAATTTTGTAAGCCAAACGGTAAAATTACTGTAAATCGCACGGAAACGATTAAAATCATTACCTTGCTTCTTCTGGCGGAGCATGGTTTACACATATCAGCATAGGGGCATTCTCACGCTTCGCTGTTGGCAAACGAGGGAATTAATATTCAAGAGGCCGCTCGCAGACCGGGACACTCCGATGTAAATATGACATGGAACACGTACTCACACCTTTATCCGAGAGAGGAAGAAAGGGCATTAAAAATCTTAAACGAAATTAAAATTTAAAATAAAACGTGTAAAAAACGTGTATGAAAAGAAAAAGACCGCCATTTTACGGCGGTTTTTAGCATTATGGCGGAGGTGAATTTTACTCAGTGATTTTCACGTCCGCTGTTTTTAATATTTGCTGTATATTTTCTTTTAACATCGGAATATCTATTTTGACGGTGTTATACACTATATTCATATCCAATGTTCCGTATTTATGGGCGGCTACATCACGAAATCCCGAAATAGCTTTCCATGGTACATTTTTGTATTCGTTTCTAAACTCGAAAGTTAAATTTTTAACCAATTCACCTATATTTATAACCGACATTGCAGCAGCACGTTTTAATATGTCATCGGATACAAAATCGTCTTGCTTTAATCAGACAGCATTTTTGTTGCAATATTTACCTCATCAATAATTTTATCAAGTATTATTTTATCTCTATGCTGCATAAAGCTGTACCACCTTGTTTATTTCAAGTATTGAATCCTTCGGAACAGGAAGAGTGATTACATCTACAGGTGTACTGAGCAATTCTTCCATGCGACATTTAACAGCACATACAGTTAAAAGTGTAACTTTTATTTGCGGTGAAAACTCAACAAGAATATCCACATCGCTATCCTCGGTATTTCGGTTTTCAGCATAAGAGCCGAATAAACTTATGCCGATTATCGGAAATTCCTTTGCAACGGTTTCGGCCGCAGTCATTATTTGTTTAATTGTCAGCATAGTATCAGCTCCTTTCATACTTATTTTCATTCGTGAAAATCGGTGGTGGAGGTGAGGGGAGTCGAACCCCTGTCCGAAAACAAATTCACAAAAACTTCTCCGGGTGCAGAGTATGTTTTAAGATTCCCTTGTATTATCGGCCGTACTCAACCTATAATATTCGGTAGCTTCTTATTCATGGTACGGCAGAAGCGTTGCGTACTCACGTTCACCACTGATCGACGCCAATTCTCAAGCCGTGGTATTCCTGAGATTGACGGCTGCCGTAATTAGGCAGCGTAAGCTAAATTATCGTTAGCGTTTAATTTTAAATTTTACGGATTTTAGAGTTGCTCCGCACAACTACCCGCTGTTTAAGTTTCATCATCCCCGTCGAAACCGGTACACCCCCGTATTAATATTGATTTCTTTCTTTCAGAGCCCTGTCTATGTTGCGTTTTGCGTCACGCTCCGCAGCGCTGTCACGCTTATCATGGAGCTTTTTGCCCCGTGCGAGCGCAATTTCGGCTTTTATCATGCTTCCCTTGAAATAAAGCGAGAGCGGAATTATCGAAAGACCGGCTTTTTGAACTTTGCCCAAAAGCTGCATGATTTCGCTTTTGTGAAGCAGCAGCTTCCGTTCGCGCAGAGGGTCTTTGTTGAAAATATTTCCTTTTTCGTACGGGCTTATGTGCATACCCTTTATAAATGCCTCGCCGCCGTCTATGGAAATCCAGCTGTCTTTCAGATTGACATGACCGAGACGCACGGATTTAACCTCCGTTCCGACAAGCTCAATGCCGGCTTCAAAGGTTTCTTCTATGAAATATTCATGATGAGCCTGCCTGTTTTTGGCAATTATTTTAATTCCGTTCATAAAGCGCTCTCTCCGAATTGTATATGATTACATATATAGTATACCACACTTTTACAACATTTTCAATAGATTTTTTAAACTTTTTTCATTCCGTTGTAAATCCGCTGCCGTGTATTTCGGCGGCGTCCGTCAGAATGATAAAAGCGTTTTTGTCGTTTGCGTTTACTATCTTGTATATTTTGCTTATTTCGTGCTGTCTTACGGCACACATCAGTATATTCGAGGATTTCCCGGTATATGCACCCGTGCCGCAAAGCTTCGTTGCCCCGCGTTCGAGAGAAGTGAGCACGGCTTTCGCAATCGCTTCGTTTTTTTCGGAAATTATAAACAAAAGCTTGCCGGATTTCGTGCCGTATACCATGGTGTCGATGACTTTTCCCGTGATAAACACCATGATAAGCGCATACATAGGAAGTATATAGCTTTTGTATACAAGTGCGGAAATGAAGATTACGGCGCAGTCGATATAGAGCATGAGTCTGCCGACCGAAATGTGCGGTTTCTTCTTTGATATTATATTCGCCGCCAAGTCGCTTCCGCCCGTTGTCGCTCCCGTCATGAATACCGTTCCGAGTCCGAGTCCCGAAAGGACTCCGCCGAACATTGCCGTCAGAAACAAATCTCCTGTGAAATGCGGCAAAAACGGATATGTTATGTCTATGACAACGGAACAAATCAGACTTGCCGCAAGCGTTGAGAATACCTTTTTTCCCTCCTCCTTATAAGCCCATATAAAAAGCGGCGCATTAAAAAGAACCATTCCCGTTCCTATGGGTATTCCGCTGATATGATTGAGTATTGTGGCAAGTCCGGTGACCCCTCCCGGGGCTATGTCGTTCGGAGCGGTAAACGTATTGACCGAAACCGAATATATGAAAGCTCCGACCGTTTGATAAATTATATTTCGTATTTTATTCATATAATTATTTTGCCTTGTTCATTCAAAATTATTCTTTTTAAGGCAAAATTTGTTTTTGCAAAAATCAATTATTCCGTCTTTTCGCATTTTCGAAAGCTCGGCGGACATGGCGCTTCTTTCGACGGATAAATAATCCGCAAGCTGCTGACGGTTAAACGGTATTTCAAAGCTTTCGCCGCCTGCTTTTATCGCTTCGGACGACAAATATGAAATAAGCTTTTCACGTGTGGTTCGCTGCGATATGTGCCGAAGCTTTTGGTTCAGCCTGATATTTTTTGAAGCGAGAATTTGCGTGAAATTTGCGTAAATCGGGTAGAGCCTTTCCGGCGGCGCTTTGAAAATATCCGCAAAGACAATCTCGGAATCTGCGGCCGCAATAGCGGAAATATCGGGAGGTCTGCCGGCGACGGCGTATGCTTCCGCAAAAATATCTTTTTCGCCGATTTCGGCAATGATATTTGAATTCCCCCAAAAATCACTGTATACAACGTGAACCGTGCCGCTTAAAACAATGCCGATGCTGCGTGTTTTCTCTCCGCTGTGCAGCACGGTTTCGTCTTTCTCGTAAGTCTTTTTTATATACGGAATATTTTTGAAAAAATCAAGTATATCATTTTCGTTCATGTTTTTGAACAGCGCAACGTCTTTTAAAGTGTTGGCATATTTTTTCATGATGGCGGACATTCCTTTCATCAAAATTAAAGGACTTTAGAAAAATAGTGCTTTATACGGTCTGTGCATTTTTCAATAATGGGCATTAGCCCCGTCATTCAACGTTTTCAGCGGGAGATTGTATCCCGCCGCTGAAAAA
The DNA here is from genome assembly GCA_934792465.1 of uncultured Clostridia bacterium. Classification (GTDB taxonomy): domain Bacteria; phylum Bacillota; class Clostridia; order RUG12999; family RUG12999; genus CAKVOK01. The sequence goes on along the minus strand of CAKVOK010000075.1, from coordinate 6,745 downwards.
ATTAAGCGGAAGCCGCCGCCGAGAGAGGCGGGTGTAGTTTAATTTAGTTATAAAGTCCCTTGTTGGATTTACAACATACTTTTTGTATTTATTATAGTATAATTTTATCATAAAGTCAATAAAAAATTCGGGAGGAATAAAAATGATAAGAAAAATTATTACGATTAATGAGGAAAAATGTACGGGCTGCGGACTTTGCGTTACGGCGTGCCACGAAGGCGCGATAGGCCTTGTAAACGGCAAGGCGAAGCTCATGCGCGACGATTACTGCGACGGTCTGGGTGATTGTCTGCCTGCCTGTCCCACGGGAGCGATTTCCTTTACGACAAGAGAAGCGGCGGCATATGATGAGGCTGCCGTATTGAAAAATAAGGCGAAAAAAGCGTCGGCTTGCAACTGCCCGAGCACTCATGCAAAGAAAATTTCGCACGAGAAAAAAGAGTGCGTACACGCCGAAAGCCGTCTTGGTCAGTGGCCGGTGCAGATTAAGCTTGTGAATCCGTCGGCGCAATATCTGGACAATGCGCATTTGCTCATATCTGCCGATTGCTGCGCATATGCATACGGGAATATTCACAATGATTTTATAGACGGAAAAATTACGCTTATCGGCTGTCCGAAACTCGATGATACGGACTACAGCGAGAAGCTTGCAGAGATAATAAAAAATAACAATATTTTGAGTATAACCGTGCTGCGCATGGAGGTTCCGTGCTGCGGCGGCATTGAAGCGGCGGCAAAAACGGCGATTAACGCAAGCGGAAAGAATATTCCGTTCAATGTGTCAACGGTTTCGATTAACGGAGAAATTATCTGACAGCCATGCTTGACAAGAAGAGGTAAATGTGGTATACTGTATACGTGATTTCGGCTGTGTGACGGGTATTTGCGCAGCCGGTAAATATAGAAAATCAACGGAGGGGTCATATGGACAGTACACTTGTAATAATGGCGGCAGGAATAGGTTCACGTTTCGGCGGAGGTATAAAGCAGCTTGAACCCGTAGGTCCTATGGGGCAGATTATAATGGATTATTCGATTCACGATGCGCTTGAAGCCGGTTTTAATAAAATCGTTTTCATAATACGCCATGATTTGGACGAGGATTTCAGAGAAATAATCGGGAAACGCATAGAGAAGCTGTGTCATGTGGAATACGCATACCAGGAGCTGGACGATTTGCCGGAAGGCTTTTCGAGAGGAAACAGAACAAAACCTTGGGGAACGGGGCAGGCGATTCTCGCCGTGAAAGGTCTTGTGAACGAACCGTTTGCGGTTATAAATGCGGATGATTATTACGGCAAAGAAGCGTTTAAGCTCTTGCATGACTTCTTAAAAACACCGAAAAAAAATCCGTTTGACTTCTGCATGGCAGGATTTATTTTGAAAAATACGCTTTCGGATAACGGCGGCGTTACGAGAGGTGTTTGCAGAGTTGACGAAAATAATATGCTTGTGGGCGTTGACGAAACGCATAATATAGTGAAATCAAACGGCGGAGCTGCCGTGGCGGACGGCGATAAGCTTATCCCGATAAATGCGGATTCGCACGTTTCCATGAATATGTGGGGACTCACTCCGGAATTTATAGATTATCTGGAGGATGGGTTTAAGGAATTTTTGACGAATCTTAAGCCGGATGATATTAAGACGGAATATCTGCTCCCGATTATTATAGATAAGCTCCTGAAAGAGGGCAAAGCGACGGTCCGGGTGCTTGAAACGCACGACAAATGGTTCGGCGTTACGTATAAGGAAGATAAGGACACGGTCGTAGAATCGTTTAAAGAACTCATAGACAAGGGAGTATATACAAAAGAGCTTTTTTGATGAATAAAAAATGTGCGTTTGTACAAAAATATTAACATACGCTTTTCTTAGGAGGATATTGTGATTAATATTAACTGTACAAGCCGCTGCACGCATCAAAAAGACGGGAAATGTACCATGGCAACCGCTTCGGATTTTAAATATTTCGACGGCAAATGCGCATACTTCACGCCGAGAGAAAATTCCGCAGCGGAAAAGGAAAAATAATTTTGATTTTGACGGTCTGAGGAACTGCGGCTGTTGTGCTGCGGTTCCTTAGGCATTTTTAATAAGAAATAGATACAAATTTATGTAAATTAACCGATAAGAAGGTATTGATTTTTTTCGCAGTATATGGTATAATAGACATGTACAATTAAAAAACGGAAAGCGAAGCTTTCCTTATAAGGTTATGTCTATTGCTTTCTGCGACCGCAAGGCGGTCTTGAAAGAATATATGCAGGCGGCTGACGCCCTAATCACACTAACGCGTGACTGCATTATTGACGGCGTCGTAAAAATGCCCTTGCGAGCAATGGTTGCACAAGCCTTATTCAGCGGCACAAACTAACGCCTCCCCTGTGTAAGGGGAGGGGGACCACGTCAGTGGTGGAAGGGTTGTCAAAAGCTAAATTCGCACGGCGAATTTAATTTAGCTGTTTCGTAAGGAACAATTTAGCTATCGAGTGAAACAAGATAATTTAGCTTTGCACGGCAGTGCAAAATTTAGCAGATCTACACCCTGCAGGGGCGGATATTTCTGCCCGTAATGGTTATCAGATACATGAATCTGTATGATAATTATATATTTTTGCTTTTTACGGCCGCATGGCGGTCTTAAAAATAAATTTAAGGTGTTTTCACTATTTTTTAAAATTAAAACGGAGGTAAAAAGATGTTAAAAAAAGTACTTACATATATACTTCTTTCGGCAATGCTTGCCGGAGGTAATATGTCTGTTTCGGCTGCGGACGCTTCTCCCGCACCGAAAGCAACAGCGACAGCTACGGCAACGCCGGCGGCTTCCGCAAAAGCCACGGCGACTGCTTCGGCAAAGGCTTCTGCCACTGCAACGGCGAAGGCCACAGCTTCCGCAAAAGCTACGGCAACTGCCGCAGCCTCGGCATCTCCCACGGCAACGCCCGGAACAACGCCGGCACCGTCGGCAGAACCCGAGGCAGAGGTTAAATTCCCCGATGTTGATGAAAATTCAATCAATGCGGCGGCGATAACGGGACTTGCGAAGATGAAGGTTATCAACGGTTATGAGGACGGAACGTTCAAACCGGATAATGCGGTTTCTCGTGCGGAATTTGTAAAGATGCTGGTAGTGCTTGCCGGCTGGGATAATATTACATATGCAGATGGCGAAAAAACAGGATTTACGGATGTCGATTCCTCGAATCACTGGGCGGCACAGTTTATAAAAACCGTTACCGCAAATAAAATCGTAAACGGCTACGGTGACGGAACGTTCAGACCGGACGATACCGTTAAGCTTGAAGAAGCGGTAAAAATGATTGTCTGCTATCTCGGCAGAGAGGAAGAGGCAAAGTTCAAAGCACAGCAAAGCGGTGTTGAGCTCTGGCCGAACGGATATATGATTGTGGGCACGGATTTGTCCATAACACAGCTTGTTTCATGTAAACAAGGCGAAAACATAAACCGTGCACAGGTTGCGCAGCTTATATACAATTCCAAGGATTTGACGAGAAATCTCGGGATAAATTCCGGTGCATACATAACACCGATAAATAATAAAAGCAGCAGCGGTGGCGGCGGTGGCGGTGGCGGTACCGTCAGCGACAACGGACAAAACGTTTACAACAAGCAGGTAACCGGAACAATAGTTGCCGGAGTATACAGAAGCAATGACAAAAGATACCGCCAGGTTATCGACGATGATATTATAATTCACGGTTCACCGCTTACCTCGCTCAGTGAAAGTCAGTTTGTGCTTAAAGTTGATTCAAGGATAGACGGTGACGAACAGTACGTAATATTTAAATCCGGCAGCGATGCGAATTATGTCGGAATGCTCGGTCATCATGTTGTTGTTACATACAATTATTTGCCGTCTGCATCAAATGCATTTGTTTCAACGTCGGTGAAAGATTATGACGATATGGAAATATATACGTTGACCTCTTCAAATATTTTGTATGATAAAACGGCGAGAGAAAATGCAAAAAATACGGATAAACGCATATATTATGAGGACGAAAAGGAAAAAGAAAGATTTGTAAAAATTCCGGATGATTTGGAAAAAATTGACAGTGTATATAATGAGAGATTGATGCGCGGAAAAGCGGCGGCAACACCGACACCGAGCGCAACGCCCGAAACGAGTGCGACGCCGGAAACGAGTGCGACACCTGAAACGAGCGCAACACCTGAAACGAGCGCAACACCGGAAACAAGCGCAACACCGGAAACAAGCGCAACACCGGGAGCGACTGCAGCACCGAGCGAGGAAGAAAATACTTCCGCCGAACTTGAATTTGAAGATTTGCTTCCGGAAGAGGGAAGTATTACGCTTGCATACAGAAGCGGGGAGCTTGTGTTTGTTAGAGTCGAGTCGTATGAAACGTATGTTGTAGGCAAAGTAAACGGTTCTACACCGAAATATGTTGAGGATAAATTCAGAAAAGACGCTGACGGAAACCCGATAAGACTTTATGTAGACGACAGCAAGGAAAGCAACGTGGAGCTGGATATAACTATGGAAAGCTCAACTTCAAGCAGCACCGACCCGACATTCCAGTCGATTTCCGTAAACAGTGCGCTGAAAGTAGCAAAATCAAAAGACGGCACATATTTAAACATATATATTTATAACAAGAGTAATGCCGTGAAATCCGGTACGCTGACGGGAATTAATGAAGACAGCTACAGATTCAGTTCGGGTGATACGGAATATGAATTTTCCGATTATTTCATTGATTATGTAAAGCCGAAGCTTGAAGGACTTGAAACGGGCGATAGGATTACATACTATCTTGACCGTGAAAAGAAAAAGATTCTTTGGGCGGAAAAGGCAGAAACGTCATATAATTTCGGATACCTTATAAAGGCTGTCGACGGTTCTAATGATACAGAGCCGAATCTGACGCTGAAAATACTTAATCAGGGCGGCAGCATAGTAGAGCTTAAGGTAGACAAAAATGCCAAAGTGAACGGTACAAGATTGAGAAATTATACGGCGATATATAACGAATTGGTGAAAAATGCGGCTGAGATTAATGAGGGCAAGCCGTCATATCTGCTGAAAAATGCGGAAACGAATCAGCCGATACGCTATGTTGAGTCGGGTTCGGCAATATCTGATATGGAGCTTGTCAAGATTGATGCGGAAAACCGGTTTACGGGAACGAGCCTGGTCTGCAGCAGAACAACGGTATGTACGATGGGCGATAAGTTTGACGTTAAAATGACGGGAACCTCATATATTGTGTTTGTGCCGAATAACCGTTGGGGTGACGTAAGCGCATCAAACTACAAAATAGGTACGACAAGCGCAAAAGGCAGTTTGCTTTTAAAAGGTCTTGAATATAATATAGAACCGTTCTTTGTAAAGAACAAAAACGGCGAGAATGAACGCAGAGTTTATGTTGTATATAATCAGAATTTGGATGCTCAGCCGAATTTCCGTTCGGAAAACATTATTGTGAACAATATTTCCCCGAGAACGGAAAGTTCGTATAAGGTTAAGGCGCATACCGCCAGCAGTACGTCAACCAAAGAATACACAACAAACAGCCTGGATTCTGTGGACAAATCATATGTTGTTGACAGCGATTTGGAAAAGCTGAAGGATACAAGCGGAAAATATGTACGCAGGAAAGTTGATAAGGGCGATGTTATACGCTACGGTGTTTCAACAAGCGGCAGTATGGCGTATACCGAGTTGCTTTATGATGTCGAGGCAGAGGGAGAAAGCCCTATTAAGAATCTTAAAGCTCTTGCATATTCGTCTAACGGCAAGCGTTACGGTTCTGCACGCGATCTTGATGAGAACACATTCTATTATTTTGCCGTAGGTGTTGCAACAAATGTAAACCATAATGATGAAAGATGCTATATAACGACATCTGAGTATGGTAAACCGATACAAATAAAGATGGACGTAAACCCGTATGCAACCAAGCCGATTTTACTGTACAATTTGAAAGATGATAAGCCGACTCCAAAAGCAGCTAAGTTTGAGGATATTGAAGCAGGCGATATGATTATCATAAATCGCAGAGAAAAATTCGAATATAATTTCATATATGTTGTTCGATATCCGAGTAATATAAACTTACTTGATGAAATCAACAAGCTGCAGGCAGGGGAAATGTCCGTGAACAGCGCTATGGCAGACTTTATGTCGGATTCGTCGCTCACGCTGGACGAAACGCCAAAAAATTCTCTTGAAGAGCTTTTAGACGGAAAGAACGAAGCGTCGGAGACTACGGAAGAAATACTCCCGAAAGTTGAAGCAACGGAAGACGAACCCGAAAAAGAAGCTCCCGCCGAAGAAGATTCCGACAAGGAAACACCGGCACAGCCGCCGGAAAAACCGGAGGAAGAGGCAGAGATAACGGAAGAAACCGAGGAAACGGAAGAATCCGAATCGGGGGACGCCGTAGAAACGGCACAAGGTGAAGAAAACGAAACGGAAGAAGAACAGGAAGAAAACGCAGAATAAACACTGAGCTTCAGCAAAATAACAACATAAAAAATGAGGACGATTGCAAATTGCAAAAGTCCTCATTTTTTAATACAGTTAAATTGACAAGAATAATTAAGTCTGATATTATACCGCAATCAGGAGGAATTTGCATACAAAGCAAAATCCTCTCATTATATTTAATAACTTAAATAATGTCTACTGAACAAATGGTTTTGCGAAACCATTTGTGTGAAACCTTCGGTTTCACACCTAAAAACAGCA
>CAKVOK010000074.1 GCA_934792465.1 uncultured Clostridia bacterium | reverse complement strand
TGCCCATAGCACCGCTTTTTGTTCGGGGCGGTACAAAAGGTACAGCACCGCTCACTGCAAAGCGGCACTCTGAACAATTTTCTTTCAAACTTGGTTTTGTGCCTTGAACCATGAAAAGGAATGGTAAATATATGAAAAAAACAAGATTGGACGTATACCTTACGGAAAACGGACTTGCACCCTCACGGGAAATCGCAAAAGCGTATATCATGGAGGGCAGCGTATATATAAATAATCAAAAGGCGGATAAAGCCGGTATGCCCGTTCCGGAGGACGCAAACGTCGAACTCAGGGGCAAAAAGATGCCGTATGTCAGCCGGGGAGGGTATAAGCTTGAAAAAGCGATAAAAGAATTTGATATAGTATTGACGGATTTCATATGCATGGATGTAGGAGCATCTACGGGAGGTTTCACTGATTGCATGCTGATGAACGGCGCAAAAAAAGTCTACAGCGTTGACGTGGGATACGGGCAGCTCGCATGGAAGCTGCGCTGCGACGAACGTGTGGTGAATCTGGAACGCACGAACGCAAGGTATCTGACGGATGAGCAGATAACCGATAAGCTGGACTTTATTTCCGTTGACGCTTCGTTTATATCTCTTAAACTGCTTATTCCTGTAATAAAGGAATTTTTAAAGGATAGCGGGCATATAATGTGTCTTATCAAACCGCAGTTTGAAGCAGGCAGGGAAAAAGTCGGCAAAAAAGGTGTTGTACGTGATAAAAACGTGCATATCGAAGTCATAAAATCAATATATGATTTTACGCTTGAACAGGGACTCTATCCGCAGAAACTTTCATTTTCTCCGATAAAAGGGCCGGAGGGAAATATAGAATATCTGATATATATTTCAAAAGCGGAAACGGAAATTTTTGATGAATCGCTGATTTTGGAAACCGTTGAAAATTCACACGAAAGACTGGATGGTAAAAATGAAAACTCATAAGCTCACACTTTCTGCGGTGATATGTGCTGTTGCCGCAGTTCTTATGATAATCGGTACTTATGTGAAAACCGGCACACTTGCGCTGTATGCGCTGTTGTCTGCAATGATTATGATAGTCCGTGCGGAAACGGATATGAAATATGCGATTATGTCATATTTCGTTATAGGTTTGCTGGCACTGATACTGCCGATTGACAGGCGGATAATGCTTTCGTTTGTATGCGTTTTCGGCATATATCCGATACTTAAAGCGGAGGCGGAACGACACAGCGGCGTTCTGCAATGGGTGATAAAGCTTGTCGGATTTAATATATGCTTTGCACTGCTGTATTTTCTGATTATTAATCTTGTCGGAAAATTTAAATTTAATTTGGCGCTTGTAATAATTGCGGCAAACGCCGCATTTGTAATATACGATATAATATTAAGCTTTGTCTATACCTTTTATGTGAAGAATATAAGGCATTTGCTGATAAAATGAGAAAAGGGGTAATAACCAATGTACTGGGACGAAAAAACCGAATGCATGAGTGCTGAAGAACTTCATGACATTCAAAGCAAAAGACTTGTTGAAACAGTGAGGAGAATGTACGAGAATACACCATACTACAGGGCAAAAATGGACGCTGCCGGCGTTACTCCGGACGACATAAAGTCCGTTGATGATTTATATAAACTGCCGTTTACATATAAGACGGATTTGCGTGACAACTACCCGTTCGGAACGTTCGCACTGCCTATGAGCGATATTGTAAGAATACACGCATCAAGCGGTACAACCGGCAAACAGACAATAGTCGGCTATACAAAAGAGGATCTTGAAATGTGGTCGGACTGCGTTGCAAGAGGACTTATGAGCATAGGCGTAACGAAAAACGATATTGTTCATGTATCATACGGATACGGACTTTTCACGGGCGGTTTCGGACTTCACAGCGGTGTTGAAAAAATCGGTGCTACGGTTGTTCCGGCCTCTACGGGAAACACAGCACGTCAGATACGTCTGCTGCACGATTTCAAAACTACGGTAATCTGCTGTACTCCGTCATATGCATTGTATATCGCAGATTCGCTTAAGGACGCAGGACTTACAAAAGACGATTTGAATCTGCGTATCGGTATATTCGGCGCAGAACCTTGGAGCGAGGAAATGCGCAACGAAATAGAAGAAAAACTCGGTATAAAAGCATATGATATATACGGACTCAGTGAAACGGCAGGTCCGGGCGTTGCGATGAACTGCGACAAGCAAAAAATGCTCCATATTCAGGCGGATAATTTCATTCCGGAAGTAATAAATCCGGAAACGGGCGAAGTTTTGCCTTACGGAGAAAAGGGAGAACTTGTTTTCACCTGTGTTACAAAGCAGGCGATGCCGCTCATAAGATACAGAACAAAGGATTTGACAATATTGCATAATGAAAGATGCGAATGCGGAAGAATTATGCCGCGAATGGAAAAGGTAACGGGAAGAAGCGACGATATGCTTATCATAAGAGGCGTAAACGTATTCCCGTCGCAGATAGAGTCCGTTCTGCTTGAATGCGGCAGTGTTGAACCGCATTACATGATTTATGTAGACCGTGTAAATAACCTCGATATAATGGAAATTCATATTGAGGTAAACGAAAAGATATTCTCCGACGAAGTTAAAGAAATAGAGAAACTCGAAAGAATGTTAAAATCGAAGATTGCTTCCGTTCTCGGTATCGATGCGGCAGTAAAGCTTGTTGAGCCGAGAAGCCTGCCGAGAAGCGAGGGTAAGGCAAAGAGAGTAATAGACAAGAGAACTATGTTTTAAGAGAGTTTTGTGCTTTGGCACGGAAAGGAATGATTATAATTATGTTTAAACAAATATCGGTTTTTGTGGAAAATAAAAACGGACGTCTTGCAGACGTGCTTAACGTACTCAGAGATAACGGAATAAATATTTATGCCGTGCATATTGCCGATACAACGAATTTCGGAATATTGAGATTCATTGTAGACAAAACGGAGGAAGCGAAACAGGTAATTGAAAAAGCGGGATTTGCCGTTAAAACAACGAATGTTCTCGCTGTCGGCATGGGCGATGAAGTAGGCTCGCTCTGCAATATTATAAATATTTTGAAAGAAGAAAATATCCCCGTTGAGTATCTGTATGCCTTTGCCGTGAGGGTAGAGAAGAACAGAGCGGTTGTTGTTATTAAGACGGAAGACAATTCAAAAGCGGAAAGTGTTCTGAAAAAAGCAGGCTATACAATGCCTGACAACAATAGTTTATAAAAATCCGAAGGAGTGGGAAAGCAATGGCAGCTTTAATTTCTACTGTTATATCAATGGTCGGAATGTGGTTCATGTTTACGAAAATGGGACATGAGGGCTGGGAAGGCATAATTCCGATATACAATATGTATATCTTGTTTAAAGAATTGGGCTACAGCGGCTGGATGCTTCTTTGGCTGATTGTGCCGATTGCGAATATTGTAATGCTGTGGTGTTTATTTGTGAGGCTTGCAAAGGCATTTTCAATGCCGAAGATTTTCGCACTCGGACTTTTGCTGCTTAGTTCCGTGTTCGTATGTATACTGGGATTTAACGACGCAAATTTCAATCCGGAATTTATATATCAATAATAAAAAATAAAGGTTCACCTGTGTAAGGCACATACATATGCCTATGAGATACGTAGGAGAAGCCGGCACTGTTAGAGAATGTGGGAGTGTAAAGATAAGAAACATACTAATGTTTTCTTGCTTCTTTTACTCCCTCTTTTCTAAATACTTTTTCTGTCATACATATCATAAGAATTACGAATATAAGCAAATACAGAGGAAGCAGCTTTATTGAAACGTAGTTTGCCAACAGGCCGAATACCGGCGGCATGAACGTCGAACCCACATATGCGCTCGCTGCTCGGTTCTGCATTGTTGACCATGCCGAACCAAGCAGCGAGTCGGGCAGTCCAAGGCTTATAAAGGCAAGATATATTACGGCTAAAAGATACATATATAACACTCCGTTTTCTGTCTGTTTGAATTATTTTACCATGTATTGATGAATTTGTCAATAGATGAGAAAATTAATTAAAGCAATCGGAGATTGTGACATTTGTCCTCAATCTCCGATTGGTGCAATTATTAGAGTTTTTTCCAGCCACCGGCCGTTATTTTTTTACCTGCATATCCGGCTTTTCCGGATTCCGTTGCTATTGCTATTCTTTTTGCCATGGCGGGGTCAGGTGCTTCAATAAGGCGTGAACCGCCCGTAGGCTTTCCGTCTACTGAGATTTTTACTTCATATTGATGCATTTTCATCTTTTTCACCACCTCTCATATTTGTTAATAATACCATAACTATGATTCGGAGTATACAACACGATGCCTTAACTGCTCCGTAGATTCTATCTTCGAGATATACAGCTTGCATTTTTCTTTTTCGCTCTTTATTTTTGCGGTTATTTTGTACATTTGCATTTTATAAAGCTCCGAATTGCTTACCGTACCGTTGTATTCGGCAAAAAAATTCAAGAACTCAAAATGAAACATACCAAACCGGGTTACATATCTGCCGAATAAACACTCGTTGCTTTTGCAATGCTCGGTATTTGGATAATATTTTTTTACCGGCTGTATAAATCCCCTGAGGTTAATGGTTTTTCCGTCGTATTTGCCGGGATTTTTCATAGCATCGGCATAAAATGTACTAAAGCCCGTGTCCTCGATTGTGATTTCCGATTCGTTAATGTCATAAGGAATATACGGCAAATTTTTGTTTTCCGCACCTTGGAATATAATCTGTGCATCCGGATTTATGCCGTGCGCCGTTTCCATGTACATTTTCATATCGGTGTTTTCGTTGCAGCGGTTAAATACAATTAAGTGTGATGCTGAAAATTTGTCTGCAAGCGAGGCATACATATCCTTGAGATACATTTCAAATTTTTCTGCGTCAACTACGGTTGCCACGTTTAAATATTCCCAGTTGTGCGGCATGGACACTTGCCATAAATCGTCAAGATTCCACATGCCGTTGTATTCTATTATAACTCTGTCGGGACGCCCGGCTGTATCTGTATAACCGTAAAGCTTGGATTTTGCTATGTCATCAAACAGCGCAGGGTATATATTTTTTTCGTAAAAAAACACGGTTTTTGTATCTTCCGAAATGCCGTTTTTATGTGGGTATTTTTCCGCACCGTCTTCAAATACGATAAGATGCGTTCCTGTTTTGTCACGGTTCAAAAGGTTTTTTATATAAGCGGTTTTTCCGTCGCCTTCAAATCCCAATACAAGATACACGGGGATTCCTGCATTTTCGTACATAAACGTATCGCCTCCGCCGTCTTAACGCAATATCAAGGTCGCCGCATCTTCCCATGTGTCGCTTCCTACACCGTAGAGTATTCCGCCGAGACCGGTTTGTGTTTTCCCTTTTGAATCAATCGCCTTGCTCCAGCTTACTTTTACTTTTCCGGAAGCCCTGTCTATATCTATAACCGTGCCGTATTTTTCAAAAACAAGATATGTTTTCTGAACCTTATCACCTATTTTGAATTTGCCGATACTGCTTTTGTTTTTGTCCGCCATACCGGCACTGTGCGCTTCCGCTTGGGTTCTGTAATATCCCAAACTTAAATACTCATTTTCTTTCCCTTGATAAACCCGTATTGTAGAACCGTTCTTTGCATACAAAACAGTTGTGGGATACGGTGACGGCTTCACAAGATAATTGCTGACGTTCATTCCGTCTATCCATAGCTTGATTGCTCTTAATTCTTCTACCCAGCATACCTGACCGAACATTGTTAATTCTTCAATGGGAATCATTGTATATCCGTTCATACTGTATGACGTAAGCCTTGTGTTTCCGACGTAAACCGCTACATCGCTTCTGTATAAGTCACAGAATTTGCTGCCGGACGGTTCTATGTTTTCGTAGAACTTCATGCCGACAATGGTGTTCCAGGGTGAGCGCGTAATGCCTATGGTTCTTGTAGCTTCGTCCCATTGAATATCAAAACCGTAGTTTTTGAGATCCTCGGCAACAATGACCGTAGTGCCGTTTACGGAATATGACGGGATTGAATAGTTGTTGATATAAGCTACGATATTGCTGTTGAGCGCCTCGCCGCATTTAACGTTTTGGGCACAAAACGCATTAAAAGGAAGTAACAGCGTGATTAAAAGACCTGCGATGATTTTTTTTACATTCATTTTAAAATTCTCCTTCTTTTGTTAAAAATTCGGTGTGTCGATTTGTAAAGATGTCAAAATTTTGTTATCTTCATCATTTTACAAATTTGCGAACAGTTTTGCTTTTACTTCCTTATACTTTTGCGGATATAACATCATCAGCACAAGAAGTACGCCTCCCAAAATCGCAATCTGCAGTGTGTATACTCTTGCAACAAGTATAAACACAAACAGAAAAGTGAACTGACATGCCGTATCGGCATGCATTAAAAGCCATTTTGTAAGTTTTCTCATAAATAATTCCTCCTTCTTTTGATGTCTTTATTATACATCTGAAGAGGGACGTATATTGTCCTTCTTGAAAAAGTTTCGGAATTTTTATAAAAAAATTATTTGATTGCTTCAGTAGGCATAATTATTTGTACATATTGTACATTTTTTCTATGAGCTCTTGCATTTCACATCGCAGGTCTGAAGGAGAAAGAAGCTCAATTTTATCCGCCTGGGACAGCAGCCAGGGTTTTATCCCTCTGCCGAAGACTTCCGCACGAAATTTTGTTATCCCGTCTGTTTGCTCGATTATTTCCGCAGTGGGGAATCTGTCGAGGATAGCTTCGGGCGACTCGCCGAAATAATTAAATTCCAGACGGAGAAGCTCGCCGCCGTACATAAACTGTATGCGTTTTCTGAACTCGCCCTCTTCGAATCTGCTTGCATACGGGACGGCAAACCCCGATTTCAGTATTTCGTATTCCTCTAATCTGTCTATGCGGTATATCGTAGGATTTTTTGTGTTCTTTTCGGGTATAAACGCCGCAAGATAAAAATAGTAGTCGGAAAAAAGTATTCCCACGGGGTTTACAATCCTTTCACGGCTCTTTGGTTCTGTCAGACGTTCGTATTTTATGCGCAGCTGTTTGTGCTTGTGAACGGCATACGAAAGCTCCCATACCGCATCGATTATTTTCTTGCCGTGACTCGGTTCGGAATAATGATATTTTTCGTTTGCCACCATGTCACGGACGTGCGATAAGTCGTTGTCATAAGAGCTGCCGTCCGTTAGCTTGTCGATGATTGGCAAAAATTCTTCTTTGCAGAATGGGCGGCTTTCGAGTAATACTTTGCATACGGCAAAGACCTCTTTGCCTGTCAGCTTTTCACTGCCGACAAGCCTGTAGCTGTTGCCGCTGCGGTCGTATATCAGCTCCGCCTGTCCGCCTTTGCCGCTCACCTCTTTTTCGGCAAGAAAACCTCGTATGTCGTCTATGTCACGCTTTATGGTTTTTGTACTTACGCCGAAATGCTCTGCGGCGGCTTTCACGTTCAGCGTGTTGCCTTCTATCAGGCTGTCGTAGACGGCAAGAACTCGGTCGTGCCGCCCTCCTATATATTCCATGTGCATACCTCCGATTATTTTGCAGGCACTTATCGGTAAGAATAAGTGCCTGTGTTTAGCTTAGCTTAGTTTTTTCATATACCTTATTGAAATCTTCTCTAATAATCATTGAAAGACTTTTCTTTGTGGGTTTTTCTATATTGGCCACTCTTTTTGCATGATTCATTACCAAATCATCATAAAGATTTCTAACAAATCTGCCATTTGGGAAATTTTCACCCTTTTCAGATATACATTCTTCAAAAAAATTATGAATGTCAGTAAGCATATCTTCAGCAATTATATAATCGTTATCATCGCATATAGAAACGAGCATTTTTTCCAGTTCATCCGCAGTGTAATCAGGAAATTCAATAAACGTATTGAATCGGGATTTTAAACCGGGATTGGAATTAAAGAAGTTTTTCATCGGTTCTGTATAGCCGGCAACGATAACAACAAGGTCGGACCTGTAATCCTCTAATGCTTTTGTTAATTCGGTAAGGCATTCTCTACCATATGAATCGCTATGATCATTTTCTGTAATACTATATGCTTCATCGATAAATAAAACTCCACCTATTGCATTTTCTACAACCTTTTTAACTTTAAGAGCGGTTTGTCCTTGATATCCTGCTATCAAGTCCGTTCTTGAAACCTCTATAAAATGACCCCTTGAAAGCAAACCTAATTGTTTATAAATATGACCTACAATACGTGCCACGGTTGTTTTGCCGGTTCCGGGATTTCCGGTAAAAGCTAAGTGCATGGTATTCTTTGCGGAATGAAGATCGTTTTCATTTCGTAATTTTTGAACCTTTTGATATGCAATTAAGTCCTTAACTTTCGATTTTACTGTTTCAAGTCCTATAAGATTATCAAGTTCATCTAACAGCTCGGGCAAGGTTTTATTGCCGTCCTCTTGCATGATGTTTTTGTCATTTTCTGACATAATATAACAGTAGCCATAAAATCTCATCATACTGTCTTTTAGGGCTGATGAGATGTTTTTTATTTCTTTTTGTATGTTGTCTGATTTTTGGATTTCAGATATTTTTCGTATTAAGTAAACAGTAGCATCATGTTCTTTATCTTCGGCAATACGATTTGCTACTTCGGTGATTTTTCCACAGCTATTTGTAACGGCATCAAATTTAGATGCCAAATTAAGGAAATTGTTTTTAAAAGAACTATCCTTCATTTACATAACCCCCAAAATATTTAATGTAATATGTATAATAGTAATCGCAACAGAAGTTCCTGCAACTATATATGAAATTTTGATTTTTTGAGTCAAATTGACTATCTGTTTTCTGCAAAACTTTTTTTCCGATTGAAATGATGTATCGATTGAGTTGAATTTTTCGTTTTGTACTTTTTTGATATTATTTAAAGTATCGGCAACTTTTTTTTGCATATTAAATAGAGTATTGTTTTTTTCGTTAAATATCTTATTGAAAGTATCAAACTTTTCTTGACTTTCAGATTTACTTTTTTTTAATTCTTGCTCGATAAAATCTTGCTGAGAAGATATTTTTTTGTAAAGATCTTCTTTTAATATGTTTAACAATTCACGGATGTTTTCAATTTCTTTATTTTGAACTTTAAGTCTATTTGCTTGTCTATCGCTTATATCTTGCAAATTGTTTAGCAATTTGCGAACATTCTCAATTTCTTGCTTCTGTGCATCAAGTTTATTTGCTTGAGAATTGCTTACCTCCCACAAAGCGTCAATATCCATTAAATGCTTCAACTCATTCAGTGATTTGTTAAAATTTCTAAGAACATCTACGGTTTTTTTCATAGCGTCAACGGTTTTATTTGCTTTATCACTTGCCTGCTTTGCAGTATTTGCTGCAATAAGTATTCCCGAAATATGTTCTTTGTCCAAAGCCTCAAGTGCTTTATAGATGTCCATAACAATGTCCAGTGTCCTACTATCAAAGTCTTTCAAATCTATTAATCCACTTTCAATTTGAGAAAGCCTCTCATTAAATTCCCTGCCTGTAACTTTATGCTCTCCTTTATTGAATAGTCCGCCACTGGTCGGAACTTTTGCCAATGCTGTTTTGTTGTCAGCCTTAAGGGCATAATCTTCGATTGACTTCATAGCATTATCAAAGTTTTGACGCTCAATTACAATTTCTTCGGTGTTTTCTTTTGGCATGAGTATCCTCCTTATTTCATTAAATCATCCAATTCATTATTTACTTTGTTTATTGTTTTTTCAAACTCTAAATCATCATTGACTATTTCGTTTAATGTATCTCGCATTTCTTGTGCTGCCATGCTATGCCTGTCCTTAATAGAGCCGATTATTTCGTGCTGTGTCTTTTCAAAGTTCAAAACAACATCTCTATTTGAAGTTTCGCCGGATTGATTAATATTAAAATCGGTGTTGGAGCTGCTGGCATTATGGCAAGTTTTATTTTTTTCTCTTATAGTGGCATTTTTATTTGCAATTTTATAATATTTGCAAAAAGCATAAGCTGCTGCTCCCACGATAATTGCGCTGCTAACAAAAGTCAAAGCTGTGCTAAATCTCATAAAAAACATTCCCTTCTTAAATTTCTTGCAATAATCTGTCCAACTCATCATTGGTTATATTTTGTTTTTCTGCGATTGAATCATCTAATACACTTTCTGCAATGTTTTGTAATTGCTCTGCGGCTTCTTTGTGGCGTTCCGATACATTTTTAGCTACTTCCTTAGATACATTCTTTAATTTTTCGGTTTTAACATCCAACAGCCTGTCTTGAATTTCCAATATTTCATTCTTTTTATCAATCTGTGCATTCAAATTATCATCTTTTTGTTTTTTAACAACATGTTTATTTATAATATTAATTGCTATTGCTCCGATAATGCCACATACGATAGCCCCCATAAGTGTTCCGATTAAACTTGCAGGACTGCCTAAGAGCGGAATTGTAACAGCTAAAAATGGGATACTCATAAGTGTACCTTCGATAAAATTCCCAAGTGCTATTGCTCCTACTCCGCTAAGACCTGTAATGACGCATATTCCTACCTGCGGCAATACATAGCTCAAAGGTCTTCCTTTGTTTTCGGGTTTGCGTAAAATCTGAACGGCTTCTTTAATCGATTGCCACCCTTGCTTAAGTAGGATAATAGTTTTCTTTATTATTCCGACAACCGGGCCGATGATTGATGTTGCAATGGTTGTACATACAGAGTCTACAGCATCAACAAACAAACTTTTAAGTTTTCCGACAAATGATTTAATGGCACTTTTAACACTTTCAATTAGGGATTTCAAATTTTTCTCTGCAGACTTAAGCCAAATAACAAGTTTACTGATTACCTCTTTAAGTAATGCAGACAACATACGCATAAATGCTGCTCTAAAAGTATGTTTGCTAATTTTGTGAAATTCTTCTTTTTGAGATTTCATTCCTTGTTTTCTTAATTTTTTTTCTCCTTCTTTCTCTTTTTGCCCAATATAGTTTTCTGCCCTTTCGTTGGCTTTTTCCCAGTGCTTTGTTTTATCACGCACATCCATTTCGTCTGGTGACTTGCTGTTTTTTCTATTATTTCTTTTTGCTGTTGTATATCCCTGGAGGTTTTCGGGATTATTTATTATATCAGCTAATTCTTCATTACAATTTGCCATTTGTAGAGATGTGTTTTCATATAACTTTGATGATGATTTAACATGTTCTCTCTGAGCTGCATTAGGATTATTTTTTCCATTTTCTAATTTTGTATTAGTAGGAATTTGTCTACCGGTATATATATCTGTAACGGTTTTAATACCTTTTTGATTCAATACTCCTGCTCTTTGTAATGTATTATCCATTCCCGGATCCACGTAGTCATCACGAAATTGTTTATGTGGTGTATTTTTATATCGGTCGTAGTTTTGTTCCAATTGCTCGCTACTTATATAATGTCTACTGAACAATTGCCATTTTTGAATCATTGTAAATTTTTAACAGCTTTTGAAACCATAACGAAAAAATT
>CAKVOK010000073.1 GCA_934792465.1 uncultured Clostridia bacterium | reverse complement strand
AAAGAAAAAATTATGGGCACCAAAAATAAAAAGTAAAAAGCCTTGAAAGCGTTGTACTTTCAAGGCTTGTGGCGGACAGGGTGGGATTCGAACCCACGAGCCGCTTGCGCGACTACCTGATTTCGAGTCAGGGCCGTTATGACCACTTCGATACCTGTCCATATTAAATTTTAGAGATTGTAACGAGATTTCGAGTCAGGGCCGTTATGACCTCTTCGATACCTGTCCATATTAAATAATGAAATACATGTCATATAGGCAATACCTAATGTATACGACCTATATATTTTACCACAAATTTAGGAATATGTCAATACAAAAAACTAAAAAATATTAAAAAGTTAAAAAAATATGAGACTGCCCGAAAAATAATCAATCGGGAGAGTCTAAAATGATTATTTCACACCAAACACCGATGCATTCGCATATATGGCTTGCATTTTTGATTTTGTCAACCATAGTGATTACATAATCACATGGCTTATAATGCTTTGCCTTTGGAATTCAATATAAAATCTTCTCCGAAAAGAATATGTTTGCCTGTTTTCATTCCACATGCACATAGATCGGCGGCAGGACTTATATACGTCCGTTTTACATCGTTTATACCTCCCGGATAATCAAGTGTGGTCTGATGTGCCGCCGCATCAAGTCTTCTCTATAAAGTTTCCGAACCCTCTTGAAATATTTTATTTTTTCGCTTTCGGCTTGAATATAACGGAAAAAATATATCCGAACAGTATTGCCGCCGTAATTCCGCCGGCAGCTTTGGAAAATCCGCCGGTGAAAATTCCTATAAATCCGGATTTGTCTATTTCGTCCATGACGCCTGTGGCAAGCGTATATCCGAAGCCTGTCAGCGGTACGCTTGCACCTGCTCCGGCGAACCTTATCAGCGGTTCGTATACGCCGAACAGCGTCAGAATAGCTCCTAGAGATACGAAGCATACAAGTATTCTCGCAGGAGTAAGCTTTGTATAATCAATCAGAAGCTGACCGACAACGCAGATAAACCCTCCGACAACAAATGCCCATACATAGTTCATTCAGCACACCTCCCCGGAGGTTATCCTTACGCAGTGAGCAATACACGGGATTGTTTCACCCTGCAAAGGCGAAGCCTGGCTCAAGAGTGCTCCCGTAGCGATAAACAGCACTTTGCTGAGCTTTCCGCTGCGAATTTCTTTCAGAATTTTCGCACAAAGCGTAACAGCGCTGCATCCGCATCCGCTTCCGCCGCTGTGGACGTCCTGTTCTTTTTCGTAAAATATCATGCATCCGCAATCGTTGTGAACATTTTCTATGTTAAATCCGTTTTCTTTCATCAGCATATTCAGCAGCTCGCTGCCGACATATCCCAAATCGCCGGTTGCGATAAGGTCGTAGTCCTCCGGGCGAAATCCGGTATCCTCGAAATGCGTTTTTATTGCGTCCGCAGCGGCAGGCGCCATGGCGGCACCCATATTGTTTGCGTCCTTAATTCCCATATCAACGATTTTTCCTGTGGTAACATGAGTTATATAAGGAGGTTTTTCATGTTTCCCAAGGAGAACCGCTCCGCTTCCCGTAACCGTCCATTGTGCCGTAGGTGTTCGCTGTCCGCCGTATTCCAGAGGAAAACGAAACTGCTTTTCTGCCGAACAGAAATGGCTGGACGTCGAAGCTATCGCATAATCGGCGAAGCCTCCGTCAATGCTCATGGAAGCGAGCGACAGGCTTTCCGCCATTGTCGAACACGCTCCGTAGAGTCCGAAAAACGGGATATTGAAGCCCCGGACGGCATAATGGCTGCCGCTGCACTGATTAAGCAAATCGCCGGCAAAGATATAGTTTATATCGTTTTCGGCAATTTCGGATTTTGAAATAACGCCGTGCAGTGCGGATTTCATAAGCTTGCTTTCCGCCTTTTCCCATGAATCCTCGCCGTACATGGCGTCATCTATCGTTTTGTCGAACATTCCTTTCAGCTTGCCTTCATTTTCCTTTTTTCCGGCAATCGAATATTCCGATATAATGCTCGGCGGATTTTCAAATTTAACGGTTTGTTTGCCGAGCCGTTTTGTATTGTTCATACCAACACCTCTTTTGTATCAGTATGCCGCAGTTTAAGAAAATTATGCAGTTTTGTCAGCTTTTGCGGAAACAATGTCAAAATATCCGCTGTCGGCTTTTTCAAGTACGATATCGTAAAGATTGTAGGGCGTAACCTCGTTTTCGCAAAGCATTTTTATAAAATCGTTCATTCTGCTTTCGTTGCACGTAATATCGCATATTGTGCGCGATTTGCTTTTCTGTACCTTTTGTTCGTCACCGGAGATTTCCTGCACCTCAACGCCGTAAATTCCCATTGAAACATTATTGGTTATATCGATGTAACGCTCTCTGACAATGTAATAATCAAGTCTGATACCGTCCTTTTTCAAATTTTTTGAAGCAATAAGCTTTTTGTTCATGATAAATTTCCTTTCCCGCCCGTAATTTTATATTTTTATGTCGTCTGCCCCGGACAAGCGGCAAACGGCGCAATATACGTTTTTCTTATGTATCGCATATATAATTATAATATCTTTTAATGCATTTTTCAAGCATTTTCATTCGACTATATTTTGCAATATATTATATAATATTTACAAAAATAGAAGAAATTAAAAAATAAAGTACATATGTGGGAAAATGTTGTCGTTAAAAATTGTAACGAAAAAGTGAGATTGGGAAAAACAGCACGAAAAATGTAACATGATTTTTTGAGTCGATTTTGAGTTTTTTTCAAAAAACACTTGATATTTGCAGAGAAATGTAGTAAAATATATATATCAACATTTTGGGAGATTATGTATGAAAAACAATTTGACTATCGAAGAATTTTATAAAAAAACAGGCGGCAGCTATGAGAATGCGCACGACAAATATCCCGATAACGAAATGCTTGCGGAAGAAACACTGAAATTTCTGCATGACAGCAGCTTTGCCGAGCTTCAGACCTGCATAGCCGCAAGCGACTACAAGGGTGCATACGATTCTGCGGCGGCTCTTTTCGGACTTTGCGAGAAGCTGTCTTTTTCGGAGCTTGCCGAAGCAGCAGCAAAGATGAAAGAAAAGCTTTACGGACAGGATACGTTTGATGACATTGCACTGTTCGGCAATATAAAGAATCAATATGAACTTGTTGTAAAGGAATTGCGTATTCTTGAACAGGAAAATGAAATTTAATAATAAAAAGGAACTTTAGAAAAATATACAGACTATATAAAACGCTATTTTTCAAAAATTCTCAAGTGAAGATACCCCCTTAAAGTAGATTGAAATTTTTTGTTATTTCATGTGTCTACTCTAAGGGGGTATCTTCATTTTTTCTACAGCACTTTAAATTTATATTTCTTCTATTTTTATAAGATATGCGGAATACAAAGGCATTTTTATGTATGAAGAAATGCTTTCGCCCGTAACGATTTCATCTCTTACAAGCTCTTCGTCATGGTTTTCGTCGAGCAGGAAATAAGAAACCTTTCTCTTTTTGGCACCGATATTTTCAAAGCTGATTTTAACTTCTTTTTCTTCTGCGTTGTTATCATCGTCGAAATACGCAACAACAAACGCCATCGCATTTTCGCTCTTTGCGGCACAGCTGAACAGCTTATCGCAGTCGCTTTCGGTTTTCACCGAATCGCCGAGCTTCACAAGTTCGTTGAACATACGGAACGGATAGTAGCCTTTGAGCCTGTCGCATACATAATCCGTTGCAAACAGCCCGTTCATGCTGCAGGGGCGTGCGTCATAATACATCAGCATATCAAGAGGTCTGTACTGCGATTCAAACATGACTGCCGCTGTGAATGCCGCTCCTTTAATGCTTTTTTCCGTTCTGAGCGAATAAAGCCATTCATCATTGTTCCAGCCCTTGACATAATTCCATTCGTCAAGAATACTTTCGGCATTTTCAAATCCGAATGAATCAAGCATTTCTCTTGTTTGCGTTTCCACCTCAAGCACCTGACGAGGGTCGCTTACATATACATGCCATGAATAAAAATCAAGCGGAGTGTTATGCTCTTTCAGATACGTCAGGAAATTTTTGCTATACTCATGAATAGGATATGCCATTGACGGACCGCCGATTTTCTTATCGGGGAAGCATTTTTTCAAATGCTGTGCGGCAGTATCGTAAAATTCAAAGAACTGCTTCACTGTTCCGCCCCACGTTTTTTTATCAACATAATCCGCTTCTTCCGGCGAGCCGTCCGCCTCGTTCCAGATTTCCCAGTATTCTATGTCATAGCGGAAGCCGTCTGCCCAGCCCTCTGTGTAGTGGCGTATTATGTGTTCGCAGATAACCGCCCATTTGTGGAAATCTTTCGGCGGCAGAGTACCGTATTTTTTCGGCCAGTGTTCAATCTTTGAACCGAGGCGGTAAAACGGCTTTACACCGGCATAAATCATTACTCTGAGATATTCGTCCGTCAGAGTGAAATCGTAGGCCGACGGGTCTGTAGGGTCTTTGTCGAAATCGGGAAAAATCATATGTACATCGACTATATGTTCGCCGCCGTAACCCGAATAGAAAGCGGCGTCGTGCGTCCTGGCATAAGGAATACCGGCCTCTTTAAAAGCGTCGATATTCGTTATACGCTGGTCGAGCGTGAATTTGTATACGGGGCCGTTGTTGACTGCGTGCATAGGTTTAATTTTTCCCATGTTTGCGGAAAAATCAACTTTAATATTTTCCATAATGTGTCGCTCCTTTTTGCTTTATAATATTTTAACAGCCATTATTATAGCACAGTGTTTTTTGAGTGTCAATAGTTCTGTTTACGAAACTTTTTCGTAATTTTTTTTGCAAAAAAAATACAGACGTCATTTAAAAAATACGTCTGCAATATCTGTATTAAGATTTATTCCGAAAAATTGGATTTAATCAGCGCAACAAGGCAGTCGACCGCTTCTTTCTCGTCCGACCCGTTTGCCATTATGGTAATTGATGTTCCCTGTGTTATCCCCATAGACAACACACCAAGCAAGCTTTTTGCATTCACTCTGCGTTCTTCTTTTTCAATCCAAATTCCCGATTCGAAACAATTTGCTTTCTGTATAAAAAAAGTAGCCGGTCTTGCATGAAGTCCCACTTGATTTTTTACAACTATTTCTCTGGAATACATATTCTCGCTCCCCCACCGTAATATTAAAAACTCAGTATTAAACAAAAATCTGCCGTCCGCCTCGAAAGAACTCTGCGGCAAGCCGATAATCATTGTGTGTCGGTTCTATTTTTCCGATTAGATATTATATATTATATAATATATTTGTCATTTAGTCAACTTATTTTTGAGTTTTTTGTGCAAAACATAAAAAAATTAAAATCTCAACATCATTAAATTTGTTTTTTTTACGTTTTGCACAAAAAAATTAACACATTTTCAGCTTTGGTAAATATTTTTGGGAGCTGCGGTAAAAATGTCTATCTAATTAAAACGCACAGCGGACTTTTTATGCCGCTGATTTCATAATCGAGCTTTTCGCCCGTTTCCGCATTATAAAACGTCACCTTATCATCGTTCATGTCCGTGCTTATCAGTATGCCGTCCGAAACCTCCATATCTCTCGGATGCGCCCCGACCTTAATATAATTAAGCAGCTTGAGATTTTCTCCCGAAACTTCAAATACCGCAACGTTGTCCGCACCTCTGTTCGATACATAAAGCCTGTTTCCGCAAAGACGTATCGCAGCCGCAGTATTTTCGCCCGTATAATCTTTGGGCAGCGCCGGGTATGTATGCAGAAGCTCTGCTTTTCCGTCGGCATATTTAAACACACTGACAGAAGATATAAGCTCGTTCGCACAATACATATACTTTCCGTCAGCGGAAAAAATGAGATGCCTTGCACCGCAGCCGTCCGGCACCTTGGCTTTTGAAACTATGTTCAAATCGGTATCGTAGAAAAATACGGCATCAAGCCCCAAATCCGTCACACAGATATATTTGCCGTCGGGAGTAGGGCATACGAAATGCGTATGCGCCTTTTCCTGCCTGTTCGGATTTATTCCGTGTCCTTCGTGGACATCGCATTTGCCGCCGAATTTTATAACGCTTCCCGAAACGTAGTTTGCGGCATAAACGCCGCTTGCGCCGGCGTAAATATGGCAGGCGACCTTGCCCTCTGTCGAAACGGTTTCGGACGGATTTTTAAGGCTTCCGTCCGCCGCAATATCGAAGCTGAGCATTCCGCTCGTGCCGTCCGCAAATGCCTCACGGAGAAGCACATACATTTTATTATCGTATGCCGTCATATACATAGGATTTTTAAGTTCCGTTCTGTCAATCGGGGATATACCGCCGTCCATGGCATATCTGTAGATTCCTCCGTTTTCGTCGCATGACGCAATGTACAAATTTTTCATATTTCCTCCCTAAAGTGCAGACTGCGTATCGGTCGGGTCGCCGTTTATCGCCAAATCATATTCGTGCGACCAGTCAAGACCCCGGTAATCCTTTGCCCGCTCGTCCGTATCGATAAAATCCATCAGCAAATCGAGCATATCCTTAGACCATGTGTTTTTGTCAATCTGTGCGGTCGTGAATTTGTTCAGAGTTATCATCTCAAACCCGAACAAATCCTTTACCTGCGTTTTCGCCGCTCCGTCAACCACCTCCGCAACGAGGTGTGAGGGTATAAACAGCACTCCGCCGCCCGCACCGAAAACAATATCTCCCGGCAGACATACCGCATTGCCGATTCTCACCGTCGTATTAAATCCCGTCATGATGAAATCACGTATCGGGGTAGGGTCTATTCCTCTGTAATAAACCTGTACGCCCTCAACCTTTTTCATTTGCTCTGTATCTCGGATTCCGCCCCAGATTACGCCTCCGCCCGTTTTTGTTTTATTTTTTATTGCAGTTGTCAGGTTTCCGCCCAAAAACGTCCCCTTATATATTTTATCATACATGTCAATAACCGCAACGTCGCCTTCTTGCAGGCTGTCGATTACCCATTGATTATATGTACCGCTTCTGTTTTCGCTTCTGCCTATATCCTTTGTCACTGCGTCAAGGTCGGGTCTGTACGGACAGTATGACGCCGTTACGGCACGTCCTATGAGCTTTCTGCCGTCGTCGTGGAGAGTGTGAAGTCTGCCCTCAAACTGGCTTTCATATCCTTTTACAAATATGGGTTTCCAGACTTCTTCGAGCGTTAGGCTGCGCAATGCCTTTAAATATTTGTCCGGAACATACGGTCTGCCGTCGTCCATGCGGTCGCCTTTCCAAAGAGGCGTCAGCGCAATTATTTCTTCTTTGTCGTTAAAATGCATAAAAAGTTGTTCCTTTCCGAAAATTAAGTTTTAGATGAATATTTCAAATTCGTTGTCTTTTTTCGCCGAGGTTGAAATATCATATTTTTTGCCGTTTATTTCAAGCTCGTAATCACCGTAAAATCCTTTGAATTTTGCCGTGCCGTCTTTGCCTGTTTCGGTTTCCGCTTCCGTTATCCAGCGTTTTGAGAACAAATCGTGTATTCTGTCGTACGCAGGCTTTTTGCTCATGTCGAATCTCAAAAGACCGCCGTAATATGAGTTCTCGCCGCCGCTCATGTCGCCCGGCTCGGCGAATGCCGCATATCCGTCAACCATATTCCAGTATATAATGGCTTCCACGGCTTTGTGGCTGAACCATACGCCGTACAGCTGTTCAATCAAATCCGCCTGAATTTCTTCGTCTTCGGCAGAAGCCGAGTATGCCGGGATTGTGATTTCCGTAATCTGAATCGGCTTGTTAAATCTTCCGTAGCAGTCGAGTACATCGAAAAGCTGCTTGGGATTGTACATCGAATCGTTTGCATTCAGTTCGTCCTCCTGCGATTTAAACACATGGAACTGCATACCTATAGTATCTATGCGCACATTTTTTTCAAGCGCTTCTTTTATCATTAAATAATAATCACTGCGGTTGTATGCGAAACGTCCGTGTTCCCATATATGACCGCCCTCGTTCAATATAAGCTCATTATTCGGGAAATATTTTTTTGCAAGCTCAAAGTTCCATTCGAGCACATCGTCCGAAACAAAGAATTTGTTTCTGCACCATATCTCCCACGAACAAAGCAATTCGTTTATTACTTCCCAGCCGTGAATCCTGTCTTTGTAGCGTTCCGCAAGCTGTTTGTATCGGATTTCAAGCTTTTTCTTCATGTCGTTTACGTCTTGGCTGTCAACCCACTCCGGCTGAAAATTGAAATATGTAAGGCAATGCGCTTTCGGCGTGATTCCGTATTTTTCGCAGTATTCAAGACACAAATCGGGCGCAGGACGGCGATATACTTTCGGACTGTCTTTTTCAAATCTCGGCTTGCCCTGAATCGGTTCGAGGTCGCTCCAGTAAAAAGGCAGCGTTGCGAGGTTAAAGCAATCCTTGAAGCTTTCACGGTATGCTATGTTTTTTTCTTCCGTTTCCAGCTCGTCGAGCATGAAAAGATTAGCACCGTACAAAAATTCGTGTTTCTTCTGTTTCGCCGATATTTTCAAGCCGCACAGCGGATTCCCGTCTTTGTCCTTTACGGATATTTTCGCAAAGCCTTTTCTGTTTTGCTCGATACCGTTTTTTATGCGTTCTTCGGTTTCTTCTTTGTACCTGTTAAAGCTTTTAAAAACTTCTTCGCGTCTGTTCATGGTTATTTCTCCTATCATTAATTTTTTGAATTGTCAAATCACAGCATATAATCATAAATGCATACCGCCGTCAACGATGATTTCCGAACCTGTTATATACCGTCCCTCGTCCGAACAAAGCAGCAGCACAGCCGGCGCTACGTCTCTCGGTTCGCCGACATATCCGGACGGAATACTTGCAATTATTTTTTTGTTAAATTCCTCATCGCTCAGTGCCCGTGCATTTCTCGGTGTGTTTATCGCACCCGGTGCAACGTTGTTCACGGTCACTCCGTCCGGCGCAAGATACGGCGCAATATTCTCGACAAGTTTCTTTTGAGCCGCTTTCGTTACTCCGTACAGTGATAATTCCGGGTGATTATTGTACTGGTTTACACTGCCGATTGTTACGATTCGTCCCCATTTTTGTTTTTGCATATGCGGTGCGTATTTTCTTATCAGAAGATAAGTGGATTTTAAATTGCAGTCGAGCTGCGTTTCCAATTCTTCGTCGGTAAACTCGTCCCATTTTCGTTTATACTGAATCGAAGCGTTCAAAACAAGTATATCTATGCCGCCCGTTTTTTCGTAAAGAGAATTTATTTCGTCTTTATAAAGCAGATTTGCCCGGACAGGGATTGAATTTTCTATTTTCTCGCTTGCCGACAGGCATTTTTCATCGCTTGCCGCACCGTTTACAAATACCTTTGCGCCATGCTCGGAAAGCGTCTTTGCGATTGCAAAGCCGATTCCCTGTGTTGCGCCCGTAACAAGTGCCGTTTTTCCGCTCAAATCAAACATTTTGTATCAGCTCCATTCTCTGTCGTTCGCCCATTCCTTGTCCCACTGCTCCGTAGAAGCCCATGCTTCGGGATATTTTTCGTGCATATGCTCCGCAATCAGCTCTTCGTTCAGAGCGTCTATGCCGAGTCCGGGTTTGTCCGGTACATTTATAAATCCGTCTTTTATAAGCGGATTGTCAATGCCGATTGCAAGGTCGTTCCACCATGGAATATCAACGGAATGGTATTCAACCGCAAGGATATTTTGGATTGCCGCAGCAGCATGAACCGCCGCCATGCAGGCAATCGGACTTTCCGCCATATGTATTGCCATGGCAACACCGTATTTTTCGCACATATTGCCGAGTTTTTTCATCTCTGCGGCACCGCCGACGGTGAGCATATCCGGGTGTATAACGGACACGCCGCCGGATTTCATAAGCGGTTCGAAGTTTTCCGCAAGATAAATATCTTCGCCCGTGCATATCGGTATATTAATGGAATTTGCGATTTTCACATAATGATTTGTGTAGTGCCACGGTGCAATATCTTCAATCCATGCGATATTGTATTTTTCAAGACGTTTTGCGAACATTATGCAGTCCTCAATGCATATATGACCGAAATGGTCTATGGCAAGAGGTACTTCATAACCTATAACGTCACGCACTTCTTTAACGTAATTTTCAAGATAATCCATGCCTTTTTGCGTGAGGTGTATTCCCGTCGCATGATGAGGGATTGTAAAGGTTTCGTAGTTTTTGCCGAGCATCATATCCATGTCAACCGAGCCTTTTTGGTGGTTGATGGCTTTCATGGAATATTTCTTTATATCCTCAAGAAATCCGAGAGGGGCATTCAGGCAGCCGGGTTCGTCCAGTATAAGTTCTATTCCGAGGTCCATTTTCAGAAAGGTAAATCCCTGTTCCATTCGCTTCTTCAGGGCATTTCCCATGTCTTTGCCGGTGTGCTTGCCGTCAACGTCCGTATCGCAGTAAACACGCACCTTGTCACGGAATTTTCCGCCGAGCATCTGCCAAAGCGGAACACCCCATGCTTTTCCGGCAATATCCCACATGGCTATTTCCAATCCCGAAACTCCTCCGCCTTGTCGGGAATGTCCGCCGAACTGCTTTATCCTGCGGAAAATCTTATCCACGTTGCACGGATTTTCGCCGACAAGCCTTGATTTCAGCATGAGCGCATATGTCGCACTCGAAGCGTCGCGCACTTCTCCGTAGCCTACGATGCCCTGGTTTGTATAGACCTTTATAAGCGGACAGTGTTTCGGAGCGCCGTTTATGTTCGCTACACGTATATCCGTGATTTTCAGCTCGGACGGACTTGAACATATATTAATATTTTCCGCAATTCCGTCAATAATTCTTTTTGACATTTCAAACTTCCTTTCAGACTTATTCCTTTAATAATATATTATATCATTATCTGTAAAAAGTCATCAAATATATTAACGAATATGCAAAATATATTACGATTGTCAAAATTTATTGACCGCTCAGTGCAATGGTCGCAAGAGTATCTCCGAGCTGTGTAAAGAATGCGGCGGCAGCCGCCGTTTCATCGGGTGTCATGCATTTTGAAAGTACGTCCGCAATGGCAGTAATAACATATATATTCAAAAAAATCTCCGCCTTTCTTCTATCAATATATGAGAAAATTTCGGTTTTGCTATTGTCAAGAATAAAGATTTATGGTATACTATACATGGTGATTGTATGAAAAAACTTATTGATAAACTTTATAATGAACATATTCTCGAAAAAGAAGAATTTATACAGCTGATTTCAAATTGTGCGGAGGAAGAATATCTCTTTGAAAAATCGAGAGAAATCCGCCATAAAATATACGGAAAGGACGTATATATACGAGGGCTTATAGAAGTCAGCAGCTATTGCAAAAACAACTGTCTGTACTGCGGAATACGCTGCGCAAACAAAAACGCACAGCGATACAGGCTTTCCGAAACGCAGATACTCGGCTGCTGCGAAAACGGATATAATCTCGGCTTTCGCACGTTCGTACTCCAGGGCGGTGAGGACGAGTTTTTCACGGACGATTTTGTGTGCGGTATCATAGACAAAATCAAAAGCAAATATCCGGACTGCGCCGTGACGCTTTCGCTCGGCGAAAGAAGCTATGAAAGCTATTTAAGGCTTTACAATGCCGGTGCGGACAGGTATCTTTTAAGGCACGAAACTGCGAGTAAGGCGCATTATGAAAAACTGCATCCGAAAAATATGTCGTATGACAACCGTATCAATTGTCTTTATAATCTGAAGAAAATCGGTTATCAGACAGGCAGCGGCTTCATGGTCGGTTCGCCGTATCAGACATATGAAAATCTGGCAGAGGATATGCTTTTTCTGAAAAAGCTCAATCCGCAGATGGTCGGGATAGGTCCGTTCATACCGCAGCACGACACACCGATGCGTGATATGCAGGCAGGCACGGCGAAGCTGACAATATATATGGTGGCGCTGCTTAGACTTATGCTGCCGTATGCTCTTCTGCCGTCGACAACGGCACTCGGAACAATCGACCCGCTCGGCAGGGAAAAAGGCATACTTGCCGGCGCAAATGTTGTAATGCCGAATCTTTCGCCCGTTGACGTAAGAAAAAAATATGAGCTGTATGATAATAAAATATGCACCGGCGACGAAGCCGCCGAATGCAAAAACTGTATGTCGAAGCGTATGGAAAGCATAGGATACAAGGTCGTTACATCGAGAGGCGATTTTATAAAACCTGAAAAATAATTTTTTAAAATATGTATCAAATATATCGGTTGCCGCATAATATTAAGTATACGGCGCCATAGCCAAGAGGTAAGGCAGAGGTCTGCAACACCTTTATTCCCCGGTTCGACTCCGGGTGGCGCCTCCACGTCGGAATGGACTCTGCTCCATTCCGATTTTTCTTTGCAGAAAATTAAGATTATTTCAAGAAACCTCGTAAAATAGGCACATCCAAAAGATTTTCAAAGCAAATTTACTACCAATTTACTACTTTTGGCGGAAAGACCTTTGATATAACCGTTGAAAATCTTTTGAATTGCAAGCACAAAACAAAATATTTGAAAAACGGCAGATAGAAATATCTGTCTTTTTTTGTACCTTGAAACGAAAGGAATTTTGAAAATGAAACAGAAAAATAATGAGCAGCTATGCCCTAAATGTCAGACGGGCTAGTAAAATGCATCGGTAACGGTCCGATGGAAAGCTTTTGGGGATTTTTAAAAACAGAAATGTATTATTTAATGACTGCTGAACAATTACAAAATGCACTCATATACTAATTTTTTCGGCATTTTGTAATTGTTCAAGT
>CAKVOK010000072.1 GCA_934792465.1 uncultured Clostridia bacterium | reverse complement strand
AGGACATCTTAATTTAGCTATATGATTATTTTTCTCACGATTTTTCTTTTTATACTTGAATATATGATAAAATTATGATATAATAAAAACATACAATTAAATAACGGAAAGCTAACTTCTTTATAAGGTTGTTTTTCTTGCTTTCTGCGACCGCTTGCGGTCTTGAAAGAATAAATCTATAAAATATTATAGTGCCTATCGGCACAAAGATAAGGTAGATTTATTGTTATCATTTTAATGAATGCAAACTGCTCGTGCAGTATTGCTTTTATGATATAATGTATGAAGAACAGAGATTGTGCGAATTTTGCCAACCCTTCCACCACTAACGTGGTCCCCGGAGGCATTAGCGAGTACCGCTGAATAGGGTTTGCGCAATGCATTTATTTGCATAAGCTAAATTTTGCACCGGCGTGCAAAGCTAAATTATCGAATTTCATTCGATAGCTAAATTGTTTCTTGCGAAACAGCTAAATTAAATTCGCACAGCGAATTTAGCTAATATAAACACGAGGAGTGATACACATGAAACGTCTTGACAAACACAATTATTATCTTGATATAGCGCAGACCGTATTATGCAGAAGCACATGTCTGCGCAGAAGATTCGGCGCAATAATAGTAAACAACGATGAGATAATCGCAACGGGCTACAACGGTGCGCCGAGAGGCAGAAAAAACTGTACCGATTTACAGTTCTGCATACGGAAACAGCTGCAAGTGCCGAGAGGCGAACGCTACGAAATGTGCCGTTCCGTTCATGCCGAGGCGAATGCCATAATAAGCGCACGCCGAAAAGACATAATCGGCGCTTCGCTCTATCTGGTCGGTCAGGAGCAGGACGGCAGCTATGTTGAAAATGCCTGCCCATGCACCATGTGCAAGCGTTTCATAATAAATGCCGGAATCGAAAACATTATTATCCGCGACACAAAAGAAGAGTACCGCATAATCAAAGCAGGCGAATGGATTGAAAACGACGATACTCTTTCCGGCAATATGCGCTACTGACCATTACCTTTTAGTGGCTTCAGAAAAATAGGCATTTTTCAATAAGGGGCTTTATCCCCGTCATTCAACGTTTTCGGCGGGAGATTGTATCCCGCCGCTGAAAAAATTAAGCGGAATCCGCCGCCTACAGAGGCGGAGAGTTCCGCTTAATTTAGTTATAAAGTTCACTGAATTCCGTATATATAATACGGCACTGAATTTATCCTCTTTACCTTACAGCGATACATCAAAACGCCGTCCGAAACTATCTCTTCCAAATCCGGTACGGATATTTCCGTACCCATTCGGTTCAGCACTTTCGGCGCACCGTTTTCTACAACTATTTCATGCGGTATACTCTCCGAATAGGAGGTATAGCCGCTGAAATTTTTTCCGAGCGCTCTGTATTCCGCATCAACATCTATAGTCTTTAACCTCCTCTCTCCCCTAAGGCGAAGCTTGCGAAGGGTCGGCTCTTTCACTCCGGCAAGCACGGTATTTGCGCCGTTTTCCGCAGAATACACCTGTCCGATGTCCGTATAAACAGAATTGCTCCATGCCGTGCAGGCAAGGTACGGCGCAGTCATATTCAGCAGCTTTTGAACGGAAACATCATAGCTCGATATATGCGCTCTCGACGTCATACCGAGCTCTTTCAGCGTATCTGCCGCAGTTTTCACAAGCTCCGCCGTTCCGCCCTTTATTTCAATATTGAATACAACGTTTTCATATTCCTTTAGTGCCGAAAGATATTCTTTCAACGTAGGTATCTTCTCTCCGCCGACGTCCAGTGCTTTCAGTTCTTCGAGCGTCGAATCCTTGATTACGAGGTCTTTTCCGCACATTCTGCCCGTTGTGCCGTCATGCATGACAACGGCTTCCTTATCCTTCGTCTGCCATATATCAAACTCTATATAATCCGCTCCGACGCTTATCGCCTTTTTCGCTGCCGAAACCGTATCTTCATATTCGTATGCGGCAGTGCCTCTATGACCGTATACGGCGCATTTGCCGAGCATGGTCGGTTCGGAAAAAATCTGCATAAGCTTTGCTGATTTTTCCGCATCATCCGTTATTATTCCGACAGCACCGTCTATAATTCCCTTATAAAATTCCTCCGCCGTTTTCGGTTTTATCCACACGCTGACATTGAATTTCGAAAGATAATACGCATTTTCCGCATTATTGAGCAAGGCTATGCGGCAATTTGACGACAAAGTTTTCCTGAGTATTTTTTCTTTTTCGCTCTCCCCTCGCAAGTCCAACACGCCGTGAACAAGCGGAAATCTCTCCGAAAGCTTTTTCACGCACGACATCTTTTTCGATATTACGAATATTTCCTGCGGATTCGTTTCCGACATCTCGTTTTGCAGCTGTTTCGCCTTTTTTGCCGTATTCACATACACCGCCGCCGGAACGTTCGATTTCACATTTTCCGAAGTGACGATTCCGCACAATACGCTGTCCGAGTCTATCAGTGTGACAGGCGTAATCAGATTTTGATTTGCGTCCGCAACGCTCTTTATAATCGCCGCCTTTCGGCTGAATTCTCCTATATCTTTTAACTCCGTATCTCTTGATATTGCCGCCGTATTTTCGCTTTCATACACATTGCAGCCGAGCGCCGAGAAAATATTTTTATGTGCCATTGCGGTATTGTTTTGCACATACACCGCCGATTTGTCAAAGCCGATTTTTTTATCGTTGTACATTATATAATCTTTGTTTTCGTAAAGCACGGCAGTATTTTTCCCGTGTTTCAGCTTTATTTTTTTCGCACTGTACGAAAGCTTTATTTTCAATGCGTCACAGGTATACCTAAGCGGAACGTAATCCGATTTCGGCGTTATTTCCTCCATGAGGTTGTATCTGCCGTTTGCGAAAGCGATATTATCACCACGCACATATACGGCACACTTCCCCGACACCTTGGCATAGCCTAAGATTTTGCCGCCGTACTCGGCATAGACCGTGCAGCCCGTATCGAGCAGCGCAGGCGCATAGAATCCCGAATACGCCGTTTTCTCCCCGGGATTGAGCGGTTTTCCGCCGTAATAATTTAATTTTTCGTCCATTCTGTACCAATTCACCTTACGGCTTGCATATGCCGGCATTTTGAGATATTTATTCAAATATACTTTAACTTCCGGAGTATATTCCGTTTCGGAAGCCGCAACCGACACGCTCTGCCCTTTCGGCACGGAAACGGTTATTTCGTTTTGTTTCTTATACCGGGAAAAATCCGTAAAATTTATATACTCTTTCCCGCCGAGAGAAAAAACCGTCTGCGTGCCGTATTCCGAATTTTCCACGAAAAACACGGCGGAAATACCGATATTTTCTTTCATGCCCGGATATTCGGAAACCGTCAGCAACGTTCCCGATTTTTCGAGCGAAACACAGTTCTTTCCGAGCAGAATTTTATATCCGTCTTTTATTAAATTAATCGTGCGTTCGCCTGTTTTTTCGCAGTATATATCAAGTTTTTGGGCGTTCCCCCATGCTTTTTCAAATTCGTAAGTACGTTCCGGCATTTCGTTCAGCGAACACAATATGAAAATCTGCGCCGCTGTAATCAGCAGCAATAAAAATTTCTTCATAAAATCCCCGTTTTCAGTTATAACTTCACAATAATTGTATCACAAAACACAAGCTTTGTCAAACTGTCCATACCTTTATTTTGACGGGTGCGGACAAAAAAATACGCACGGAAAACAATATTTACAATATGTCGAATATCCCGAAAATACGCAATATTTTAAAACAGCACTGCACAAAAGCTCATATATTTTCGAATATTGATAGTAGCAGACCCTTTGTTTCTGCTATACTAATACACGAAGAAGCTTCTTGCAAACAAAAAAATCGAGGTGGAAAAATGGAAATTTTAAAAGACGTTCTCGGAGATTTATACGAAGCGGCGGCGGAACGTATCGAAAGCTACAACAGCGAAAATCCGAACAAGCCGCTTGAGCTTATAAATCTTGCGGACGGCGGCTACATTTCCGAAGAGGAATACGAAAACACCGTTTCCGCAATCAAGAAAGAAAATGCCGTTGACATGGCACTGACACGCAGCGGCGCAAAAAACATCATTGCCGCCAAGGCTCTGATGAAGCTTGACGAAATCGGGTTTGAAAACGGCAATGCGACAGGCATTGACGAACAAATCAGCAAGCTCAGGCGCGAAAATTCTTTTTTGTTTGAAGCCGAAAAATCCGGCGGCGCAATGCACGGCAGCGGCGAGGTAATATCCTCGGACGAAAGCTTTATAAGAGATATTTGGGAAAATCAGGTTAAAAGATAAGAAAGGAAGATTTTATGTATTTAAAAGAACAACTCAGCGGATTCGTTCCGCAGGAAGCAGCATCGGAAATTATTAAAAACGTGGTAAGAGGTTCGAGCGTACTCAGACTTTCGAAGGTCGAACCAATGAATTCCGACAGAAAAAAATTCAACGTATTGGTTGACGGCGCAGGAGCTTACTGGGTAGGCGAGGGCGAGCGCATAAGCACGAGCGGCGCAACATGGATTCACCCGGAAATCCAGGCAAAAAAGCTTGCCGTTATAATCCCCGTCACAAAAGAAAAGCTTGCGGATTCTACGGTTCAGGTGTTCAGCGAGCTTATGCCGGATATTACGGAGGCTTTTCACAAAGCCATTGACAAGGCTTGCATATTCGGTGAAAATTCGCCGTTTACAACAAGCATTATGGGAAGCATCGGCAAAACGAAAATGCTCGTTAAAAACAACAGCGACATAGACCTTGCCATGTCCGACACCATGGCGCTTGTCGAGGGTGCCGGATATGAAGTTACGGGATTTGCCGGTCATATCGGTATCAAAAACACATTAAGAAAATTGAGAGATTCCAACGGCGCTCCGATATACATAGACGGCACGAATCAGAAAGAAATCTATTCGCAGCCGATAGAATTTGTACGCAGCGGCGCATGGGACAAATCCAAAGCCGACCTCATCGGCGGCGAATGGAAATATTCCATAGTCGGCATACGTTCCGGAATCGAGTTTGAGGTTCTGACGGAAGCTACCCTGCAGGGTACTCTCGACACGGACGGAAAGCCAATCTCGCTTGCCGAGCAGGATATGATTGCCATTAAGGCGACAATGCGAATCGGTTATCTCGTTATAAAAGACGACGCATTCGCAGCACTGAAAATCGCCGAAAAAGCTCTCGGTGAGCTTGCCGTCACTCTCGAAAACGGCAGTGCGGCCGGCAAATACAAGGTAAACGTATCGCCTGCGCTTCTCGGCAACGGCAAGCTGATGTATAAAATAGATTCAAGTGCGCAGACCGTGACGCTCGGCGGTGCCCTCACGAACTGGACGGAGCTCAGCGGCGAGGTATCCATGACGAGCGGTCAGGTTATAACCGTTGCGGAAGCCGGTACGGACGGCAAGGCGCTGAAGGTCGGCTCGGCAACTGCGTAATCGGCGGAAGTGAAACATTATGTTACCTGTTGATTATGATTTTTACAGAGATGCTTTCGGCGGCGACGAGATAGAACAAAAGCAGTTTAACCGATATGTGCGCATGGCGGTGCATTTTATAAAAAGCATTACGGTAAATTCTCCGGATTTATCCGACGATTACGATTACAAAACGGCGGTCTGCCACGTTGCCGAAATCCTGATGAAATCCGACAAAAACTCAGGAATATCCAGGGAGGACAACGACGGCTACAGCGTATCGTATGAAAAAAACGAATACAGGCAGCTTGCGGCTGAAATTGTATCCGTCTATCTTGCCGACAAAGGCGTACTCTACTGCGGTATGAACGGCTGAAAAGGTGGTTATGCAACATGAAAATTACCATTAACGGCAGAAACGGCGAACAAGTCTTTGACAATGCGCACGTATACATACGCGAAAGCGTATATTTCGAGAGTCTGGGCATCACGCCGAACACCCGTGTTACGGTGCGTATTCCGACAAAGAAGTCGCTCGGAGTCTACATAGGCGACGAGCTTACGATAAACGGCGTTACATACACCGTCATAGGCGTGAACAACAATTTCGACTGCAAAACAAGGCTTTCTCACTGCAAGATAGCAGCGAAAAAATAGGAGGGAAAAATGAACGGTATTATTCTCAGCCGTATAAGAGGAAGCTGCCGTGAGCTTATGCAGGACAGCGATATTTCGGGAAAATATCAGGAAAAGGCTGCTGCCGCCGTTATCGGCGGCGGCATCTTAAACAGCTATGTCGGCGGCGACGCTTTGTTTTATACGGACGTTTTAATCAGCGCACTTACTCCGTTTAAACTGACGGATTTCGACACGATTGCGGAACGGATACTGAATCTTAAAATAGAAAATGTCTCAAATTGCTTTATGGTTGAGGGTCCGCACATGTGCGACAACACTGCGTCCACGGCAAAATACGAAATGACGCTGAGGTTTATTTATTACAAAGGCTAAATTCAATAAGGGGCTTTAGCCCCGTCATTCAACGTTTTCAGCGGGAGATTGTATCCCGCCGCTGAAAAAAATTAAGAGGAACCCGCCGCCTACAGAGGCGTAGGACAT
This sequence comes from uncultured Clostridia bacterium, assembly GCA_934792465.1. Classification (GTDB taxonomy): domain Bacteria; phylum Bacillota; class Clostridia; order RUG12999; family RUG12999; genus CAKVOK01. The sequence goes on along the minus strand of CAKVOK010000072.1, from coordinate 6,230 downwards.
CTTAATTTAGTTATACGTCTTATAAGTCCGCAAATAAGGCGTATACAAATTCTAATCATGCGGACAGAAAGGTTATGATAAATTTATGGGTAATATTGTTAAAAGAAACGGCAAGGTTGCTTTTTACAATGTCGGAAGTACATATTACAGAATGAAAGGCTTCACGGAATTTACGACGAACAAATCCCCCATCGAATATTCAAGGCAATACATCGACGAGGAATTTAAGCACAACGACGTCGTAGGCTACGACACAAGCGTAAGCTTTTCTTTCGACCTCATGAAAGAAAACGAGGTTCACCTCGACATTGCCGGCATTTTCGACGGCGAAAAAACCGGCGATTCGGCTGTTCGTGATATTGTGGTCGTAGATTTCACGGACGAAAAAAGTCCCGGAAAATACGGTGCTTTCAAAAGAAGCTTTACCGTCATGCCCGAAAGCGAGGGCGATTCTACGGACGCATATACCTACAGCGGAAATCTGCGGGTTTCCGGCGGTCTTACCGTCGGCACGGCGGAATCCTCCGACGGATTTGAAACCGTAACATTTACGGAAACGGGAGCGGGCGCATAACAGCGCCGCTCCCAAGGAGGCCCGATTTATGACAAACATTATTATGCAAACCATGCCCGAAAGAGTAAACATCGACGGCAAAAGCTACCGCATCAACAGCGATTTCAGAATATGGCTGAAAGCAATACAAATACTGGACAAATATCCTCCGAGCGTATGCGCCGCACTGCTGGCACCGATATGCTACAAAGACATTCCGCAGGACGCTTCCCATGCATTGAAAGGGATTGCGGCTTTTTTAAATCCCGACCGTTCTGGCGGCAAAAAAGAAAAAAGAGTTATTGACTTTGAAGCCGATTCTTCATATATATTCAGCGCATTCTATGCGCAATACGGCATTGATTTGAGCATTGAAAAAATGCATTATTACAAATTCTGCGCATTGCTTCGGGGACTCTGCGGAGAGCATATACTTCTCCGTATTATAAACATACGCAGCATAGATTTATCCGAAATAAAAGATGCGGAACTGCGGAAAAAATATGCGGTTTTGAAAAACATGTGCAGAATAGGTGGCGGCAATGCCGAACCCGGAGAGTGCATTTTTAACATTATGAAAGGCGGTGATACACTTGGCGAAAAAGAAAACCGACACATTTAACTATTCATGGTACAACAATGTAAAAAACCTTGTGGAGAGCCTTGTGGACGAATGGAAGCGCAGCGGAAAAATCTCCGACGGCATCTCGCGGCTTTCGTATGACGAAGCCGGAGTTCCGCTTATCGAGGGTATCGCCGTTGCCGTGAAAGACCATGCGTATGAGGCGACAGACGCCATGGACAAAGCCATTTCCGAAATTAACGTGAAGCTGAAAACCGGCGCAATCTCGACTGACGAATATTACAAATACATGGAGCTTTACAGAGATAATTTCCTGGAAAAAGGCAGTCTTTCATGGTGGAACTATACCGAAAAAATCGTAAACTACGAAGCTTCGCTGAACGACAGTCTGAAAAAAGAGCTTGAAACACGCAAGAACACAATCGTCAAAGCATATTCCTCCGTACTTTCCGAAGCAAGCACGGAAATTTCCGAGCTGGAGAAGCTCGAAAGCAAGATTACGTCCGGATTGGACAAATATGCGGATTCTTTTTTGGGCAGAACCGTTACTTTTAAAAATGCCGGCGAGGGCGTTCTGAAAGACGGCGTATGGGATATGTCGAAAGACCTTGTATACAAGATTTCGGACACGGACGCACTGAAAAATGCGGCAAATGCGCTCGGCGTCTATTACGAAATGCTGATGCGGATAAAAAACAAAGAGGGCGTACCGCAGGAGTTTTTCGAAATGCTGCGAAGTATGCCGGTCAGCGACGCCGTTTCTCTTTCCGAAACGCTGCTTTCCGGAAGCGACGAGGAATTTTACGCATACATAGAGAACTGGAAAAAACTGAACGACACGATAAGCAACGTCACAAACGGACTCTTGTCCGACGAAATAAACGAGATGTTGGACAAATTCGGGAATGTCGGCGAAAACCTAAAGAACGACTTGAAAGCGGCATTAAAGGAACTGCCGGACGAATTTTTCAAAGGCGGAGAATTATCCGGAGAAGCCTTTTCAAGCGGATTTTTGTCACGCCTGAACCGCGTCACGGAGAAGATAAACGACATCAGGGAGCAAAGCAGCGGCGCCGTTACATACAACAATTCAAGCTACAATTTCTACTCGAGCGGAGAATCCGTCACGGCGCAGCTTGAAGCTGCCAGAAATGCCGAAACAATAAACAGACTGAGGGGGTAACGCTATGATTATACAATATAAAAACGAAACAGGCACTCTCGAATTTAACACCAAGGGCGAGGGCGACATACGCATTACGGATACGGACGGATTATTTCTTCCTCAGCCTACGCACTACAGCGTAAATTATTTCGGGTGCGACGGTCAGACTACAATTTCTTCATACGTTAAAAACAGGACGATTACAATATCCGGCGATATGAAGCTTTCCGCAACGAAAAAATTCGCCGCAATACTCACTTTCTCCGGTGAACTAATCGTTAATGACAGGAAAATCGCCGTTTGCACGCCTACAGTTTCTCTCGGAAACCGCTACGGCAATTTTGTAAAATACGTTTTGCAGATGACCTGTGACAACCCTTATTTTACCGACCGTGACAACATTACACCGATATACTACAGGAAAGACGTAATCACTTCGCCGTTTACTCTGCCTACGGTTTTCACACAGGGCGTTTCAACAATCACTTACAATAACGAAAGCTGCTACACGGCACAGCCGGAAATTATATTCCGCTGCACCAACGGCGGTACGTACAGCGGCGGAATTTCCGTTGAAAACACATCTGTCGGCTGCAAAATAACTTTGCTTTGCGCTATGCTGACCGGCGAAACCATTACGGTGAATACGGCGAAGCGCACCGCAACAAGTTCCAAACGGGGAAATATGGTAAAGTATCTTGATGAGAACACCTATCCCGGAGATTTTATTCTGCGCAAAGGGACAAATATCCTGAAGGCAAGCACCGCAAACGATGCGGAGGAGATTTCCTGCGATATGGTTTCCGGTATAAAATATGCGGAGTGTGACATATATGGCTGATATAAAATTTTACGATTTTGAATTTAATCCGCTGCATCTCGAACCCTTTGCGGTGAGCGCAAATTTCACGGTGAAGTTCTGCGGCGAGGGGTCTTTCGAGCTGCATTTTCCGAAAAACTTTTCGGCAAAGCGGGAGCTATTAAACAATTTCAGCATCAAATACGGAAAGGGAATCTGCATTGTATACGGCAGCCGCACGGGTATCGTTACGGGAATGCGCATTGAAAACGATTTTGCCGTATACGGGAAAACGTGTGATTTTATTTTACGCAAAAAGGTTGTTTTGCCTTATGAAAACTTAAAGATTTACAATCCGTACAATCTCTGTTCGCACTTTCTCGGAAATGCGTTCTCAAGCACCGACCCCGTTACATTGAAGCAGACGGGCGAAACATTCGATAATATCGCTTCTTCTCCGCTTGCCGAGAAGAGTCCGAAAACCCTTTACGACACTCTCTGCGGCATAATATCCGACGCCGGTCTGGGGTATCGCATGGTATTCGACACATCGGCAAAAAAATGGGTATTTGAATTATTAAAGCCCGGTGTTTCGGAAAGCACGTTTATATGCGACAGTGCCGCAGCATACGATATAAGCATGACATTCGACACCAAAAATTACTTTTCGCACACGCTTTCCAAAAACAGCAGCGGCACATACGAATTTACAAAAAAACATGACGGCACGGGACTTTATCGCTGGGAAGAACTCTCGAAAACGGAAGAGGATTTGCTCTGCGATTTGGATTTTAAATTTATAAACACCGAATTTGAAAAAGATTATTTTCTCGGAGACAAATTCAAAATCCGCACGGAAAACGGAATTTTCCGTGTTACCGTGACCGAAGTATCGATTTCTTACGAGGGTGATATTGCAAAGCAATGTCCGAAACTTAAAATTTCAAAGGAGGAATAAAGATGAGTTTTACTTATGATTTTGCGGATAACATATCCGTGAGTGCCGAAAACCTCAATTCAATCGCCGACGGAATCGGCGAAGGAACCATTGTATCAAAAAATTTTGACACCGACGTCCCCTATGCCATAAACAAGCTTAACAGCATACGAAGCGACATTTTAAACCCGGGCGTAATATCGGGAATGGAATGCACCTGCGCCGGCGGAACGGTTTCCGTTCCGAAAGGAGTTGCCGTTTTCAAAAACGGAATGCGCATTGAAATAACGGCAACCGAAACCTTTCCCCTTATTTCGGGAAGCAGTACATACGTTTACCTATACGCTTCCGAAAGCTTCAACTGTGCAATGCCGATTATAACCGACAGCGAAAAAACTTCCGACGCATACATTCCGCTTGCCGTAATCGACCAATACGGAAATCTGAGCGACACACGCAGTTTTTCAACAAGCAAAATCCCCCTTTCTTCCGGTTCTGCCGTGCAGAGGCGAAGCATTTCTTATGACGTTACCGCAATCGGCGGTTCTCTTGTGAGCAAAAACAAAAGAATGCATACACTTTCTCTGAAAGACAAATATTTCAGCTACGTAATATTTGACGTTACCATAAGCGGTTCCGGCAGTAACAATTCAAGCTCCGCAAAGAAAATAAACGGATATTACAAACGAAGCACCGGACTTTGCTGCGGCACATATGACGGCAACGCCTACAACGGAACCGAATACATAGGATTTTACAACATCAATGCCGGAACATATATAAAACCGGCAATCGAAAACGGCATGCTCAGGATATACTCTGATTCTCAATATATAACAGGAACATTTAATATGTCTTTGGAGGTGATTTGATGCATATACATAATATATCGCTATCGTTCGACGATTTGAGTGCCGTATCGTCCGATATAAAAATCAAACAAAATGACGGAATGGCGCACAAGCTTAACATAAGCGGTCTTGATTTTTCCGATGCGGACCGTGCGGTGATTAAATTTCTGCGTTCGGACGGCGTTACCGTTTGCGACGAAATAACATACAATGATAATGCGGCAGAATATACACTCTGCCCGGCGGCATTGGCGGCAAGCGGCACTGTAAAAGCCGAAATCTCGCTTTACAGCGGAGATATGCGTATTACGTCATGCAATTTTGTTTTTGACGTAATTCCCGATATTAACGTTGATTTTGCCTTGACGGACACGGACACGTTTCCCGTATTCGACTCCGTCTTAAAAGACATGAAAACCTATGTAAAAAAAGAAAACGGAAAAGCCTTAAGCACAAACGACTTCACCGATGCGGCAAAAGAGGCAGTTGACGAGCTGGGATATTCCATCGACCCCAACACCAATCTGCCGTCGTACAATTCAAATTCCATTTGGTCCGTCAAAAAATTCAAAGCCGAGGATTCCGTAACCGGCGGATTGCAGGTAGGCACATATCTCATGCTGCATACGAAAAACGGTTTGCGGGACGTTGTATACGGTTCTACGAATTTGCAGGCGGAGCTCGACGGCAAGGTAGGGTTTGCGGACTATGCCACAGCAGCAAAAGCGGGAGTAGTAACGGCTTACGGTATAGGAGGAATAAGCCTCGGAAATAACGGCGAATTAAGCTTATATGTCCCAACTGAGGATAATATCGCTTCCCGGCAAGGTATGTATGGAAATTTGCCTATCACGATCAGCAGACTTGATTATGCGGTGCGTTCCGTCCGTCCGAATGTGATACAAAATACAAATTCGGAAATAACCTTAACTTGTGCAGCAAACACCATATACTGTTTGGGCGGCGATGGAAACGTCACTTCAATGGCTTTGACGCTGCCGGCAACAGGACAATACGGCGACTTTGTTCAGGTCGATTTTTACTCAGATGAGTCAAGTCCTACAAATCTTACCATAACTTCAAATGCAGGATTTACGGACTTCACATTAATACCTGAGGGCAACTATATTTACAGCCTGTTTTTTGACTGGGGTATGGCATACACAAACAGCGATAAGCCATCTGGTTGGCGATTCAGTTACGCCGAATATCCATGGGTAGCTAACCCTTGATGAGGAGGTATAACTATGCTTTATGCAAATTATATAAGAAACAAAATGCACCATTTGGTTAAAAGCGTATTTGCAAGCGGCTATCCTCTTAAAATAATAAGCAAATTCAA
>CAKVOK010000071.1 GCA_934792465.1 uncultured Clostridia bacterium | reverse complement strand
GGACAGTTTATTGATACTGGATTAAGGATAGCAAACCGCAATGCGGTATTGCATTTATAGTATAATAAACTTATGAAAAAATATAAGCGTCCGCGGACGCAGGTTATAAGGACAGTTTATTGATACTGGATTAAGGATAGCAAACCGCAATGCGGTATTGCATTTATAGTATAATAAACTTATGAACAATATAAGCGTCTGCGGACGCAGGTTATAAGGACAGTTTATTGATACTGGATTAAGGATAGCAAACTATTACGTGGTATAATATAAATATCGGAAGAAAGGTGAAAAGGTAAAATGGATTTTGAAAGAATATTATTGAAAAAAGAAAAGTATGAACAAAGCAAATCTAAAATAGATTCAATTACCCTTTCAACATATGAAAAAGATTTTGAATTACGGTTTACACATAACTCAACCGCCATTGAGGGAAACACACTCACGCTTATGGAAACAAAAGTTTTACTGGAGGACGGTGTGTCCGTAGGAGGAAAAGAGCTTCGTGAAATTTACGAAGTTGTAAATCACAAAAAAGCTTACGACTATGTGAAAAAATGTATTGCTCAAAACAAATCATTAACTGAGGATATTGTTAAAGATTTGCACATGATACTTACGGAAAATATTATTGCCGGAGGAATATACCGGAATCAAGAAGTGCGTATCAGCGGTGCAGGATTTACACCTCCTGCCGGGAATGAAATGTATATTCAGATTAAGGCGTTTTATGAAGAATTGGATAATAAGGCAGGTTTAAATCCTATAGAGCTTGCGGCATGGACTCATGCTGAGTTTGTACGTATTCACCCATTCATAGACGGCAATGGTCGCACAAGCAGATTGCTGATGAATTATCAGCTTATGTTGCATGACTTTTTGCCGGTGTCCGTTGATAAGGAAAACAGACTGGATTATTATAATGCATTGGAATGCTATGCAGTTCATAAAGATTTAAATCCGTTTGCTGATTTTATCGCCGAGCTGGAAGAAAAACAGTTAGATGAATATCTTAAGCTAATTTAAAAAATCAATATACGAAAAAATGCCTTTTCACACTTGCGGAAGGCATTTTTCGTATATTTTTTCGTAAATTCAATTTTTTTGACAATTCAGAGCCGAAAAATCCAGTATTTATCGGGCTTTATTTATCCAACGGCTTCATTGTCGGGAACAAGAGTACGTCCCTGATAGAGTAGCTGTCGGTAAGCAACATAACGAGTCTGTCTACACCTATACCTACGCCGCCTGTCGGGGGCATACCGTATTCAAGTGCCGTAACAAAATCCTCGTCCATCATGTTAGCTTCATCATCGCCGGCATTACGCAATGCAACCTGTGCCAGAAAACGTTCCTTTTGGTCTATCGGATCATTAAGTTCGGAAAAAGCATTACCAAACTCACGACCGGTTATGAACACTTCAAATCTTTCGGTAAGCTCCGGTTGAGATGGTTTTCTTTTCGCAAGCGGCGATATTTCAACCGGATACTCTGTTATGAACGTAGGTTGAACAAGGTTTTCTTCGACAAATTCATCAAAGAACAGTGCAATTATATCGCCTCTTGTTTCCTTTGTTTTTTCGACCTCGATACCTTTTTCTTTTGCGACTTTAAGTGCTTCTTCGTCGGTTTTGATTTCGTTAAAATCAACGCCGGAATATTTCTTTACAGAGTCTATCATCGTCATTCTTTCGAAATGCGAAAGGTCAATTTCCGTACCTTGATAGTTGATTTTTAGAGTTCCGCAGGCTTCTTCGGCACACGTCTGAATAAGTCCCTCGGTCAAATCCATCATATCGTTGTAATCCGCAAATGCTTGGTAAATTTCTATTGTTGTAAACTCCGGATTATGTTTTATATCCATGCCTTCGTTTCTGAACTGACGGCCTATTTCATAAACTCTTTCCATCCCGCCGACTATAAGTCTTTTAAGATGGAGCTCGGTCGCAATTCTTAAATACATATCTATATTTAATGCATTGTGATGAGTTATGAACGGGCGAGCGGCAGCACCGCCGGCAATTGTATTAAGCATAGGAGTTTCAACCTCTAAGAATTCCTTGTTATCGAGGTATTTTCTTATGGCACGTACTATTTTACTCCTTGTGACAAATGTATTTTTTACTTCTTCGTTCATGATGAGGTCAACATAACGCTGACGGTATCTCAAATCCGGGTCTTTCAAACCGTGGAATTTTTCCGGCAAAGGAAGCAGGGATTTTGAAAGAAGCTCTATTTCGGTAACTTTAACCGAGATTTCGCCTTTTTCAGTTCTGAAAACGTGACCCTTAACCCCGACTATATCACCAATATCAAATTTCTTGAATACAGCATACGGTTCGTCACCTATAATGTCACGGCGAACATAGAGCTGGATTCTGCCCTTCTTATCCTGCAGGTTGCAGAATGCGGCTTTTCCCATAACACGTTTTGCCATAAGTCTGCCGCCGAGAGAAACGTCTTTGCCGTCGAACTCTTCAAAATTTTCTGTTATATCTGCTGTGTGATGTGTTACATCATATTTTACCTTTTTAAACGGATCCATGCCGTTGCTGCGAAGTTCTTCGAGCTTATCTCTTCTTATTTTAAGAAGCTCACTGATATCCGTTTCGGCATTCATATTATTCTGACTCATTGTTTTCCTCCGTTATTTTTTATATACCTCTTCGATTTTAAGCATATACTTATATGCTTCATCGGGTGTTTCGACCTCGACGGCTTCACCTGCGCTGCGGCCTATCAATGCTCTTGCAACCGGCGATTCGTTTGAAATCTTGCCGTGCAGCGGGTCGGCACCTGTAGAACCTGTTATGGTATATTCGCTTATTTTGCCGTTTTCGCTGACTTTTACTGTCATACCTATATTAACTACGGAACCATCTGTTACACCGACGATTTTGTGGTATTTAACTTTTTCTTCGAGCTCACGAATTAAATCGGCATTTTCAGCCTGCTCCGCTTTTGCCGCATCATACTCGGCATTCTCGGATAAGTCGCCGTAGCCTCTTGCTACATTGATTTTTTCAGCAATTTCTCTTGTTTTTTCATTTTTCAGATATTCAAGAGTATCGACAAGTTTGTCGTACTCTTCTTGGGTCATTAAAAATTCTTTTGATTCAGCCATTTTTAAATTGCACCTCCGATATTATTCCTGTTCTCCGGGAACTATTCTCATAAGATTAATTCTGCCCTTGTCGTCGATTTCAAGAACCTTTACGGTAATCGGGTCACCTACACATACAACGTCTTCAACCTTTTCAACACGCTTTTTATCAAGCTTTGATATATGAACAAGGCCGTCTTTGCCGGGCAGTATTTCAACGAACGCACCAAATGCCATCGTCTTTACAACAACACCTTCATAAATTTCGCCGGGTTCCGGCACTTTTACAATACCGTCTATTATAGCCTTGGCTTTTTCGCCGCTTTCCAAATCCGGAGCAGTGATAAATACTTTGCCGCTTTCTTCTATATCAATCTTAACACCCGTATCAGCTATGATTTTCTGGATTGTCTTTCCGCCGCTGCCGATAACATCACGGATTTTTTCGGTATCTATCGTGAACGAAATCATCTTCGGAGCATATTTTGATATTTCTTCTCTCGGTTTGTCTATGGCTTTGAGCATCACATCATCAAGAATGTGGATTCTTGCTTTTCTTGTTTTCTCAAATGCTTCTTTTATAATTTCGGGTGTCAAACCGTCAATTTTAATATCAACCTGTATAGCTGTTATACCGTTTTTCGTACCGGCAACCTTGAAGTCCATGTCGCCGAAGAAATCTTCAACACCCTGAATATCAAGCATCGTCATGAAGCTGTCGCCTTCCGTTATAAGACCTACGGATATTCCGGCAACAGGTTCTTTTATGGGAACGCCCGCATCCATAAGAGCAAGTGTTGAACCGCATATTGAACCCTGCGATGTAGAACCGTTTGAGCTTAATACCTCAGATACAAGTCTGATTGCATACGGAAATTCTTCTTCCGAAGGAATAACAGGTTCGAGAGCCTTTTCCGCAAGTGCACCGTGACCGATTTCACGTCTGCCGGGACCTCTTGAAGGTTTTGTTTCGCCGACACTGTATGACGGGAAATTGTAGTGATGCATATATCTCTTGGATTCCTCGGTATCTATGCCGTCCATTTTCTGAGCGTCGCCGATTGCACCGAGAGTAGCTATTGTGAGTACCTGCGTCTGTCCTCTTGTAAACATACCGCTTCCGTGAACACGGGGCAAAAGTCCTACTTCTGCCGAAAGAGGACGGATTTCATCTATCCCTCTGCCGTCAACACGTTTGTGGTCATCGATAAGCCAGCGGCGAACAACATATTTCTGGAGCTTGTAAATTGCTTCCGCAATTTCGCCCTCTCTGCCTTCATATTTTTCGCCGAACTGCTCGGCAATTTCATTCTCAACGGCAAGCATACGTTCGTCACGTACAAGCTTATCGTTTGTATCCATTGCATAACGTACTTTTTCTATTGCAAAATCTTTGATGTCGTTATAAAGCTCTTCATCAACAACGCATGATTCGTACTCGAATTTCGGTTTGCCTATTTCTTCGCCGATTGATTTTACGAATTTGCACAATTCCTTATTTGCTTCATGAGCTTTGAGAATAGCTTCAAGCATCAAATCTTCCGGAACTTCCTTACCGCCGGCTTCTATCATAACGATTTTATCCATGCTTGCGGCGATTGTTGAATTAAGTATGGATTTTGCTCGCTGTTCAACCGTAGGATTGATAACGATTTCGCCGTCTACGATGCCGACGCTTACGCTTGTTACCGGTCCGTTAAAAGGTATATCCGATATTTCTATTGCAATTGCAGCACCAAGCATTGCCGCAATTTCGGGAGAATTATCCTGTTCAACTGACATAACCGTTGCAACTATCGAAACATCGTTTCTCAAATCCTTCGGGAAGAGCGGACGAAGGGGTCTGTCTATTGCACGTGATGCAAGTATCGCTTTTTCGGAGGGTTTGCCCTCTCTTTTTATAAAGCTTCCGGGTATCTTTCCTACGGAATAAAGTCTTTCTTCAAAATCTACGCTGAGGGGGAAGAAGTCCACTCCCTCGCGGGGCTTTGCCGATGCCGTTGCCGTTACGAGAACAGCTGTATCTCCGTATCTTACAAGGCAGCTGCCGTTTGCAAGACCTGCCATTTTTCCTGTTTCAACCACTACCGGTCTGCCGGCGAGAGTTGTTTTAAAAATTCTTTCCATTTTTATATTTCCTTTCGATTATGTTATTTTTACGGCAGAAATTAGCACTTAGATATACAATCATTAATATAATAGCATATCTAACTGCTAATTATCCTTGCCATAAATTGTTGTTCGGACGCTTTGCGCCGAAAATCACAATAAAGGTAAGAGCGGCTTTTATCCGCCCTTACCTTTAAGCCGTCAAATTACTTTCTCAAACCGAGTTTTGCAACTATAGCACGGTATCTTTCGATATCTACTTTAGTAAGATAGTTTAAAAGACCTCTTCTTTTACCAACCATCTTCAAAAGGCCTCTTCTTGAATGCTTGTCATTCTTATGAACCTTAAGATGCTCGTTTAATTCATTGATTCTCTGAGTAAGTATTGCAATCTGAACCTCCGGTGAACCCGTGTCGCCTTCATGCATTTTGTACTTTTCAATGATTTCGGTTTTTACTTCTTTTCTTATCATTGTTTACACCTCCGAATTTTTTAATACGCTTTATGCTAAGTAAGCGGCGGTGAACCCGAAAACTGAGCTTAAAGCAATACATATATTATACCACAATTTTCAAGGCTTGTAAATAGTTTTTTGAAATATTTTTTTGAAAAAATAAATAACTATGCGTGCTTTTTTTGAAAATAAACTGGTATAATTAACGAAAAATGAATTTTTGAAAAGTTTTTCTTGCATTTTTGGTTATTTTGGTGTACAATATTTAATAGTATAGTATTAAAAATAAATTTTGGAGGTATTAATCATGCACATTTCAGATAAGGCACGTGCGGTCAAGGCATCTTCGACACTTGCGATAGATACGAAATTCAAGGAAATGAAAGCTAAAGGTATAGACGTGGTGGGCTTCGGCACCGGCGAACCGGATTTTGATACTCCCGATAATATAAAAGAAGCGGCGATCAGAGCGCTGAAAAACGGAGCAACGAAATATACGCCCGCTTCGGGAACGCTCAGCCTCAAAAAGGCTGTATGTCAAAAATTTCTTCGTGACAACAACCTTAAATACAGACCTGATAATATAGTTATTTCAAACGGTGCAAAGCATTCGCTTATGAACGTGTTTACGGCAATATGCAATCCCGGAAACGAGGTAATAGTTCCGGCACCGTATTGGGTAAGCTATCCCGAAATGATTCGTCTTGCGGACGGTATTCCGATAATAGTTGAAACAAAAGAAAAAAATAATTTCAAAATGACGGTTGAGGATTTGAAAAAAGCATTTTCGCCTCGCACAGTTGCGTTGGTTCTCAACAGCCCGTCCAATCCGACGGGGATGATTTACAGCGAGGAAGAACTCAGGGCAATTGCGGAATTTGCCGTTGAACATAATATTTATGTTATTTCCGACGAAGTATACGAACATATTATATATGATGGGAATCGCCATATAAGCATTGCATCGTTCGGCGATAAAATAAAGAAGCTCACGGTAACGGTAAATGCGGTTTCGAAAACCTATGCCATGACGGGCTGGCGTATCGGATACCTCGGCTGTACATCGGAGCTTGCAAAAGCAATATCAAATATTCAGAGCCATGCAACATCATGCCCGAACTCAATAGCGCAGGCGGCTGCGGAAGAAGCTCTTATGGGCAGTCTTGATAACGTGCGTTACATGAACAGCGAATTTAAAAAACGCCGTGATTATATGGTTGAAAAAATAAATTCCATTGACGGAATTTCTTGCCTGAAACCGAACGGCGCATTTTACGTAATGATGAACATATCGAAAATAAAAGGCACATACCTTTACGGTAAAAAAATATGCACAAGTGATGATTTTGCGGAACTGTTCCTCGAAAAATCGCTCGTTGCGGTTGTGCCGTGCAGCGGATTCGGTGATGATGATTTCATACGCTGGTCTTATGCAAACTCGATGGAATCAATTGTAAAGGGTCTTGACAGACTTGAAAAATTCATTAATGAGGGCAAAAAATCAAACTAAATTCAAATGATAATTTTGACAGGAAAATCGAGTGTCGGTTTTCCTGTTTTTTGTTTTTTCTGCTTTGAGTAGAATTTCCGTCGATGCCCCGGGTGGATTTCAAGCGGTAAGCAGGTTTGTTTTTCGGGTGAGGTATGTTATAATTGAAATGAAGTTTGAAATATACGGAGGGCAATATGAACAGTGTTAATTTTGGCAAAATATACATACGGAGCTTCTCGAAACCGAAACGTCGGTATATTATAAAATCATACTTTCTCCGGGACAGCAGCATACGATTATGCCGAATACTCTGCATTGGTTCAAGGCAGGAGCGGAGGGCACTGAGGTATCGAAATTTTCTGCGAGAAGCACAGATGTATTTACAGAAAAAAGAATAATCAGGGAAACAGTACACGGTGCATATAAGAAAAAGCCGAAGCCGGATTTCGTAAGACTTAGGGAAATAAGCACGGCTGTTGAAATGCCGCTTGTTTTGCACGGAGGTTCGGGACTTTCCGACGACGATTTCAAAACGGCTGTGAAAAACGGAATATCAAAAATCAATATATTTACCGATTTGTGCATTGCAGGTGAAACAGCGGTGGAAAATTTGCATAATATAGGTCATCTTCAAATATGTTAAAATTACAACTAAATATTGCTTAATATTTGTGGACATTTTATATTTCAATTTAACAAATGTTAAAAAAATAAAAAAAGATAAAAAAATGCTTGACAATCGAAAAAAAGTGTGGTATAATAGTTAAAGCAACAAGCAGAAGATGTTCTTCTCGCCGTAAGCCGAAATAGGTTTCCGGCAAATATTTTAAGATTTTGCATATAAAAATATGCAGTCTTTTGATGTGGAAGAACGTTTAAAAACGTTCTTTTTTTGTTGCATTATAAAATTCGGAGGTGGCTTACAATTAGTAAGGAGTTACTTATTAACGAGGAAATAAGAGAAAAAGAAGTCCGTGTAATAGGTTCGGACGGCACGCAGCTTGGTATTATGAGTATTTCAAGTGCTCTCAAAGCAGCGGAAGACGCAGAACTCGACTTGGTTGAGATTGCACCGAAAAGCGTTCCGCACGTCTGCAAAATAATGGATTACGGGAAGTATAAATTTGACCTTGCCAAAAAAGAAAAAGAAGCAAGAAAAAGTCAAAAGGTTATTAACATAAAAGAAGTGAGAGTATCACCCGTAATAGACACAAATGATTTGAAGACGAAAATCAACCAGGCGACGAAATTCCTGAAATCGGGTGACAAAGTTAAGGTTACAATGAGATTCCGCGGTCGTGAAATGAGCTATATGGACAACGGATTCGCACTTCTTGACAAATTTGCATCAAATTTCACAGAAATTGCATCGGTAGAAAAGCCGCCGGCAAAAGAGGGAAGAAGTATAATAATGTTCCTTGCTCCGAAAAATTAGTATGCGATTCCGCATTGCGGAATTAATATAAAGATGTTTTAAATTGAGAGGAGAGAAATATATGCCTAAAATAAAAACTCACAGAGGCGCAGCAAAAAGATTTAAACTTACCAAAAACGGTAAAGTTAAGATGTTCCACGCAAACAAGAGCCACATTCTTAACAAAAAGACGACAAAGAGAAAAAGAGGATTAAGAAAAGGCGCATACGCTTCAAGCGCAAACGCACCGGTAATCAAAAAGCTTATTCCATACAAATAATCTAAGGAGGAAAAATAAATGGCCAGAGTTACAGGTGGTATGACCACAAGAAAAAGACATAAGAAAATATTAAAGCTTGCAAAAGGCTATAGAGGCGGAAAATCAAAGCTTTTCAGAACAGCAAACGAAGCTGTTATGAAATCGCTTGTTTATGCATATATCGGCAGAAGACAGAAAAAGAGAGATTTCAGAAAGCTTTGGATTACACGTATCAGCGCAGCTTGCAAAATGAACGGAATGAATTATTCCACATTTATGCACGGTCTTAAGCTTGCAGGTGTTACAATGAACAGAAAAATGCTTTCCGAAACAGCTATATATGATGAAGAAGCTTTCAAAGCTCTTGTAGATACGGCAAAAAAAGCAATTGGCTAATAAATGTACACAGACCCGTTTTTTTCTTAAATCGGGTCTGTTGGTTTACATAAACATTGCTGTGTACATAAATACGCAAAAACGAAAGTGAGAACAACTGTGATAACAACAGCCAAAAACGAGTATATTAAATATATAAAAAAGCTTCAGTCAAAAAAGAGCTTTCGATATGAAGAAAAAAAGTTTGTCCTTGAAGGGCTGCGGCTCGTAAAGGACGGAATAAAAAACGTAAGCACGGTTATATTAAGCGAGAGTATGCAAAAAGAACAGCTTGGTTTTTTGAACTGCGCCGAAGTAAAAACGGTGTCGGACAGCGTTTTTTCGGCAATCAGCGAAACAAAATCTCCGCAGGGTATAATGGCGGTTGCCGATATGCCCGATGCGTGCCTTACAAGTATAAAAACAGAAAAATCGATTATTGTATATTGTGAAAATATATCCGACCCGGGCAACCTGGGGACTATAATCAGAACGGCCGACGCAGCGGGCTGCGACGCCGTTGTTCTTGATAAATGCGTCGATTTGTACAATCCGAAAACGGTGCGTGCAACCATGTCGTCGCTTTTTAATGTAAAAATATGCATTGCGGACGAAGCTGCGGCAGATTATTTGAAATCAAAAGACATATGTCTTGTCGGGACATCTCCGTCGGCAGATAAAGTGCTGTACAGCGAACCGCTCGAAGCACCGTCGGCGCTTGTCATAGGCAATGAAGCAAACGGAATTTCGGACGAATTGCTGGCAAAATGCGATAAATGCGTGAAAATTCCTATGTTCGGTGCGGTTGAATCGCTCAACGCATCCGTTGCCGCCGCACTTGTTATATACGACGCCGTAATGCAAAGACATAATGGAGGTAAATATGAAATATTTGGTAATAGTTGAGTCACCGTCAAAGGCTAAGACTATACAAAAATATCTTGGAAAGAATTATACCGTAGAAGCTTCCATGGGACATATCAGAGATTTGCCCAAAAGCAAAATGGGTATTGATTTTGAAAATAATTTCGAACCTAAATATCTTACGATAAGGGGAAAAACCGATTTAATAAAGAAACTGAAAAAAGAAATAAAAAACAGCGATAAAGTATATCTCGCAACCGACCCGGACCGTGAGGGAGAAGCAATTTCGTGGCACCTTATAACGGCGCTCGATATTCCGGAAAAGCTTGCGACACGTGTCGTATTCAACGAGATTACAAAGGACGCCGTTAAGAATGCGATAAAGCATCCGAGAGATATTGACAAAGACCTCGTGGACGCACAGCAGGCAAGACGTGTGCTTGACAGAATTGTAGGTTATTCGATAAGTCCGCTTTTGTGGAGAAAAATAAAGAAAGGGCTCAGCGCAGGACGTGTGCAGTCTGTTGTACTTAAGCTTATCTGCGACAGAGAACTTGAAATAGAGAAATTTGAACCGAAGGAATTTTGGAATATTACGGCATCTCTCGGACATAAAGGTACGAGAGCGGCTTTCAAGGCTAAATTTTACGGTGATAAAAAGAAAAAAATCACTCTTGAAAACGAAAAGCAGACAAAAGAAGTGCTTGATGCGATAGAAAACGAACAATTTGCAGTGGAAAGCATAAAGAAATCGGCAAAAAAACGTATGCCGACTCCGCCGTTTATCACGAGTACCATGCAGCAGGAAGCAACGAGAAAGCTCGGATTTACATCGCTTAAAACAATGAGCGTTGCACAGCAGCTTTACGAGGGAATAGAAGTAAAAGGCATGGGTGCTGTAGGTCTGATAACGTATATGCGTACAGACTCCACACGTATCGCCGATGAGGCGAAAACGGCTGCAAGAGAATATATAATAAACCGCTGGGGAGAAGAATATACTCCTTTAAAGCCGAGAGAATATTCAAACAAGAAAAATGCGCAGGACGCACACGAAGCTATACGTCCGTCAGTGATTGCTCTTGCACCCGACGATATAAAAACATCGCTTACAAACGACCAGTATAAGCTCTACAAGCTTATATGGGAAAGATTTATGGCAAGCCAAATGAAAGAAGCTGATATTGAAAATACAACGGTTAATATATCCGCAGGAGATTATATATTCAAGGCAACGGGCACCGTTGTGCTGTTCAATGGATTTATGGTTCTTTATACAGAGGGCAAAGACGTCGAGGACGAAGAAAAAGAACAGAAGCTGCCTGCCATGGCGGAGGGCGATGAGCTTATAAAGAAAAAAATCGAAAGCAAGCAGAACTTTACAAAACCGCCGGCAAGATATACGGAAGCTACGCTTATAAAGACGATGGAAGAGCAGGGCATAGGCAGACCTTCGACATATGCTCCGACAATTTCTACGATTACGGCAAGGCATTATGTTGAAAAAGAAAAGAAGATGCTATTTCCGACAGACCTCGGGAAAATCGTAAACGAGCTTATGAGCGAGAATTTCAAAGACATTGTAGACGTCGGATTTACCGCCGATATGGAGCAGAAGCTTGATAAAGTCGAAGCCGGCGAACGCAAATGGGTTGATGTAATACGTGAGTTCTATATTCCGTTTGAAAAGACGCTCGAAGTGGCGGACAAAAATATCGAACATGTTAATATTGAGCCGGAAGTCACGGATATACTCTGCGAAAAATGCGGCAGAAACATGGTTATCAGAGAGGGGAAATACGGGAAGTTCCTTGCTTGTCCGGGATATCCGCAGTGCAGAAACGCAAAACCTATTCGTGTGGAAATCGGCGTAAAATGCCCGAAATGCGGCGGGGAAATTCTCGAACGCAAAACAAAAAAAGGAGCAAAATATTTCGGCTGCGAAAATTATCCGGAATGCGATTTTACTTCCTGGGATTTGCCGACAAACGAAAAGTGTCCGGAATGCGGCAAAATGCTGCTTTTGAAATCAATAAACAGACGAATAACAAAGGTTAAAGTTTGTATAGATGAAAATTGCAGTTTCAACAAAGAGAAAAGCAAAAAAGAGGAATGACAGTGGTTAAGGTTATAGGAGCGGGACTTGCCGGCTGCGAAGCGGCATGGCAGCTCGCCAAAAGAGGAATAAAAGTTGAACTTTTTGAGATGAAACCGTCAAAGTTCACTCCGGCACACAGCTACGGCGGATTTGCGGAGCTTGTATGCAGCAATTCGCTGAGAAGCAATATGCTGAACAATGCGGTAGGGCTGCTGAAAGAGGAACTGCGCAGACTCGGCAGCCTTATAATGGAATGTGCCGACGAAACGAAAGTTCCGGCAGGCGGTGCGCTCGCCGTTGACAGAACTCTTTTCTCGGATTTGGTAACAAAAAAGATTATGTCAAACGAGAATATAAAGGTTGTAAATGCGGAGATTACGGAAATTCCGGACGGCGACGTTATAATAGCGACCGGTCCTCTTACATCGGGCAACTTGTTTGAATGTATTAAAAATCTTACAGGAAGCGACAATCTTTATTTCTATGATGCGGCGGCGCCTATCGTTGAGTATGAAAGCATAGATTTTTCGAGTGCATACAAGGCTTCAAGATACGGCAAAGGCGATGACGATTATATTAATTGTCCAATGACGAAAGAAGAATACGATATTTTTTATCATGAGCTTGTAAATGCCGAATGTACGGAAATCAAGTCTGTGGATAAGGAAATTGTCTTTGAGGGTTGTATGCCGGTTGAAACAATGGCAAAGAGGGGAGAAGAAACGCTTCTTTTCGGACCTCTGAAGCCTGTCGGATTGGAAGACCCCAAAACCGGCAAGACGCCTTATGCCGTTGTGCAGCTGCGCCAAGACAACAAAGCAGGAACACTTTATAATATAGTGGGATTTCAGACGCATCTGAAATGGGGAGAGCAAAAACGGGTGTTTTCGCTCATACCTGCGCTGAAAAACGCAGAATTTGCAAGATACGGCGTGATGCACAGGAATACATTTATAAATTCGCCGCTTTTGCTTGACGAAACATATAATCTGAAATCGCATAAAAATATTTATTTTGCCGGTCAGATGACGGGAGTCGAGGGATATATCGAGTCAACCGCTTCGGGCTTCACGGCAGGGATAAACATGGCAAACAAGCTGAACGGCAAAGCACCGGTGATATTCGGTAATAAAACGGCAATCGGTGCACTGGCGAATTATATATCAAACGGCAGTGCGGCAGATTTTCAGCCGATGAATGTAAATTTCGGTCTTGTTGAGCCGCTGGGATATAAGGTAAGAAAGAAGGCTGAAAAAAATCTTGCGCTTTCCGAAAGAGCATTAAAGATTATAGATGAAACGGCAGAGGTTTTATGAAAATGCACGAAAGCGGGAAGAAAACGGTTTTGTTGTTGACAGCTGTTTTGAACATTTGGGAAAGCTCTGTCTGTGCAACTCATCTTTTCCTTTCCGATACAGAAATTGAGCATTTGATTATTGCCGAAAACATGCCGGGCGAGCCTGCCGCTTTTCTGGGAATAGCGGGAGAGCACCCGGCATCGCTTTTTGTTTATCCGGCGAAATAA
>CAKVOK010000070.1 GCA_934792465.1 uncultured Clostridia bacterium | reverse complement strand
CCGGACAACGACAATTATGGTGTTCTCCGCATGAGAATAGCGTTGGAACAAAACGGCATAACAGTCAGTAAAAGAACTGTTTCGAGAACTATGTCTGAAATGGGATTGTTACATAAAAGGCGCGAGCCGCATGGGCAATGTCTTTATCTTAATGACATTGACCTGTACCTTTTCCACTTTTTTGTATACCCATCAATTGTATCATAACAATCAAATAAAAAATTTGTACTTGCAATTGTGTGCTGTATGGTATATAATATATATACAAACAATACAATGAGGTGGGAATATGAAGAGGCCGGAACATATACAGCTTTTGCTTCAAACAGCAATAATGTATTACAGGAAGGAAATGACACAGCAGCAAATTGCGGTAAAACTCGGGCTTACAAGACAGACGGTGTCAAAATTACTGAAGGAATCCGAACAGAGCGGAATAGTGGATATCAGAATAAATAATCCTCTTAAGGATATTGACGATATGGCGGAAATATTTAAAATCAGATTCGGGCTTCAAAATGCGGTTGTGATACCGAGTGAATTTGAAGATGACGATTTAATAAGAAGTATAATTACAAAGCGTGCGGCAGAATATATTCAAAATATACTTGCAGACGGCGAATATAAAAATATAGCTTTTTCGTGGGGCAGAACGATTTATGAAACTATATTTCAGCTGGAAAACATTCAGACGGACGGCGTCACGGTTTTTCCGCTTGTGGGAGCAGGGAATAAGGCGGCACCGTATTATATGATAAACGAGATGGTAAGAATTGCGGCAGACCGGCTTTGTGCTATACCATTATATGCATATATTCCGGCACATCCGGAATCAAGCGAGGATGCGGAGCTGTTTAAAAAAACCTCGGCTTATCGTAATATGAGGGAGCTTTGGAACGGCATGGATGTTGTTGTAACGTCTGTCGGAATAAGTATGCCGGAGGAAAAGAGTGAACGTCAGATGTATCCGGGGGAGAATACAAAAACCGGTGTAGCAGGAGATATATGTACACATTATTTTGATTTTGACGGTAATTTTATGGAAAATGACAGTATAATATGTGCTTCGGTCGAAAGTATCAGGAACGCAAAACGTATAATCGCAGTCTGCGGCGGCTTGAACAAGGTAAAGGCAATTTACGGGGCACTGCGTACCGGACTTATAACAGATTTTATAACAGATGAGCTTACAGCAGCGGAGGTGTTGAAGCGGGACTAAAGAAAAATGCACAGATCGCATAAAGCATATCTGCACTATTTTTCTTCAGTCCCCAAAAGGAGTTGCAGCAAAACGATTTTAAAAATTATTTTGTTGCAGCTCCTTTTTTAAAATATTATTAACATATGGTATTGACAAATGTTAATAATGGGTGTATAATATAATTAATCAAAATTGGGAGGAATGTAAAAATGGAAAATTTAAACGGGAAAATAGTATTCATAACAGGCGGCTCAAGCGGCTACGGCAAAGCAACGGCAAAGGCATTGGCGAATGCGGGAGCGTGTGTTATAATTGCAGCAAGAAACAAAGATAAGCTCAGTATTGCCAAAAATGAAACCGGCTGTGATGATATTTTTGCAATGGATGTAACAAATTATTCCGATTGGGAAAAGGCGGAGGAATATATAAGGAATAAATACGGCAGAATAGACATTCTTATCAATAATGCCGGAGGAGGTGTCGCTATAAAGGATACGGTTGACCAAAGTGCAGAGGATATTGACGCGGCAATTCGTCTGAATTTAAACAGTGTGATATACGGATCTCAGATCTTCGGAAGAAAGATGAAAAAACAGAAGAACGGCACAATAATTAACTTCTCATCGGTATGCGCAAAGGAGGCATGGCAGGGCTGGAGCGTATATGCGGCATCAAAATGGGGCGTTTTGGGTTTTTCAAAAGGACTGTATGTTGAAATGCGCCCATATAACGTACGAGTAAGCTGCATTGTTCCGGCTGCGGCAAGTACCGGCTTCCAAAAAAGTTCGGGTATTGGTGAGATTGAGGCTCAGCTTAAAACGGAAGATATAGCGGAAACGGTTCTGTATATATGCTCGCTGCCTCAGCACGCAGTTGTCGAGGAGGTAACCGTGTGGGGAATTGACCAGGAGGTTAATCCTTTATAAGGGAGAGATGTAAATGAAATATCTTTTGGGTATAGATAACGGTCTTACCGCAATAAAGGCAGCGTTGTTCGATACAGAGGGAAAAAGAATAAGAACCGCATGCAGATATACGCCGATAAGCGGAGATGAAATAGATATGGAGCAGCTGTGGCAGCGCACGGCGGAATGTATACGCGAAGCGGCAGGCAGTGACGGGGAAAACATAATTGCCGTTGCAAATTCGGGACACGGCAACGGTCTTTATGCTGTAGATAAGGATTTAAACCCGGTGTACAGTGCCATTACGTCCATGACAAAGCGACCAAAAAATATTGATGACGTATCGGAGGATCTGTTTGCCAAAACCATGCAGAAGGTGTGGGAGGGGCAGCCGGCGTTTATTCTGCGCTGGATTAAGGAAAACGACCCGGAGGTATACAAAAAAATATACAAATTCATGCTTTGCAAGGATTATATAAGGCTTAGGCTTACGGGCAAAATTACATCTGATTATACTGATATGAGTGCTGCGGGACTGATAAATAACATTACAAAAGAATATGACAGAGAAATATTCAGACTGATACGTATTGATGAAATGTACGACGCACTGCCGGAACTTAGAAAAAGCACGGAAATTGCCGGCAGAGTGACGCATGCCGCAGCACAAATAACGGGAATTGCGGAGGGCGCGCCTGTTGCCGGCGGAATGTTTGACGTAAATGCCTGTGTACTCGGCTCGGGGGCACTGAACTGCTATGGAATCATTGCCGGTACATGGGGAGTAAACGCTGCGGTTTCGGATATGCCCCGTTCGAGCAGAGAAATTTTGCAATGCTGTATATTTGCCGATAATAAAAAATACATTTGTATAGAATCTGCACCGAACTCGGCAGGAAATCTCGAATGGTTTATGAAGAAGATACTGAATGAATCTGATTTTGCGGAGGCTGACAGAATTGTGGAAAGTACGCCGGGAAATGAGGTATTTTATTTTCCGTATATATACGGAACCTTGATGAGCGGAAGTTTTTTGGGACTTAAAGCGTCTCATGGAAAGGGAGATATGCTTCGGGCAGTGTTTGAGGGAATATGCTTTGAACACAGATTACAGATCGGACGGATAAAAAAAGCCGGGATAAAGCTGAAATCGGCAGTTCTGTCCGGAGGAGCGGCTTCAAGCGAGGTATGGTCGCAGATGTTTGCGGATGTGCTTGAAATACCGGTTTGCGTAATGCAGGAAAAGCAGGCAGGCACACTCGGCGCAGCGGCAGCGGCGGCTGTTTGCGGCGGAGTTTATAAGGATATATACGAGGCGGCGGAGCATATGGTAAAAACAGAGAAAAAATACTTGCCGCAGAAAGATTACAGCGAGAAATATGCAAAGTATAAAAAATATGTAAGGCGGCTTAAGGGAATATAAGCACTTTTGGAGGAAAATAAAATGGATTTGGGACTTAGAGGAAAAAATGCAATAATAACCGGCTCCGGCGGAGGCTTCGGCAAGGCTCTGGCATTTGTTTTGGCGGATGAGGGTGCAAATATAGTTGTGCATGACTTGCCGTCAAAAAATGATGAAGCGGAGAAAATTTGTGAAGAATTGAGGAAAAAAGGAGTAAATGCGGAATTTATACCGGCGGATATGTCGGATGAAAAGGCGGTATTGAAATTTTTTGAGGAAGCCGTTTCAAAATTCGATATAGATATACTTGTCAACAATGCGGCGGTATGGCCGACGGCATATGTTGAGGAAATGTCGGTCGAAAGCTACAGAAAGACGGTGGATATAAACATGATAGCACCGTTTATACTGTGCAGAGAATCTGTTAAATATTTTAAATCAAAAAACAAAAAAGGCAAAATAGTAAATATGGTGTCACAGGCGGCATTTCACGGCTCAACCTCCGGTCATGCGCATTATGCGGCGTCAAAGGCGGCTATGGTGGCATTTACGGTATCTTTGGCAAGAGAATGTGCGAAATATGGTATAAATGTAAATGCTGCGGCACCGGGCATGATGAGAACACCGATGAACGAAAGGGCGCTTAAAGAGCGTGAAGAGGAATATATTAAGCGTATTCCGATAGGGAGAATAGCCGAACCGGAGGAAGTCGCAAACGTTGTAACGTTCTTGTGCAGCGACAAATCGGGATATATGACCGGAGCAACGCTTGATATTACCGGCGGAATGCTGATGAGATAAGGAGAAGAAAATGTTTACAGGTTTAAATGAAATACTTGACGACGCAAGAAAAAACAAGTATGCCGTACCGGCATTTGATGTTAGTAACTATGAAATGATAAAAACCGTGCTTGAGGTATGCGAGGAAGAAGGCTCTCCGGCAATTCTTATGGGACTTAAGACTAATTTAAACGGCAGAGGTCTGCCCATGCTTACGGCACTTGCAAAGGCGGGTGCGGATACGGTAAAAATTCCGGTATGTCTGCATCTTGACCATGCCACGGAGACAGATGATATAAAGGCGGCTATAGACGCAGGCTTTTCATCTGTTATGTACGACGGCTCAATGCTGCCGTTTGAGCAAAATGCGGCGAATACAAAAGAGATTGCGGAGTATGCCCATAAAAAGGGCGTAAGCATAGAGGCGGAGCTTGGGCATGTCTGCAATGCAATTGCCGGCACAGACGCAAGTATATCCGAGTCGATTGAGGAAAATCCGGAGGACAGTCTGACGGATGCGGCTGAGGTTGAAAAATTTATTGATATAACAAATGTAGACGCACTTGCCGTTGCGATAGGTACGGCACACGGAGTATATAAAAGCACGCCTGTATTGCGTTTCGACCGTTTGGAGCAGATTAATTCGGTAAGCAAGAAGCCTCTGGTGCTTCACGGAGGAAGCGGAACACCGGACAAAGACGTACAAAAAGCGATAGCACTTGGAATTACAAAAATAAACGTATTCTCCGAACTGCTGTACGGACTCAACACAGGACTTAAGGAAAAATTGTGTTCAATAGAAAATATGTCGATGTGGCCGGCGTTCGTATACGAAACTGCTATACAAAATATGCGGGAATGTGTAAGGAATAAAATTAAGGTGTTTGGGAGTGGGAAAAGAGTATGAAGCTTGTTGGAATAGGTGATTTGTTTATTCCGTGCGAATATATCGAAAACGGAATGAAAGGAATAAATAACCTTGATATCGAAACCGTTGAATGGAAGCTTTCGGACTTTAATGAACTGCAAAATATAAATCTTATGGTGGAGCAGGACGGATGTGAAGCATATGAGGTGCCGGATTATATAACGGAAGCGGCAAAGAACGCAGATATTCTTGTAACGCAGTTTTGCCCGATAAACAAAAGGCTGATAGATAGCTGCAAGAATCTTAAATACATAGGCGTGATGAGAGCCGGATATGAAAATGTAAATGCGGAATATGCCGCAGAAAAAGGAATAAAGGTATTTAACACACCGGGCAGAAACGCACAGGCGGTAAGTGATTTTGCGGTTGGCATGATGATTTGTGAAGCCAGGAATATAGCAAGAGGCCATTACGGAATCAAAAACGGAAACTGGATAAGAGAATATCCCAACAGCGGATTTATTCCGGATTTTGAGGAAAAAACGGTAGGCATTATCGGATATGGCGAAATAGGAAGACTGGTTGCAAAGAAACTCAGCGGTTTTGATGTGAATGTGCTGATATACGATCCGTATTGCAAGAATGCCGATACGGTAAGCCTTGAGAAGCTTATGAGAGAAAGCGATTTTATAACGCTTCATGCAAGACTTACCGAAGAAAACTATCATATGATTGGGGAAAAAGAGCTGGCACTTATGAAAAAAACAGCATATATAATTAACACTTCGCGTTCGGGGTTTATAGATGCAAAGGCACTGTATAATGCACTGAAAGAAAAGAAAATTATGGGAGCGGCACTGGACGTGTACGATGAGGAACCGCCTTCAAAGGATTATCCGCTTGTGACATTGGAAAACGTAACGCTGACGCCGCATATGGCAGGCGGAAGCAACGATGCATTCATAAATACGCCGAAACGGCTTATAAACGATATGATATATGCTTTCCGAGGCGAAGAGGATAAATGCAGGTTTTTAATAAAATAATTGCAGGCATAGGGTGGAGGTTATCGTGAAAGAGTTAAGAACGGAAGTTTGTATAATCGGCATCGGTGCAGGGGGATTCGGCTGTCTGCACCGATTGGCGCAATATAATATAAACACAGTAGCGGTTGATAAGAACAAAGGCATTGGAGGAACGGCGGTTTTCGGCGGCGTAAACTGTTGGGAGCCGGGGGTCAGCCTGGATGGCGTTCATCTTTTGCTTAAGGATGAGCTTATGAAAATTCCAAACGGCTGTATGGTGGCAAAAACCGTGCCGAATTGCAGGCTTATTGACAAAACAAACGAACATTCTTTTGAAAAATATCCGTGGGGGCTTTCGGTAAGAGCGTCGGAGGATTATTCTTCTACGCTTAATAGATGTAAATATTATTATGGCGGCGATGATACAAAATACCGGCGGTTTCAGTTTAACGATGAGGCGATGGCGTATGCCATGAAGAAATCGGTGTCAAAAAAATGCGTAACGGCGATGCTCGGATATGAGCTTGCGGAAGTTGAAAAAAAGGGGAACGAGATAGTTTCCGTAACCGTACAACGCGGTGATGATGCCGTAAAAATTTTTGCAGATTATTTTGTTGATTCGACCGGCAGTATATATTTGGCAAGAATGGCGGAATGTAAAACCGCGATAGGCTCTGAAACGGCTGAAATGTACAACGAGCCTTCGGCGCCGGCAAAACCGGATATGAACATAAACGGAGTTTCGTATGTGTTCAGGGTACGTAAAACGGATAATCCGGAACATATCGACGCAATAGACAAAGAACTGATACGTAACGATATAAAGACAGTTTCGTGCTTTAATATGTATCCGAACGGAGATATAAACGTAAATATGCTGCCTACAATGACGGGAGAGGAATATTTAAAGCTCGGCAATGAGGCAGACGCAGCCGGAAAAAATATTATTTTAAGCTATTGGAATTACTTGCAGCGTGAAAAAGGTATGTGCGGCTACACTCTCATAAAACGGTATTCGGCGGGAATAAGAGAGGATTACAGGCTTAAGGGAAGATATGTGCTTAATGAAAATGACATAAGCGGAGGAATTTCGGGAGACAAAATTATAGCTGTTGCCGATCATGCAAAGGATATGCATGGCAAAGGAGGCTCATGCTGCGAGCTTGAAATGCCGTATGGAATACCTGCCGACTGTACGAGAGCAAACGAATACGAAAATTTGTTCGTCGCTTGCAGAGGGGCGTCGTTCAGTCATATAGCGGCGTCAAGCGCAAGACTTACGCGTACAATGATTTCTCTCGGCGAGGGAGTCGGCGAGTATATAAGAGAGCTTAAAGAAAACGGAGTGTTTAGAAATATCGTTCAGGGAAGGTCACTTAAAAAATTCATAAGGGAATTATAAAACAAAAAACAGTATGTGTGGCAAAGCATACTGTTTTTTTGCTGTAAAAATGCGGATTTTCAAGTAGTATCCGAAAGTGTCGCATATCTAAAAAAGTGTCGCTTGTGCTTTTGAATAATTAGTGGTATACTGAAAGAGAGGAATCATATAAATAGATCTCTTATCATTTTTTCCTGCATGTAAGAGGTTGCAACAATTATTTATGCCGATGCGGGACGGCAGAATGGAGTGTGTTATGAAAAGAATAATTACGGCAGCTTTGGCTGTGGCAATTGTATTGGGAATGCTCGGAGGCTGCAAGGAAAAGAATGTGTCCGAGGAGGGCAAAATGAAAATAAGTTGGCTTGGTGTTCCGTATTATCCTGAGAATGAGGACGGCTGTTATACCGAAAAGCTGCTTGAAAAAAAGTTTAATGTGGAGATTACACCGGTATACATGGACGATGAGGCATATAAAACAAAAAAAGCGATAAGTATGTCAAGCGGAGAGATACCCGATATTATATATGAGCTCGATCCGCTTAATGTGCAGTCGGACGCACGTCAGGGATTTTTACTCGATGTTGATTATGATAAAATAAAGCAATCCGCACCGGCTGTGTTCGAGCAAATAAATAAGGAAGTACCAAAGGCGTGGCTGTATTCGTATTACGACGGCAAAAATTACGGTGTGCCGAACATATATTATACGGGAAACAGAACCACGCTCGGACTGTGGCGAGCAGACTGGCTGAAAAATGTGGGTATAGATAAGGTTCCGGAAACAATAGACGAAATGCACGAAGCATTTGTCAGATTCAGAAACAATGACCCGGACGGAAACGGAAAACAGGATACCTACGGTATGAGTGCGGATATGGTTGCAAATCATTTTACGATGACGGAAATATTCGGCGCATTCGGCGCACTGCCGTTCAATTGGGTAAATGACGGCGGTAAAATAGTGTACGGAGGACTTATGCCGGAAATAAAAAAGGCGCTTGAGGTAATTGCAAAATGGTATTCCGAAGGACTTATCGATCCTGATTTTATTACAGACGATACGGTTAAAAATATACAGACAAAATTCAAAAACGGGAGTTTAGGCTATATAAACGCTTACGGTCAGGATTATTTGAATACGGACGAATCAAAGTCGGATAGTATGATAGGCGTAATGAAGCAGATAAATCCGGACGCCGAGGTAGCGGTCGCAAAACTGCCTGTAGGGCCGGATGGCAAATCGGGGGTATTTGCATGGGGCAAAGGCGGACATATAATTTCTTTTGGCAGACAGTTGAAAGATGATACAAAAAAGCTTGATAAAATATTTGAAATGCTTGATTATATGCAAAACAACGAGGACTTCTCGATACAGATGCTGATAGGCAAGGAAGGCGAACACTATAAGATGAGCGATTCATCAGATGGCGGCATTGAATTTATACCTCCGTATGATAACGTTACCTACAGAAAGAAATATTTTGCCGTAGGAAGTCTTAACAGCACATCCTTCTTTAATATTGTGCCGCCCACAATGGACGCAAGAAGCAAATATGAAAATAAAAAGTCAATAGAGCACGACAAAAAATACATAGACGAAACAAAGGCAAGAAATGACGCATTTTTAAAGCCGGATGTAGTACCCGAATCGGACAAATACTTCCGTGATCTTAAAAATAAGCAGATTGTGCTGATGACAGCAATTATAAGAGGAGAAAAGAGCGCGGACGATTATGATGAATTTGAAAAAATATGGCAGACCCTCGGGGGTAAGGAGCTGACGGAAAACGCAAACAATCTTCAAACAAAGATGAACGATATACTCGGTAAGGTAGGGGTAAAATAAATATGTCGGCAAATAAACACGAATTATTGAAAAATTATAAAAAAAATATATACCTTATTCTCATGCTTCTTCCGGGAATACTGCTGTTGTTTATATTTAAGTATATACCGATGTACGGCGTTTGCATAGCATTTAAGGATTTCCGCATGATGGACGGCATATTTCAAAGTCCTTGGGTAGGAATGAAGTATTTCAAACAGCTTTTTGGCGGAAACGATTTTTTGAACGCATTCAAAAACACACTTACTATAAGCCTGCTTAAGCTTGCGTTCGGTTTCCCGGCACCGATAATATTGGCATTGCTCTTGAATGAGGTCAGAATAAAAATGTTTAAAAAAATTGTTCAGACATTTTCATACATACCGTATTTCTTTTCTTGGGTAGTGCTGTCGGGAATAATAACAATGCTGTTTGCGAACAAGGGACCAGTAAACGAGCTGCTTATGCTTTGCGGCGCTGAAAAGCCGGTGGAATTTTTTGCTGACGGCACGTTGTTTACGGTAATGCTTATTGTAACTTCAATATGGCAGTCATGCGGCTGGAACTCGATTCTGTATCTTGCGGCAATATCGGGAATAGATGAATCTTTGTACGAAGCGGCAAGAATGGACGGCGCAGGAAAATGGCGGCAAACGCTTAATATAACACTGCCGGCGCTTATTCCGACAATTGTTACGGTGTTTATACTTAATCTGGGGTCGGTAATGAATGCGGGCTTTGACCAGATATACAATCTGTATAATCCGATGGTATATGAAGTTACCGATATAATAGATACATATGTACTTCGCAAAATGCAGGTGATGGATTACAGCATAGGTACTGCGGCAGGACTGTTTAAGTCGGTAATAAGCATGCTGCTTATAGTCGGTACAAATAAATTTGTAAGTAAGATAAGCGACAGCGAACTCGGAATATGGTAAGGGAGAATGTGTAAATGAAAAAATCGGAATATGCTTTTGAAATTATAAATTATATTTTTCTGGCCTTTGTCGGATTTATAACGGTATATCCGCTTATATACACGGCGTCTATATCGCTCAGCTCAATGGCGGAGGCTGCAAAAAACGGATTGCATCTTTATCCGAAAGAAATATCTTTCGTATCATATCAAATGGTATTTTCAAATTCGTCACTGTATACGGGTTACGCAAATACAATTTTAAGAACGGTATTCGGTACGGCATTTTCTCTTATAATAACGGCAATGACTGCATATCCGCTTTCAAAAAGCTATTTGCCTAACCTGAAGCTTTTCAGCATAATAGTTTTGTTTACGATGATTTTTGAAGGCGGTATGATACCGAACTATTTGCTCATAAAGAAATTAAAGCTGATAGATAACAGGCTTGTATATATATTGCCATGCGCCGTAAGTGCATATAATATAATTATTATGAAAAGCTTTTTTAAGTCATTGCCGGAAAGCCTGTCAGAATCGGCGAAAATAGACGGAGCAAACGATTTTAGAATACTTTGGAGTATTATTTTGCCTGTATCAAAGCCTGTTCTGGCAACTGTCGGACTTTGGACGGCGGTTATGCATTGGAACGCATGGCTGGACGGTATGCTTTATATTAATGATAATTCCAAACAAATTTTACAGATATTTTTACAGCGAATAGTTAAAGAAGGACAGTCAACACTGCTTGAACGCGGAATTACAGATCCGGATGTGACGTCCTTTACTCCCGAAACGATAAAATCGGCAACGATAATTGTAACAATACTTCCTATTTTAATAGTATATCCGTTTGTGCAGAAATATTTTGTAAAAGGGATTATGCTCGGAAGTGTAAAGGGATGATTTGGAAAGGAAGGATAGCAGATGAGAAAGAAAATACTTTCGGCAATTATTGTGTTTATTATACTGAACCTTGTTACGGTGTTCGCAGCGCCTGACATAAGCTTTGTTTCACAAACTGTTCCGGACGGAATACAGTCGTGTGAAACCGTGGCGGTATCTGAAAACATTGCATTTATAGGGGACGGAGCAATAGTGCATGTCTATGATATTTCAAATCCGGAAGAACCGCTTCAATTATCAAGGGTAAATTGCGGAGCGAAAATAATGCAGATGACGGTAAGGGGGAAATATCTTATTGTCGGCGCTTCACAGGTAATGAGAATATATGATATATCAAACCCGACGAATATTCAAAATGTGGGCGGCTACAGACACGGCAACACATATCTTACAAGCATGGCTGTCGATGACGGATATGTGTACCTCGGTGCGCATTCAAGCGGACTTAAAATTATAAAGGCAGATGACGAAACGCTTGCAAATCATGATGTGAACCAACAGCTTGCCGCCGCTTATGCGCCTCAGCCGGCAGCGGTAGGTGTAATTACAGGTCTTTGCGTTCAGGGTGACTATCTGTATGCGGCAAGCTTTGTATCGTCGGCGCAGATACCCGGAGCAATATTGGTTTATGATATATCAAACCGTGCAGAGCCTGTTCTCAAGGGTTACTGTCAGATTAAGCATAAAGGCGACGCTTCTAAATATGTAAGAATGAACCAAATAGCCGTAAGCGGAAACTATGTTTATGCAATAACGAACGATATACAGGGTGCAACCTCGGCTGCGTCAAACGGAGTATATACGGTTGATGCTTCTCCGGCATATGAAGCTGTGGGAGAGCCTGTAGTGCTGGATACACCTGCCTTTACAAAACTGTCGTCAACAACAACGGGCAGGATAACCTCGTTCTTTATAAATGGAAATTATATGTTTGTCGGTGAGCAGGACGATAAGGAAATCAGCGCTTATGATATAACCGAACGGCAGAATCCGCAGTTTATCGGCAGATGTCCTTTTAAGAGCGGTAATAGTAACGGACCGTGCAAGCTTACGCTTTCGGGGAATCTTATAGTAATAGGCGATAATGAGTCGGGCTTTTCGATATATAAAATACAGCATGGAGCTTCGGGAAATATCGAAATTTCATGTGGAGATATGCTTTCCGAAGGCACAGTAACCATGAGTACCGAGGTGACGAATTTTACATCGGAGGATATGTATCCGGCGGTGATAATGGCACTGTATAACAAGGGCAAGCTTGAAAAGCTGACTGTAAATACGGAAACGGAAATAAAAAAAGGCGAAAGTGCAGAAACAGAAGCGGATATTGATATTGAAGATACCGAGGAAAGACAGCTTAGAGCCTTTGTCTGGGACAGCGTCGATGGCATGAACGTTATGTCGGCACAGTGGGAAAACGGTAAGGCGATTTCGGTAAAAAAATCAGTTCCTGAAGAAATGCAGGCTGCGGAAAGCGGTAATGAGCTTGAAATAAGCGAACCTGACGAAAACGGCATACGTACCGTTTCGGGGAAAATTGCGTCCGGAGAAGGTATACCGGTATCAATTTTAATTAAGAATACAAGTCTTAAGAGCGATAGGTTTGAAGGTATAAGATATATAGACTGTGCTGTCAGCAAAGAAAGCGGAGGTTTCCGATTTGACGCTAATATAAATGAGGGCGGCTTGTACAGCGTTTGCGTTAAGGACAACGGGAACGGCAGAGTGCTGAACGGCAGCTTTGAGGTTCCGATGCCTAAGATAGGCATTATAAGCAATCGAGATATGCCGGGAGTTGAATCTGATATTATAGTAACGCTGGAAAACGGTGAAAATCTTAGAAAAACAGAGTTTGATATTGTATATGACGAATCCTTGCTTGAAATCTCGGGAGAGGCTGAGTTTGAAGAAGGCTTTTCGGGCAGTGCAGTGAAAACCGAACAGGGGAAACTGCATTGCATAGTAGAAGCGGACGGTACGCAAGGTGCGGGAGCGATATGCTCAATTCCGGTAAGAATATCAGAAAATGCGGAAAAAAGAGATTATTCCGTATCTGTGGAAAACGGCATGGCATATGACGGCATGAATGATGAAATCGCAGCGGATTTTGAAAATACCGTATTTACAATAGGCGACAGCCCGATTAAAAACGATGCGTATGAAGCGGCAAAAACAGCAATGGAGAATATGGGAGACGCTTTGAATATAAAGAATGAGGATTATGAGTCAGAGTATGAAAAAGCAAACGAAGCAAGGGAAAAATTTAATTATGCGCTGAGCGTAGGAGTAAAGCAAAGCAGATTTGCAAAAGAATTGAGGGATAAGCTTGCGGAAACGGAGAAAAGACTGCTTGAAATTAAGCATGAGCTGGACGCAATTGCCGAGATAAACTCGGAAGGTACGGCGGCAATGAAAACGAATAACGATGTGTTTGCGGTATCGGAAGAAATGTTTGCACTTTATGATTCGCTTGAAGAAAAGAACGCAATAGAAACAGGTATCAAAGAATACTCAGCCGTATATGCGGAACAATACAGAATTAAATTTGAAAATATGCTGGCGCTTGAAACTCTGCGGCAGGTAAACAGCGGTAAGCTGTTTGAAGCACTGAAAATACTGAATCCGGTGCTTAAACTTGATCTTTCCGGCGATTTTGCCGATTTGGACGAGTTAAAGCGCGGGGAGGTAATGAAAAAAATTGCACGTGCGGAATACGGTGATATATATGAGATAAAGAGAG
>CAKVOK010000069.1 GCA_934792465.1 uncultured Clostridia bacterium | reverse complement strand
CTTGGCGACCTTGACAGATTTTCGTTTCTGAATGGATTATTGGTTATGCCGGTTGAAGAATTAAAGTAGTTTCAGAATTTTTGGTAAATTCGACTGCACATTTATTGACATTTCCACAGTCATTAAGTAGTGCGAAAATGTAGTGCGAAAAATCAAGAGATAAAAAACAGCATACATATGCCGTTTTTGGCTTAAACAAAAGCTTCCGAGCAATAAATTCGGAAGCTTTTTGTTTATTTTCGAGGCAAACTCGGGTTATACCACAAAAATTTGGTTTTGTCAATGCTATAAATGAAATTATTTCAAAAAAATTTGTAGGATTACAATAGATGTGTTACAAAAGCTACAAATTGAATCGTCAATATATTCATCGTTGGCGAAAAAAGCATGACGAAACCTTAGATTTCTTCCTTCCGGGGGAATACTTCCCCTTTTAGGCGTGAAATTGTCTTTGTAGGAAAAAAACATATATTTAGCACTGATATACGCTGTGCTATCCAAGCAGCAAAGACAGACAGCAATATTCCGAATACAGTTCCTAATATTATATGAACAATCCAGCTTGTTATATTCATATGAATCAATATAACTCTGATTCCGGCGGTAAAAATCGTGTGCAGCAGATACGCCTGAAACGAATATTTATTTACAAACCCCAGGAAATCAGCAACAATAGGTATTTTTTCAGCTATTGAAATAAATAAAATACTTGCATATATTCCGAACACCGTCATAATATCTTTGATAAAAAGCTTATCCGCAATTTTAAAATAAAACAGCACTCCCCATAGTGCTATATGACACAGTATAATAAGCATTTTTATTACAGTATTGCATTTTTTCAGATATGAAATATCCGCAAATGTACCAAGCCCGAATGCCAATGCGGAGTATACCGCCACATCAAAGCTGCCGAAGCTCGTTCCGCACACGGAAGCAATGTATCCGATTGCCGTAACAAACACGGTAATCTGCCAGTTTTTAATCATTCCGGAAAATACCGTCCATATACAAAAAAGAAAAAACAGTGCATATAAAAACCAATATTGAGCAACCGGCGTTTTCCAAATAATAAAAATATCCGAGACTTTCGACCTTGTATTTACCGCAGCAATAAAGCTGTTTAACAAAATATATACAACAGAAAAGATTACATACGGAATCCCAAGGTTTATCAGCTTATATTTTATAAATCCAAGCTTTGTCTTTTTTCCTCGCCATTCGCCTGTTATTTTATATACAAATCCGCTCAGAAACAAAAACAGTGCAACATGAAACGACCATATAAATCTTTCAAATACATAAAAGAAACCCGGAATATTAATTCCCGCAAGCCTTACACCAATTATTACGTGTCCGAAAACCACAAGAAAACAAGCATATCCCTTAAGTCTGTCAACAAATATATCTCTTTTTATACAAAACACCTGCCTTTCGCTGCAAATACCGCAGCATTTACATTTCGTATGTACTTATAATTTTATCGGCAATACGCCGTCTGCTGCACCGCATATCCATCGCCTGTTTCTCAATATATCTGTGAGCCTGCGATTCCGTCATATTAAGATATTGAACAAGACAGCATTTTGCACGGCTGACCGCCTTTAAATCATCTATTGTACGTTTTAATTCATTCTTTTGTTTAACAACCTGATACATACGGTTTCTCGCCGCCACGTTGAAGCGTATCGCCTGGCTTATCATTGCTGCGGTAAATGGTTTCGGTACGACAAAAACACCCATAGTGCCGACAACGCTTTCGATATAATCCGACTTATCCGACGGTGCGAGAAGTATTATCCCTGCGTCTGTATCAGCAGCGAGGTCCTGCGCAAGCATAAGACCGTCTTCGTCCGAAAGAGGCATATTTATTATAACAACATCATAGCTGTTTTCAATAAATTTCCGTCTTGCTCTGCCGCCGCAGTCTGCGGAATCGGAATTTGATTCTATAATCTGCGGCATGATTTTAAGCAATGCGTCCGTTCCCTTTGGTGAAGATGATACAATCAAAACCTTTTCCACACGACAACCTCCCTATCTGCCTCCCTGTGCAGCATAAACTTATTGTTTTAAATCTCCTTATCACAGGGCAAGGAATGATAAGAGATTAATTTTGCATCATATAATCAGAAATATTTTTTCAGTTCCCAGTCGGTAACCGTATTCTGATAATCTTCCCATTCATGCTGCTTTATAGCCGCATACTCATTAAACACTTTCTCTCCGAGCACGTTTTTTACAAGCATATTATTTTCTGCACACACAATTGCGTCATGCAGATTTGAAGGAAGCTTTCTTGTCTTTGAAGTAATTTTATCAAATTCTTTCTGAAGCTTTATTTTATTTTTTATTCCCCACATACCGGCTTCCGTCAAAAGCGCATACGTTACATACGGACTCATTGTTCCGTCCGGATTCCTGATTTCGATTTCCGCACTGTTTCCGTTTGATTTCGGTATGCTGACAAGCTGAGGAATATTTCTTTTCGACCATGCTATATATTTAGGCGCACGGCTCCCCGACATAAGACGCTTATACGAATTTACCGTAGGATTCGAGAAAAGGCATATGCCGTCCGTATTCGCCATGATTCCGGCTATAAAATATTTCCCGTCTTCGGAGATATCGTCGCCGGCAAATATATTTCTGCCGTTCTGATATATACTTATATTTATATGCGTACCGTTGCCCGCAATATTTTCAAACGGCTTCGGCATAAACGACGCATAAAGTCCGTTTTGGTGCGCAACCGTGCTGATTACGGATTTTGCCGTTACAAAATTATCAGCCGCACGCAATGCGTCCTCGTGCATAATTATTATCTCATGCTGACCGTGTTCTGCTTCATGGTGAGAGCCTTCTACGGATATTCCCATTTCCTTAAGAGTAAGACATATATTTCGTCTTACATTCTCTCCCCTGTCTGCCGGCGACGTCTCAAAATAGTTTGCGCTGTCATGCGGAGTAAACGTCGGGTTGCCCTCTTCATCCGTATTGAAGAGCATAAACTCAATCGCATTCCCGATTTTCACTTCATAATCTCCGAACTTTTCGACCGTATTTTTCAAAAGATTTCTGCCGTCACCGCCGAACAATGTTCCGTCGCTGTGTTTTATATCACAATAAAATCTCACAACTCTGCCTGTCTGCGGCCGCCACGGCAGCACGGAAAGGGTATCGGCATCGGGCATCAGGAACAAATCCTCGTTATCGGTATTCAAAAGCCCGGTAACACACGAAGCGTCGAACGGTATACCGTATTCAAACGCACGTTCCAGCTGCCACGCCATTATCGACATATTTTTCAATCTGCCGAACATATCGCAAAACTGAAGCCTTATAAATTCAACATCACTTTCTCTGATATAGTCAAGCGCCTCATATTTATTCATATCTACCATACCCTTTCTGCTTGCATATATTTTTAATTATTTGTATACAGCTGTTTATACGGATTTTTTGTATCCGGTGTCAAAACATAGAAGCTTTTCTCCATAATCTTACTCATTGGCACATCAAAATATTTTGAAAATTCTTCAAGCTCCTTTTTGATTTCCGCAAGGTCGTTTTCATCAGCCTTTGCCGCTATTATCTGTTTGGTTTCAGGCACAGGTGCAATATCCGAGCGTATGTATATTTTTCCGCCGTGCATACCGGTAGCCATAAATTTATCAACGGGGAACTCGTCGGAGTCCAAACCCAAAACAATAATTTTTCCGCCTGCCTGGTATTCTCCCAAAAACGCACCGGCTTTATTTCCTATTACGATTGACGGCTGTTTCTCCTTGTATGCCTTTATATGAATACCGGCACGGTATCCGGCATTTCCCTTAACAAAAATCTTTCCGCCTCTCATAGCATATCCGCAGGCATCGCCGCAATTGCCGTTTATTATAATCTCGCCATCGTTCATGGTGTCGCCCGTTTCGTCCTGTGCATTCGTACTGCAAATAAGCTTGCTTCCGTTAAGATATGCGCCGAGCGCATTTCCCGGCACGCCCTCGATTCTTATTATTTTGCCGTTTGAGCCTGCACCTATATATCTCTGACCGTTTACATTTTCAAGCGTTATATCATTTTCTTTTTCCTGTCTTACAAGTTCGTTAAGCTCTTTGTAATACATTCCTTTTGCATTTATACTCACGGTTAAATCCCTCCGTTTCTTAATTTTTCGTCGCGTCTTGCTTTCGGGAATGCATACATTCCCGGCTGTTTTTTCACAGCTTCAAAGTCAATGGTATCAAGAGGAATTTGCTCTCTTATAAGCGAAGTGTATATACCGGCACGTTTGATGTCGCCTATAAGTATGAAGCCTTTAAGCAGATTGTCCTTGAAGAACAGCTTTTTATATGTATTGTCGCCGATTTCGGTATAGCTTTCACCTATGTAGCTGCCTGCCGTTATAATATGATTTCCGAAAAATCCTATTGCGTTCATCGGAATTGCATTATTAAATTCAGCTTCTCCGCCGGACATATTCACGCCTGCCGTAAATCCCTGCATATAAGCATTCGGCAAAAGTGCAAGAATTCTGTTTTCACCGCACGAAATATCGAAGCTTTCGCAGCAGTCGCCCGCCGTATACACGTCTTTCAGCGTTGTTTCCTGCTTGCTGCTGCATACAATGCCTCTGTTTACTTCCGCTCCGGCGTCTTTCGCAAGAGATGTGTTCGGTCTTACGCCCACCGCAATTATCACAATATCAAAATCTACTCTTTCTCCGTTTGCCAAAATCGCTGTATTGCCGTCAAATTCCGAAACGCATGTATTCAGCTTAAATTCAATGCTCTTTTTATCTTCAAGATATTTTTTAATCATTGCCGAACCCTGTTCATCAAGTATACTCGGCAAAATTCTGTCTGCCATATCAACAACGGTAATCTTGCCTACTCTGTCCGCAATGCCTTCGGCAGCTTTAAGACCTATAAGCCCTGCTCCTATTATAACCGTTTTTGCGTCAGATGTCAATACCTTTTCGAGATTTTGCGCATCATCAAGAGTCATAAACGTGAATTTTTTCTCAACATTTTCAAGTCCTTTCATCGGAGGAACAAACGGACTCGAACCCGTTGCAATCATAATCTTGTCGTATGCTTCCGTTTCTCCGTTTTCAAGCACCGCACATTTGTTTTTCGCATCAATTTTTACAACGTTTTCACCCAGTATTGTTTTTACTTTATTCTTCCCGTAAAAATCGCTTCCCCTGTATTTCATTCTTTCCGTATCTGTTTTTCCGTACAGCAGATACGATATTAAAGGACGTGAATATGTATGATGATTTTCATTTGATATAACCGTTATTTCGCCGTCTTTGTCATGCGACCGAATACCCTCGATACAGCCTACCGCCGCAGTTGAATTTCCTATTATAACATACTTCACGTTTATTCACCCCTTTCCTCAAATACGATAGCTCCGTTCGGGCAGCCCTGCACACACGCCGGAGTTTTATCACTTCTGCTTGTACAAAGCTCGCATTTGCTCACCGCTCCGTTTTCCGATTCCACAATACAGCCGTAAGGACAGACAAGCACGCACGTATAGCAGCCTACGCATTTATTCTTGTCTATCTTAACAACCCCGTCCTCCTTGTGCAGTGCGCCGGCTATACAGGATTTGACGCACAATGCGTCTTTGCAGTGGCGGCAAGACACCGCAAAATTTATATCTCCGAGTTCTTCAATCCGAATATTCGGAAAGATAGGCTTGTTCATAAGCGCCTCTGCCATATCCTTTTCGCCGCTGGCTGAAAATGCACAGTTATATTCGCACAGGTGACATCCCAGACACCATTCTTCATTTACATATACTTTTTTCATTTTCAAATTACCTCCTTATTCACCGGCATGGGATATTCCCAGAATTTCAAGTTCTTTTTCCGTAAGTCCTATACCTCTCAGCATAAGGCGGTTTCCCTTAAGGGCTTCTATCGAGTTTATTCCCATTCCGCCCATCATCTCTTTAATTTCGTGCTTCCATGCGGTAATAAGATTTACAAGGCGCTGCGCTCCGATATTCGGATTCAAACGCTTTACAAGTTCCGGTCTTTGCGTTGCTATTCCCCAGTTGCATTTACCGCTGTGACACGACCTGCAAAGATGGCAGCCGAGTGCAACCAATGCGGACGTTCCTATATACACCGCATCTGCACCGAGTGCAATAGCCTTTACAATATCGGCACTGTTTCTTATACTTCCGCCGACAACTACGGAAACTTCGTTTCTTATTCCCTCTTCGCGCAGCCTTGAATCCACCGACGCAAGTGCAAGCTCTATCGGTATACCTACGTTATCGCGTATTCTTGTAGGCGCTGCACCCGTGCCTCCTCTGAAACCGTCTATTGCTATGATATCCGCTCCGCTTCTTGCGATACCGGAAGCAATTGCCGCAACATTATGCACAGCCGCAATCTTAACTATAACAGGCTTTGTGTAGTTCGTAGCTTCTTTAAGCGAAGCCACCAGCTGACGCAAATCCTCAATTGAATAAATGTCATGATGAGGTGCGGGAGAAATAGCGTCGCTGCCCTCAGGAATCATTCTTGTACGCGACACATCGCCCACAATCTTAGTTCCCGGAAGATGTCCGCCGATACCCGGTTTTGCGCCCTGACCCATTTTAATCTCAAGTGCTGCACCGGCATTGAGATAATCTTCATAAACGCCGAAACGTCCCGAAGCTATCTGCACAATCGTATTCGCTCCGTATTTATAAAAATCTTTGTGCAGTCCGCCCTCACCGGTATTGTAGCAAGTGCCGAGCTCCTGTGCCGCTCTCGCAAGCGATTCATGTGCATTCTTGCTTATTGAGCCGTAACTCATTGCGGAAAACATAACAGGCACGTCAAGTTCCAGATTCGGGTGTTTTGAATGCGGTATGATTTTTCCGTTTTCATCTCTTTCAATCTCATCGGATTTCTTTCCGAGAAATACTCTTGTTTCCATAGGTTCACGCAAGGGGTCGATAGACGGATTCGTAACCTGCGAAGCATTTATCAGCATTTTATCCCAATACACCGGAAATGGGTTCGGATTTCCCATGGAAGAAAGCAATACGCCGCCCGAATCTGCCTGACGGTAAATTTCTTTCATTGCGTTCATGCTCCAGTTGGCATTTTCACGGAATGTATTATCGGATTTAACAATCTTAAGCGCACGTGTCGGACAGAGAGAAACGCATCTCTGGCAATCTACGCATTTGGACGAATCCGACTGCATTATATCAAATTTTTCATTATATGTATGAACCTCGTTTGCACACTGGCGCATACAGACCTTACATTTTATACATCTGTCTTTATCTCTTATAACATCAAATTCGGGATATATATAATTGATACCCATTGTTCAACAACTCCTTTATATATTCATATCGTCAAGCGTTACGATAACAGGCTCTCCGCCTTTCGGTGACCATACCTTTTCCGGGTCGGGACAAATCTCACGAATTGCGCTTTCCTCGCTCGCAACATAAACACGTTTTCCCTTTTCGGCAACAACCATGCTGCGCAGCTTCAATCTGTCGTTCAGCGCCATCATTGTGCCTTTGAATCCGAGCAGAATCGAGAACGGTCCCGTAATCAAAAGACTTGCGAAATTATCACGCAGATATGTATATCTGTCACGTTCTTCTTTCGGCATTTTTTCGATTTCGCTCCAAAACGGTGCTGCGACAATGGCGGCAATTTCTTTTAACGTAAGTTTTTTCTTTCTGTGCAGAAAATCCATGATATATGTTATCACTTCGGTATCTGTCAGCAACGTGCATTTATATCCGTACATTTCTATAAAACGTCTGTTCGCATCATAAGAAGAAATTTCGCCGTTATGAACTATAGTATAATCAAGCAGCGAAAACGGATGTGCGCCGCCCCACCAGCCCGGCGTATTCGTAGGATAACGTCCGTGTGCCGTCCAGCAATATCCGCTGTATTCTTCAAGACGGTAAAATTCGCCGACATCTTCCGGATATCCCACGGCTTTAAACACGCCCATGTTTTTTCCGCTTGAAAAAACGTAGCTGCCGTCAATCTTTGTATTTATCTGTATCACACAGCGTGAAACAAATTCATCTTCATCAAGCTGTGCGCTTTCCAGCTTTATCGGAAGCGGACGAACAAAATATCGCCATATCAGCGGTTCGTTTGTAATATTTTTATGTTTTCTTATGGGTATTCTCGAAAGATTTTCAACCGAGAAATTTTCTTCCAAAAATCTTTCCGTATTTTCTCTTGATGAAAGTCCGTCATAAAAAATGTGCAATGCGTAGAGCTCCTTATATTCGGGATATATTCCGTAGCCTGCAAAGCCGCCGCCCAAACCGTTTGAACGGTCGTGCATTGTTGCGATTGATTTTACTATTATATCTCCCGGAATCCTCTCTCCCGATTTATCGAATATACCGCTTATGGCACATCCCGACGGTATTCTGATTTCGCCTTCTTTTTTCATATTACCATAGCCTTTCTGCCCACAGAATATATTAAATATACACAGCATACCGCGGGCAGGTAAGCTGTATACGGTAATTTATGCGCACATACGGTGCGAAGAAGCAGCGAATAAATTCAGCGATGTTAAATTAAAAATCAATAAAAACAGAAAAAGGTATTTGCCGGACGCACTGATACGTTCGGTAAACACCTTTGTTCAAAATTATTATCAATATTTTATGCAGCGCCGTTGCTGCTTGTGTATCTATTATACACCTGTTTTTTTATAATGTCAACATATTTTTACCAAAATTTTAATCTTGACAAAAAACGTGTGTTTTTTTACATTATCTTTTATACAATGCATTAAATCGTTTGAATTTTTCTTTATCTATTCCGTACAGCTGCTGCTCCGTAATTCTGAACTGCCAGTTTCCGTGTGCCGTACCGGGAATATTCATGCGAGTATCCGAGCCGTAGCCGAGCAAATCCTGTATCGGCAGAATAAGCACGCCTGCATGGCTTGCAAAAAGCGTTCTTAAAATGCTGTCATATCCTCGTTCCCAATCCGAACTTAAATATCCGCAATATTCAAGCATTTTTCTGCGCATTTCGTTGTCAAGCTCCCAAAGATATCCGAGCAATGTATTGTTATCATGCGTTCCCGAATATGCAATACAATTATTTTTATAATTATGCGGCAAATGCGGCGTATTGTCATCCCCGAGAAAGGCAAACTGAAATACACGCATTCCCGGGAAACCGCTTTCTTCCAAAAGCTTATATACATCTTCCGTAATATCGCCCAAATCCTCGGCTATAACAAGCTTATCGCCCGCAACCTCATGTATTTTTTCAACAAGCTTCATTCCCGGTCCTTTATACCATTTACCGTTTTTTGCGGTTTCTTCCGATGCCGGCACTCCCCAATAAGATTCAACACCTCTGAAATGGTCTATTCGCACTCCGTCAAACATATCAAGCATATGGCACATTCTGTCGCCCC
This sequence comes from uncultured Clostridia bacterium, assembly GCA_934792465.1. Taxonomy (GTDB): domain Bacteria; phylum Bacillota; class Clostridia; order RUG12999; family RUG12999; genus CAKVOK01. Next base: position 5,260 of record CAKVOK010000069.1, on the reverse strand, counting down.
ACCAGGAAAAGCCGTCCCGTTCCATATGATTCCAATCGTATATCGGATTTCCCCAAAGCTGTCCGTCCTTGGCAAAATAATCCGGCGGAACTCCGGCAACCATTTCCGGATAGCCTTTTTCATCAAGCAGAAACTGCTCTCTTTCCGCCCATACGTCTGCGCTGTCCGGTGACACATATATCGGAATATCTCCTATAATCTCAATACCCTTCTCGTTCGCATATGCTTTTATCTCTTTCCATTGTGTAAAGAAATAATACTGAATAAATTTCCATGCAAAAACTTCATCCTCATCGGGAACATCGTTTTTCCATTCCTGCCACGGAAGATTCTCGTTCACAGCTTTCAGACCCATGAATGTACAGAACTTATCAAGGTATTTATTTTCCGCAATAAATTCGGTTATTTCATCTTTGTTTGCCGCACGCTTTGCAGCTTTTCTGAGCAGGTTCAAACGGCTGTGATACAAACGCACATATTCGCATGAATACGGCGTTGTCTGCTTTTGTGCTTCAAGTTCATCGTGCGTTATAAGACCGTTTCGGTTAAGCGCCTCAATATCTATAAAATACGGATTTCCGGCAAATGCGGAATACGATTTATACGGCGAATTGCACTCGTCCACAATCCCGAACGGCAGCACCTGCCAATACGAAAAGCCGCATTCCTTTATAAAATCAACAAATTTTTTTGCCGATTCGTTAAATGCTCCGCAGGAATATTCCCCCGGGAGCGATGAAATGTGCATAAGCACACCGCTTTTTCTTTCCAACTTTTTTATTCTCCTTTTCAAATATCTATATTTCAAACAATATTTTCGCCGGTCTTTCAAGCGGCGCATCATCATAATTACCTCCGTATTATTCCTCGCCTGTCCTCTCTTTATTTGCCAGAATATCTCTTATTTCCGCAAGTAAAACTTCTTCATTGGAGGGTTTCGGCGGCTCAACCGGCTTTTCTTCTTCTTTTCTTTTCAGCTTCGCCGAAAGCTTAACAAACATGAAAATGCACAGTGCTATTATAAGAAAGTCTATTACATTCTGCAAAAACATACCATATCCTATAACTATCGGGTCTGCACCCTGTTTTTCAATAACTATGGCAAGCTTCGACAAATCAATCTTACCGAGAAGCAAACTTATAGCAGGCATAATTATATCATTTACAAGCGAGCTTACTATCTTTCCGAAGGCTCCGCCTATGATTACGCCGACTGCCATATCGATTACATTGCCTTTTATTGCAAATTCTTTAAATTCCTTTATAAATTTCATTTGCATTAATCTCCTCTACTTAGTTATTGATACAAGATTTTGTGCATCAACCCAATCTATCTTGCAGCTAAGTGCCTCGGCAACCGCTCTCACCGGCAGCATTGTTCTGCCGTCCGTAACCTGCGAAGCCACGTCAATAGTTGACGGAACACCGTTTTTTGTGATAACATTTTCACCGATTGTCAGTTTAATTATATCCGAACCTTTTTTAACCGTCACTTCCTGCGCCGCTTCGTTCCACGAAACCTCTGCTCCCAGACTTTCGGCAATAAGTCTTACCGGGACAAGAGTTCTGTTGTTTACCAATATCGGCGGTACGTCCGACAATATTTTCATATCGTTTACCGCAATTGAAATTTCATCTGAAATCCACACGGTGTATTCTCTTTCGCAAAGTACATTATCGCCGCTCGCCGCCGTCACTTTGAGAGTATGCTGTCCCGGTGCGTCAAACGATATATTGCAGGTATACGGTGCATAATCTCTCGAAGCATAGAAATTTCCGTCAACAAAATAGTTCACTTTCGGCTCTTCCGCTCCGTATGTATGCACATATGTCATAAAGGTTGACATTTTTCCCGTTTCAAATACATTCGGCATTCTTGCAAACGACAGTGCAGAAGATGAATTTCTCTGTATAAACCACGGATTTTGCGTTATGGCACTGTAGCTTTCAAAAAGTGAATTATTTGCCGTCAGCGCATAATTATTTATTTCGTTCATTACCTTATCAAAATATGCGATAAGCTTCACCTGCGGATACATCATAGGTATATAATTAAATATCTTTCTTAAATATATCTGCGCCCATGCCGAAGCATCTTCGCCCAGAGAATTAATATAATGGGATACGCCGCCTTCCGCAACCATAATCGGTTTGCGGTTTCCGTATGTATTGATTATCTTTTCCAATGCCGCAATCGGGTCTGCGCTCTTTCCGCTGAAAAACATTATTTCGTTTATTTTTCCGTTTTCGCTTTGGTCATTCTGTCCGAGGAAATATTTCTGCAAATAGAGCGATACCCCTACCCAGTCCACGTATTCGTCACCCGGATAATATTCATCAACATTCATGTCCCAGCCGGACACCATGTTTATGCTCCATACAACAGCTGCGTTTGCCAATGCCTGATGCACCGCATTTGATATGTAAGCAAATGAATTTTTAAAAGCCGTCGGGTCTGCTTTTACCGACCATACATCTACCTCTGCCGCAAAGCGCACATAAAGCGGCATTGACGGAAAGTCTTTCAACAGATTCAAAACGTTATTTATATGAGCCGTATTGGAAGTTACCGACGCTATTTCGTTCCCCTCGCCCACAACATTCCATGCAATCTCTGCCGCAATGCCTTTTGCCGAAGCCTCTTCAAGCTTGCGGCGTATATACGGAAGCTGCGAATCGTCGCCGAAATTAATATATATAAGCGTCATAGATTCATTTGCAAGTCTTTCTCTCGATGTGCTGTCTACCGTAACTCCATAGCGCACGCCTTTTTCCGGCTCATTTTTCGCACCGAAGTTAATTTGCGAGTATGCTGCCGGAGCCGTAAGCTCTATTTTCGGTGTATATTCCTTGGCTTTTGCCTGAGAAATGCGCACCGCATCGTCAAATCCCAATGCAGCCGCATAACCCGCATAGGATTCGTAATATTTTGCACTTGAGGCGTAATCACCCAAGTTTTCATATGCTTTCGCAACACCCTCACAGCGTGAAGCCGAAAACTCTATTACCTGATGATTTTGCGGTTCACCTTTTAATATGTCCATAATCTGACATCCGAAAGTAATCACACCGTAGTTATCGCCTGCCTGAACAGCTTGCGTATATGCGTCATTGGGCTTCCAAACCGCATTCGGGAACTGATAAGCGCATACGCTTAAAGGGATTGTTAAAATGATTGCCGTAAGGCAAATAAAGGATAAAATTTTTTTCATTCCGACACCTCATTAATATAATTTTTTCATTATATATTATACTATAAGTGAAGTATTTTTGCAAGTATAAATTTTATCTAATATTTATAAAGTTTTTATGCAGTGTTATCAAAAAAACTTGACATATGAGTTATTATATGATAAAATTATAATATAGAGTTTATTCTGGAGGAGGATACATATGAAAAAAATATTTGGTATGCTTGTTATATTTGCCATGTTTGTTTCGGGAATCTCCGTTACATATGCGGCAGGAGTTGAAAACACAAAGGTTATCTACCGTATCACCGATGAAAACGAGTTTATGAACGTTTCTGTAGTTTTAAGAGGCGAATCCGAAAAAATTATGGGTATGACATTTTATATAGGTTATGATGAAAAACAAGTTGAACCGGTAATTGATTCATTTAAATTAAATGAAAACTTTAAGGACTGGCTCGTTCCGAATCTTGCATTTTCAACCATGGAAACAAAAAACGGACATTGTGTAAGATTCTGGCTCAGTGCGGTTGACAAAACCAATCTCTATATCGACCTTGATAAAAATGCCGAAATCAAAATTGCCGATTTTAAGCTGAAAAAAATTAATATTACAAATGAAAATGTAATATCTACAGATGTTTCATACAATCTGCGAGGCAAGCCCCTCGTATCATCGGTACAATCACTGCCGGGAAAACAACTTTTCACTTTAGGGAATAACATCATGCCGGACAGTTTTTCCATCGAGTATTTCCCCGGCACCACCGGAACAAATATTGAAAAGATAGAAATAACCACTGAAGATGACTGTTCTGTAATAGCTGTCGGAAAAACCAAACAGCTTAATGCAAATATATTACCTACTGCTATGGCAAGCGAAAAAATCACCTGGACAGCCGATAGTTGTGTAAGTATATCAGATACAGGTCTTGTAACTGCAAATGCTGTCGGAAATGCAACAGTCACCGCAACTGCAAAAGATAAAAAAGCAACTTTCGAGATTACGGTTGTTGAAAACGAGATTTTGCCGCAGTCAATAGAAATAATAGGCGAAAGTAACTGTGCCACCGGCGGAATATATAATTATTCGGTAAAAGTTCTTCCCGACAATGCTACAAACAAAAATGTAAAATGGTCGGTTGACGGCATTATCAATGCAGACATCAATCCTAAGAGCGGTACGCTTATCGCAAACAGTGTCGGAAAAGTAAATATCACAGCGGTTTCGATTTCAAATCCTGCTGTATCGGCTGTTCTGCCAATAACAATATCAAAGGCTGTTCCCGATAATTATACCATAGACTCCGCAAGCCTTATGATAAATGATATACTGTATGCAAACAGCCTTTCGTGGAGTGACGCAAGCAAATATAAGTTAAGCTTAAAAGGCTTTAATGTACGAGGTGCAAAACTTCCGGATTCTTGGGAAAGTTATTATACAATTGAATATTCCGATAATTTCAACGGACTTAAGGGTATCAAGCGTGACGGCAACACTATTATAGTTTCAAAAGACGCACAGGATGCCGAAAACCTTGAAATAACCGCCAACGTTATCAGCAAAATCGACGGCACTACCGTTTGCACCGCAACAACGCAGCCTTTTAAAGTTGTAAGTGCGCTTAATGTTACAGATGTGAAATTCGACGGTGCGGACGCAACGGAAAATGCGGACGGAACATATTCTTTAAAGCTTACCGCAGATGCTCTGACATTCAAGGCTTCCGCAAACAGAACTCCTTATATTTCATACAGTCTGAACGGCGGAAAAATTAAACGAGGCGATGTCAATATTGCAAAAACCGATTTGCAAGACGGCAAAAACAAGCTTGTAATCTATATTCACGGTGATTCAAGATACAGTGCCGCAGGATATAAGCTGAATTCACTCGCAAAAACAGTTATTGCGGAAATCGAAAGATAAGAACCCGACCCGTTAGCGCAATCAATAGATTGCGAACGGGTTCCCCGGAACCTTGATGTTCTCACATAAGAACCCGACCCGTTAGCGCAATCAATAGATTGCGAACGGGTTCCCCGGAACCTTGATGTTCTCACATAAGAAC